>CAZEBC010000191.1:0-5598 GCA_964510165.1 uncultured bacterium
GCCTTGTCCAAGAAGCGCCAAGGCTTGGCGTAGATGCAATCCTTGCGAGCATCTCGTCACTCAACGAGCAGAGCATCAGCTTTCATCGCCGCATGGGATTCGAGCAGTGCGGCAGGTTCCGGCAAATCGGCAAGAAGTTCGGGCAGGACTTCGACGTCATCTGGATGCAGAAACTACTGTAGCCGCATCGACAACAAGTGGTCTCTCACGAGAAGAAGGCGATGAAGAAGATCAAGAAAGCGGGTATCGTGATTGTGGCCGCCGTTCTGGCGATCCTGGCGGCGGCGAGCCTATACGTTCGCTCCATCGCAACGAGAGCGCTTCCCGATTATAACGAGACCGTCGCACTCAGGGGATTGATAGAGGAAGTTATTGTGTACCGCGACTCCTACGCGGTTCCCCATATTTTCGCGAAGAACGAGGGAGACTTGTTCCGGGCCATAGGCTATTGCATGGCTCAGGACCGACTCTGGCAGATGGATGTGATGCGGAGGGCCTGCGCGGGGCGGCTCGCCGAGGTCTTCGGCAAGGAACTGGTGGACGCCGATCTGCTGATGCGTTCTCTGCGAATCCCGGATAAATCGCGCCTCATGCTGAGTAAGTGCGAGCCGGAACTCATTGACAGCCTGGAGGCGTTCTTTGTTCAGCCGCGCCAGGAACTGGGAGGAGTTCAAGGAGGCGGTAAGCACGTACGGGTCCACGAGCCAGAACATCGCATATGCGGACGTGGAGGGGAATATCGGCATCTACTGTTGTGCCGGTATGCCGATTCGCAAGGCGGGCGGCGGCATCTCGATATTCCCGGGATGGACCGACGAATACGATTGGGCAGGGCTGGCGTCGTTTGAGGAACTGCCCCACAGCTACAATCCAGCGAGCGGATTTGTGTGCTCGGCGAACAACCGGAGCGCGGGCGATGAGTACCCGCACTGTATCAGCCAATGGTACGACTCCAACCGTGGCCCGTTTGAGGTCGGCGGCAGCTAGCATACCGTGTGTCCTTACATGGGAATGGACGCGGATTCCGGCAAGGTGATGGCCGGGGCTTCGCAGCGCCACATCTATTCTCTGGCGAATTGGGACGATTCGCTCAGCGTCATACCTACCGGCGAGTCGGGCATCACTGCAAGCCTGCATTACTGCGATCAGACCAAGCTATTCGTCAACAACGAGTACCATCCCGACTACACCAGCAGAAGCCTCATCGAGAAACACACGAAATACAGGATGACGCTCACGCCAGGGGAAACCAGGCATTAGCGCGTATTTTCGCGGATTTCAACGAGGCCGCCGGTTTCGGGCATCGCAGAATAAATCTGCTCGGGCAGGCCGGGAGGCCTGCCCTTGCATTTGTGCCAACCGTGAACGCACGCTGGGCCCCTGCGAACGGGACGGTGATCCGAGCAGGGGCGCGATAAATCGCGCCCCTACGATCATTTATTGTCGGGTTGTGTGAAGGGCCAGGCATCGCCCCAGGGAACCGGCGGCAGATTTTCGAGGCGGCGCACCTCATTGATGGTCATGATGCCGGCGCGGACGAGCCGCTCCTGCACTTGGGACTTGACGTCCTCGTTTTCCTTGAGGGCGTCGATGGCGGAGGTATCGAAGCGGACAAACCAGGCCTCATCGGCGGGTTTGATGTTCTCGAACATGGGCACGAGCGAATTGTTCAGCTTGAGTTCGAGCTTGCGCAGTTTCGGGATGATTGTCTTCTGCCAGAAGGCGCGGTTCTGATGTTCGGCGTTGGCGTAGTTGGCGTACTCGAAGACGCCGACGAGCGCGGGCGGCACCTTGAACACGGAGCAGATTTCCTCGCGGCAGAACCGGCGCTGTTTGAGGAACTCCATGTCGCGCGGGCTGAGGCCGATAGGCTTGAATTTCAGGCCGTCCTCGAGTATCGCGAGGCGATGCGCGCGGACGACGCCCTTGTGAGATTCCTCCCATTGCTTCCTCAGCCGGTTGTACGCTTCCTCGCCGAGCGAGCCGTCGGTCTCGAGCACGGCCCCGGGATGCGCCCCGTTCTTGAAGAAGGATTTGTTGTAGGCGACCGAATACTGGTCGACGATGATGGAGTTGCGGATGGCCGCGATCGGCCCGAGCCCGTAGAATTCGTTGGACGGATTGAAATACTTGAAGTGGACGACTTCATCCGCCGAGAGCGAGACGCTGCGCCCGTTCACCTCGTAGATGTAACCTCTCACAAAGTCCGCCTTGTCGGGGACGACCTTGATGCGGTCGGGGCGCATGGGATAAATCGCCAGGGGCAGACCTTCGTCGTCGCGCTCGATCTCCCAGTAGCAATTGCCCGAAAGCTCCAGAAACGAGGCCGTGGCCTCCCAGAGGTCGTATGCGGAGATGTAAGGGTTCACGTCAGAGAGCAACCGCGCAAGCGGGCTGTCCGAAACCTCCTCAATGGAGTTCGCCTTCTGGCGATATGCCTTCAGTGGCGCCCCCGCGATGGCCGTGGCTATCGTGCTGACACAAGCGTACACCCAGACCACTTGGCTGTAAGCGATCGCATAGTCCTCGTAGTTTTCCGGTCTGTCCTTTCCCAGCCGTTCCTCGAATTCCTCGACCAGCGCCTCGTGGACGCGGCGGGCCTTCTCGTACCCGAGCATCTTGGCGACTCTGTCAATCAGTTTCATTGTGTCCTCCTTTGTAATTGTGCGAATCAATTCGCACCCACACCTTTGGGGTCGGCATCCCATCGTGCGAATGAATCCGCACGTACGCCCCACATTTCGGTATCATGATCGGACAGGCCGCCTGGTTTGAGCAACGAAATTTCTGTTAACAAATATTTCGAAAGTCAGAAGTGCTTAAAGGCATTGGGATTAAAAGGGGAAAAGGGGGAAGAGGGAAAGCGGTACCGGAGAGTATTTGCCGCGGGGAACACGTCGGACGAATCGAACAGGTCGGCGGGGCGCACGCCGTACGCCCCTACAAAGAATCTGGTGGCGATGGCGCGCTGTACCTTCGAAATTCGTTTCGGGGCACAGATTATGGGGCGGCGGCGCCGGAACCGAACATTAAGTTGGGGACATCCCGCGAGGCGCGGGACATCATGTCCCAAATTTGACCGAGGAAGCGGGCGGGGTGAAGCGGTTGCGAAAGTACGTTCAAATGAGATACACTGGATTTGTGGGCGTCCCCGCAAGGGAGATGGGAGATGGCTCGGATAGACACGATACTCCTGCTGGCATTCGGCATCGCGTTCGCGCTGGGAATCTGTCTGGCCGGTCTGGGCGCATGGAAGCTGTGGCGGAAGATCGGGCAGGCCAAGGACAAGAATTTCACCAATCTGTGAGATGGGGGAATCCTCCGCTCCTTGCCGCTTGCAGAAGGAATGGCCGGATCACAGCGCAACGCGGCATAGCCGAGACCGACCGTTAAAGTGGGGACATGATGGGGCATCATGTCCCCAGTCTAACCAAATGCTTGCACAATCTGGGGAATCCGGTGCCGCGCGAACTGATGCTGCAAACAGACAAATGGGAACTGCTGAGGGTTCTGGTTCCGCTGGCAGTCCTGTTTCTCGTGCAAATCCTGCTCCGGTGGTGGAGAAAGGGCAAAGCAGGGTCTTTGCTCCAAGCGGCCATGATGGGAGAGGCGGAGACCGTGAGCGGGCTTCTGTCCAGAGGCGCGTTGGTGGACGAGAGGGACCCCATCTCCGGGCGGACGCCCCTTATCATCGCGGCGGTCGGCGGGCACATTGACATCGCGCGGATTCTGATGGCGCGCGGGGCGGACCCGTCCGCCAGGGACATGCACGGCTGGACCGCACTGATGTACGCGCAGTCATTGGGTTTCACTGAAATAGAGCACATGCTGAGACAAGCCGGCGCCGAGGAATGACGGCGCTTGACGCATATATGACATTCACCCGTATTCTTTGTGTTGCTGCGGCGCTCGTCCTCCTTTCCGGATGCGCCAGCCTGCCAATCGCGCAGCCCGAAGTCCGCTCGGTCCAGTGCCGCACTACGGCAATTGATTTTGAGGGGGTCAATCTCGCCTTCGACGTGGATGTCTTCAATCCTTCCATGGCGGCTGTGCCGGGACCGCTCGCTCGCTACGCGATATACGTCGAGGAGACCCCGCTTCCGGAGTTGGAGAAGCCCCGCGGGATCGACCTGGACCCGCAGGGAGTCAGCATTCTGAGCCTGCCCGCGCGTGTTTCCTACAATGACGTGTGGGCGCGCGAGAAGGCGCTGAGAGGCGCCGCCGAAGTAAACTACACGCTCCGGGGCGCCCTTGTTTTCGAGGCCTCCGGCTCGCCTTTTGCCGTGCCTATTACCCACAGCGGTTCTTTCCCGGTGCTGCGTCGGCCCGAGATGACGGCGGTCAAGGTCCGGCTATCGGACGTCTCACTCAATGAGGCGTTGCTCATAGTGGATGCGGAGATTGTGAACCCGAACTCGTTCGCGCTCGGGACAGAGCAGCTTGAGTACTCGCTCGACATGGGCGATGTGCGGGTCGGCAAGCTCAAGTCGTGGACCAAAGGCTCGGTCCCCGCGCATCAGCGAAAGCCGGTCGCGCTTTCCGGCAAGATATCGCCGTCGGACGGACTCATAGAGCTGCTCATGAAGGGAGTTTCCGGTACACCCCGCATCGTTGCTGAGGGCTTTATTCAGACTCCGTACGGCGCGGTCAAACTGGAGCGGGACGAGGCGGGAACCGGAAGATGAGCGAACCTCTCGGGACTCCACGCGGCCCCGTTCTCAAGTATTACCTGTTCGCGCTGACGGCCGCCGTGTTCTGGGGCCTCGGCGCGACGCTCGCCAAGTACGTGCTGGCGCACGGCGTCAGCCCGCTGCCGCTCACCCAGGTGCGCCAGACGCTCTCGTTTCTGTTCATGATGGCATTCTTCGCGGTCTCTCGGCCCAGGCTCGCGCGAATCGGCCTGAAGGATATCCCGTATCTCGCGGTGATGGGCATCGGCGGGATCGCGATGGTGCAGATAACGTACTACTCGGCGGTGAGCCGGATTCAGGTGGCCGCCGCGGTGCTGCTGCAGTACATGTCGCCCGTATTCATTCTGGTGTTTGCGGCGGTGTTCATGCGCGAGAAGGTCACCTCCACCAAGCTCACATCACTGGCGCTGGCGGTTACCGGCTGCGCGCTGGTGGCGGGAGTGTACAAGGTGGACCTGCTCAAATTGAACATCGCGGGGGTATCGTGGGGACTGGCGTCCGCCTTGTTCTTCAGCTTCTATACTTTGTACGGCCAGGCCGGACTGAAGAAGTACAACGCGATGACGCTCTTTGCGTATAGCTGCGGGTTCGGCTCGATCCTGTGGTGGACCATCAATCCGCCGGCCTCCTTCTTCGCCATTCAATATTCGGGCGCGATGTGGCTTGCGTTTATCTGCATCGCCATACTTGGCACAATCGTCCCGTTCATCTCGTATTTCAAGAGCCTGGAAGGACTTGAGGCCTCACGCGTCGTCATTACGAGCACGTTCGAGCCTGTCGTCGCGGGAGTGGCGTCGTTTCTGTTTCTCGCGGAGACAATGGACATTCTGCAATTGCTGGGTGGCGCACTCGTGCTCACGGCGATCGTGCTTTTGCAGCGAAGCCCGTCCGCAAGTTGAGTGCTTCG
>CAZEBC010000191.1:5698-6792 GCA_964510165.1 uncultured bacterium
CGTCTAAGGCTCGAACCTGTCTTTACCCCGTCATTGATAGAGATTGACGTGGGCCATCTGGAGGGCAAGTCGCAGGACGTTCCCGAATACTGGCGGGAGTATGAGACCGTGGTGAGCCTGTGGGAGCGAGGCTTCAACCACAACGGGTTCGGCGGCGGCGAGACGCTTGCTGGGGTCGAGAAACGATTGAAGGCAAGCCTCGAGCAAGTACACGCCGGCGGCGCCGGTCACGTCTTGCTCGTCGGCCATTGCCTGCTGTTCATGGCGCTCATCTGGCTGTATTGCGAGAACCACGGCCCGACGCTGGAGGACGGGCACATGGGCCGGGCGCACGTTTCGATCCTTCGCAGCGCCAGCCGAACCTATCGGTTGGAGCGGTTTAACATAAAACCTCCGACGGAGTGACGGAACTCGGTTGCATCATCCCGGGATGTCGCCGTACGGGGTTGATTTTTTCGCCCACAGGTCGTTGGGGTACTTCTGTTTCATCTCCTCGTGCATCTGCTTCAGCCTTTTCGGGTCGCGGCTGCTCTTGTAGCCCGCGACACCGATATAGAACAGCGCCTGCGGGGCGGCGCTCGTTTGGGAATGCTGGTCCAGGACGCCGCGAAGTTGTGAGATGGCCGCGTCGAACTGGCCCTTGTCGAAGCGTTCCATCGCGCGATGCAGCTCCAGGTGAGCCGCCAGTTCGTCGGGCGGCATGTAGCCCACGCTGTGCCAGCGCGCGCCGCCGTCCGGCCCGAGCACGAAGAGGGTGGGCGTCCAGCGCACGTGATACTTCTTCATCTGGTCGGTGGGCTTGGCGAAGTTGCAGGCGAGCTTGAGCGGGATGAAATTGTCGGAGATTTCCCTCGTTACGGAATCGTTTGGATACGTAACCGCATCCATCTTCTTGCAGCCAATTCACCCGTCGAGCCAGAAATCGAGGAAGACGGGCTTGTTCTCCTTCTTCGCCCGCTTGAGAGCCTGCTCGTAATCGGTGAGCCAGTTGATCTGGGCCGCTTTTGTCTTCGGTTCCGCCATCGGTGAGTCCCCCTTTCATGGAACGGTTTAAAATCAACTCTAACACCGTTTCGGAGGAGTGTAAAGAGGGG
>CAZEBC010000192.1:0-6789 GCA_964510165.1 uncultured bacterium
TTTCCGATCTTAATATTCATCACTCATCATTCATCACTCCGGATTCCCTACTGGTCTGGTCTCTCGTCGAAAAGAAAAATCCGCGCCAATCCGTATTAATCTGTGGTTAAATAGTTCTTTTGCTTTGTCTTTACCTTTCCCCCGTGCATTCCCGTGTTCCCGTGGTTCAGAAAAATGGCTTTCAGTTCATGGTTCCCGGCCTTCAGTTGAAATCCGCGCAATCTGTCACGCCTTGGCGTGATTTGCGTCACGCGCCTCGCATGATTCGTGTCATCGGTTCCATTCGTGTTCCGGAATCCCGCGCGAATCTGTATTGAACCATGGTTGAAATCTCTCTTGTCCGTTTCTGTCGTTCTCTGCGCCCCCGGAGACCTCTGTGGCTGATCCGTCTTTTCGCCCCCTCATCCTTGACAAGTCAAGCCCAGCCTGCTATACTTACCAGTAGGTAAAGGGAATCCCAATGGCCACTCAGAAGAACAACCACACCAACTCCATACACTCGACCACAAAACAAACTATCGAGCATGAAGCTATAAGTCTCTTTGCTGAAAAGGGTTACGACGCGACATCCATGCGCGAAATCGCACAGGCGTCCGGCGTGACCAAGCCGGTCATTTACTACTATTTCACAAGCAAAGAGAAACTGTGCGACTACCTCGTCAGCGCCGGGCTGGAGGAATTTCGCCAGCGCCTCACTCGGGCGTGTCAGGATGAAGGTGGCGACGTTCTTGAACAGATGATTCGGGCGGTGGACGTGCATTTTCAATTCTGCAAGGAGCATCCGGAGTTCACCAGGTTCGTCTATTGCCTGAACTTCGGTCCGGACAAGCATAAGCTCAATTATGATTTTCTCTCTTATGGTATGAAAATATTTGACATAATGTTAAGCCTCATGCGGCGCGCCGTTCGGGCCGGACTGATTCGTGAAGGCAAGGAGACTGCGGCCGCCCTATATCTTCGCGGAATAATCAACGATTACGTGATCGGTTTTCTCGAGGGAATCGCGGGTTTCGATCCCGACCTCTCGCGGACGATCGTAACCGACCTCATAACCGGTTTGGGAAACGAAACTCCCGGGCCGATTGATATGGAGTGACGACATGTCAGGAAAACACATCGTTGCAGCCAGCGTTCTCATATCCGTCCTCGCAATTGTCGTCGGGGCGGTGGTGCTCAAGCAACCCACCACATCCAGCGAGCAAACACCCGAAGAGAAGAAGACCGACGTGAGAATCATCGAAGTAGCGCCGGCGCCGCTCAAGGAATGGATTGAACTGCCGGGAGAAGTGGAGTCCTACATCGCGACGGAAGTCCCGGCCGAAGTCGGCGGACGCATCGACTGGATCGGCCCGAAGGAGGGCGACGTCATCGAGAAGCCCGGCGCTCCCCTCCTGCGCATTGACCAGCGCACCTTCCAGGCACAGGTGGCCGAGGCGCGCGCTGCCTACGAACTTGCATCCAACAATTGCAGGCGCGCCGAAGAACTTCACGCGCAAGGCATAGTCAGCAACGAGCAGCTTGACCAGTGCAGGACCGCCGTGGCAACCAACGCCGCGCGCCTCGAAATGGCGGAAATCCAGCTCAACAAGGCGACAGTTCGCGCTCCGATGGCCGGCGTGCTGAACAAGTCCTACTTTGAAGTAGGCGAATACGTGAATCCCGGCAGCCGGGTTGCGGATATCGTCGTGATCGACCCAGTCAAGATACTGGTCAAGACGCCGGAAAAGGATATCCCTTACGTGCGCCGCGGCCAGAAGGCGTATGTCACCTTCAAACTCCTGGGAGACAAAACACATGAAGCGACCGTCACCTATATCAGCGTCGTCGGCGACCGCGCCACGCGCACCTACAGTGTCGAATTGACGGCCGCCAATCCCGCTCGCGAGATTCTCCCCTCGATGATCGCGACGATCAAAATTCTGCGGCGCGAAATTCCTGACGCTCTTACCGTCCCCCTGTTCTCCGTTGTTCCCCGGGGAAACTACAAGTCGGTGTTCGTCGAAAGGGATGGCAGGGCCGAAGAGCGGCAGGTGGAATTGGGAATCCTCGACGGTGACCGCGTTCAGATACTCAGCGGGCTTCAGCCGCATGACCGATTGATCGTCGAAGGACACCGTGAACTCGCCGACGGCGTGGCCGTCCGGGTGCAAGGCTCACCAGAGGCAGCATCATGATTCTGAGTGACGTCGCAATACGCAACCGGACGACCGTCTATGTGCTCCTCGTGATGATCGTCGTCTTCGGCCTGTACAGCTATATCACCCTCCCACGCGAGGCCGCGCCCGACATTCCCGTTCCCTTCATCATTGTCACCACCACTTATACCGGCGTGTCGCCCACCGACATGGAAAACACGATCACCGTGCCCCTTGAAAAAAAGCTCAAGGCGCTGCGCGACGTGGAGGAAATCGAGTCGGTCTCCGCCGAGGGGGTCTCAACGATAAGCATCGAATTCCTTCCCGACGTCGACATAGACGACGCGCTCCAGAAGGTCAGGGACAAGGTTGACCAGGCAAAGCCGGACCTTCCAGTGGACGCGGACGATCCGGTCATTACCGAGGTCAGCTTCTCTGATTTTCCGATCCTGGTCCTGAACGTCTCGGGAGACGTCGGATTGGTGCTCCTCAAGAGCATCGCCGATGACCTCGAGGACAGGATCGAGGCGATCCCGGGCGTGCTCGACGCCGCCGTTATCGGCGGCCTGGAAAGGGAAATCCGCATCGAGCCGGACCCGCAACGGCTTGCCGCCTATGAAATACCCATGGCGCAGCTTCTCGCGCTCATCGAATCGGAAAACGCCAACGTTGCCGGCGGCAACATTGATCTTCCCGAGGCCAAATTCCAGGTGCGCGTTCCCGGCGAGTTCGCCGACCCTCGCGAGGCGCAGAACCTCATCCTGATGATGCGCGACGGGAACCCCGTTTACCTGACCGACGTCGCGCGCATCCGGGATACCTTCAAGGACCCGGAAAGCTACTCCCGCATCAATGGCCGCGAGAGCGTTTCCGTCAGCGTCCAAAAGCGCGCGGGTGAGAACGCCCTCCAAATCACAGAACAGATCAAGCGGATACTCGATGGGGCCCGCAAGACCCTTCCCGCGGGCGTCGAGATCACCGTTTCCATGGACACTTCCAAGTGGATTCGCATCATGCTTTCCGACCTCGAAAACAACATTTTGTCCGGACTGGTGCTCGTGTTGGCCGTCATATTCGCGTTCATGGGATTCCGCAACGCGCTGTTTGTCTCCCTCGCGATTCCGCTCTCGATGCTCATCTCGTTCATCGCTTTGCAGGTGCTTGGAATCACCCTCAGCAACGTGGTCATGTTTGCGCTGATCCTTGCGCTCGGCATGCTCGTTGACAACGCGATTGTCATTGTCGAAAATAATTACCGCCATGTGCAGGAGGGCAAGGACCGCGTCACCGCCGCCCACGTTGCCACGGCCGAGGTCGCCTGGCCCGTCATCACCTCGACAATCACCACTCTGTGCGCATTCGTGCCGATGCTGTTCTGGCCCGGCATCATGGGAGAGTTCATGGGTTTCCTGCCCAAGACACTCATCATCACGCTCACTGCGTCTCTGTTTGTCGCAATGGTGATCAACCCCGCGTTGTGCTCGCGCTTCATGGTGGTCAAGACGACGCGGTCTCCTCGAAAAGCCGCGAAGAGACATCCCTTCCTTCGCCGCTATGAGCGCCTTCTCAATTTCTCACTCGACCACCCGTTTATGACTCTCCTCGAGTTCTTGATGGTGCTCATAATCACGGCGGTCCTCTACTCTGCGTTCGGGCATGGAATTGAGTTCTTCCCGAAGGCCGACCCCGACAGCGCAATCATATATGTGCGAGGGCCGGAAGGGACGAGCCTCGCCAAGATGGACCAGGTCACTCGCTCCCTCGAGGATAAATTGCGCAAGTATGAGGATATCGAGAACTACGTCGCCAACGTCGGCACGCGGCCGGGAGGATTCTTTGGCAGCAGCGCCTCCGGCTCGCATCTCGCCCGCATCACCGTTGATTTCAAGGAAATGAGCGAGCGTTCACAGCCCTCTCGACTTACCATTCAGCAGATTCGCGATGACCTCACAGGACTTGCGGGATTCGAGATCGAGGTGAGCGAGGAACAGCACGGCCCTCCCCAGGAAAAGCCCATCAGCATCGAGATATCTGGCGATGACTTTGACGTGCTCGCAAAGATCACGCGCGACATAAAGAGTAGGATTGAAACCGTGCCCGGAATCGTTGATCTCAGAGACGATTACGAACAGGCGCGGCCCGAACTGAGGTTCCGCGTGGACCGCAATCGGGCGGCGTTGCTCGAACTCAACACGGTCATGGTCGGCAACTTCATCAAGACGGCGGTGCTCGGCTGGAAGGTGGGCACGTTCCGACAGGGTGAAGACGAGTACGACATCACGGTGCGACTCGCCGAGGAGGACCGCGACGACCTCAGGAAATTGCTTCGGCTCTCCGTGCCGGGACCCGATGGCCAGCCTATCCCGCTGTCCGCGGTTGCCGCTGTCGAGTACGCCGGCGGACTCGGCTCAATCAACCGGGAAAATCAAAAGAGGGTTGTCACCGTCGAATCGGAGGTCGAGGGCAGACTGCCCAACGACGCCCTTGCCGAGGTGAAACAGAAGCTGGCCGACTACCGACTGCCGCCCTCTTATACAATGGAGTTTACGGGCCAGCAGGAAGAACAGAAAGAGGCGAGCGACTTTCTCACGAAGGCGTTCATCGTGGCCCTCTTCCTCATCGCGCTCGTGCTTGTGACGCAGTTCAACTCCGTCGCGCTCTCCGTCATCATCCTGGCGTCCGTCATCATGTCGCTCGTCGGCGTCTTTGCCGGACTCCTGGTCACGGGCTTCCCGTTTGGCATCATCATGACGGGCATCGGAGTCATCAGTCTCGCCGGCGTTGTAGTGAACAACGCAATCGTGCTCGTTGACTACGTCCAGCAGTCACGCAGGAAAGGCACGCCGCGACGCGCGGCCCTGGTCGAGGCCGGATTGGTCAGACTGAGGCCGGTGCTTCTCACCGCGATAACCACCATTCTCGGGCTTGTGCCGATGGCGATCGGCATAAGTTTCGACTTCCGCCAGTTCCGGCCCGTCGTCGGAAGCAGCAGCAGCCAGTGGTGGGGGCCCATGGCGGTCGCAGTCATCTTCGGTCTTGCCTTTGCCACGCTGCTTACCCTTATCGTTGTTCCCACAATGTACGAACTGGTCGAATCCACGGCTGAAAAGCTTCGTAGCCGAAAGACCGGCGAATCGTGAAAACTCCGTGCCCTTTGTGGATAAATCTCTCTTCTCTCGCTTTCCCTCCAAGTTAATTCCGCTTGACAAAATACGCCACATGTGATTTAATTATATTCACTCTGGCAACGCGACTCCTTACGCAGGGGGGTAATTCCATGATGTTGCCGAACAGGCATGTTTTCTTTGTTTCCCTCGCACTTAGCTTCGCTGTCCTCTCGATACCCGCACACAGTCGGGCCGCCGACCTCGGAGGCTCATCCGGCGCGGGAGAACTGGGCAGGGACCACAAACTCTCCGAGGCCGACAGGTTACAGCTCGAAGAACAGAGCCTGATGCGGGCCATCGAGACCTCCATTGATGCTTTTGAAACGTTCTGCATGCCCGAACCCCTTTTGGGAGTTGTGCATTCGAACGAGCCGCCCGGCATCGGCCCCAAAGCCTTCACCTACGTCCGGTCCGCCATCACGAACACCGAACCTCTCGCTCCCAATTACGACCCCTATCCGGAGATATATTATCTCCGCTCCACCGCCCCGGGCGTGTTCAACTGGACCGTCATCTCCAACACCTCCGGATGCTGGGACTATCAGGTCAACATGGACATGCCCAACGGATTGGGGACCGTGTACAGCGGGCCGGGCGTGGATTGCGGAACGTACTCATGGTTCAAGGTATGGTGGGTATGGGACATCCTCGGGTATTGTCTGTGGTTCCCCGAGGGCATCTGGACGTCCCGGTTTTCGGTCGACGGCCATCAGTATGCCGCCTTGAACTGGACTTTCCGCTTCGAGCTCGACGACCAGCCGTACAAGACGGACGATTCCTCGCATACCATGTGTACCGGCGTCAACGACTATCCGTACGAACCCGTCAATCCGGGCACAACCTCGTATAAGTCAACTGACGCTTTAGCCGTCAGTTGGGTGAGGCTTGATGGCCTCGCTGAGGCAGTCGACATCAAATGGGAATGGATAGATCCGAACGGGGGCTTGTACTTCAGCTATCCGATGACACTGCCCGATCCCGGCCAAAACAAATGGTGGGACTGGTACAAGCAGACCGCATGGCTCGGCATTGCCGGATATCCTGCCGCATCCATGCCCGGCACGTGGCGAGTCAATTTCTACACCAAAGATTGCGCCGGCGTCTGGCAATTCCAGTTCAGCGACACGTTCCAAATCGAGGGCTCGCTGGCCGCCATTAACCTGCAATCTCCGGCGAACTTGGCCACCCTGACTTCTCCCCCGACGTTTACCTGGACCGCCAACGGGGGCGCCGACAACGTCTACGCGGTCGATGCCAGCCTGACACCCGGCTTCACGAAATACTGGTCCACCTACAATAACATGCGCCTGCTCATTCGTGACACCAGATGGACCATGTCGCTCTCCGTGTGGAACAAAATCCCGACCGGCACACCAATTTACTGGCGGGTCCGAGGCGTGGACATGGCCGCGAGCCCACGCCCTTTAATCAAGAGCGCGCAAACGTGGTCATTCACGAAGCAGTAGAAGAACCGCGCCGTACGTTAA
>CAZEBC010000193.1:0-6784 GCA_964510165.1 uncultured bacterium
CCGTACGTGATGCCTGCGCATTTTGGCGCGTCGGATGTGGGATGGAACGGCAAGGTGGCGCATTATGAGGACAACACCGCGCTTAGTATCCTGTACGTCACGGATCGGGCGGCAGTCTCGAAGCTCTTGCCGCCGGGCTTCGTTGCAACCGACCCGCCGATAATCACGGTCAGCTTCGTGATGTGTCGGGGCGTGGACTTTATGGCGGGCGGCGGATACAACCTGGTGGCGGTCAACGTGTCGGCACGGTTCGAGGGCAAGCGCGACAAGGCTGCGGGCAATTTCGCGCTGGTGTTGTGGGAAAACAATTTCATGCCCATCGTGGTCGGCAGAGAGGTGCTGGGCGCGCCGAAGCTGTTCGCCGATATCCCGGACGCCTGGCTGAGGGATGGCAAGCGCGGGTTCACGGTTTCCGAGAACGGCTCTCTGCTGCTGGAGGGCGAGGTGTCGGGTTTACAGAAGCTCTCGGACGACGCGATTCAGGCGATGCTCGCCCAGGTCGAAGGTCAGATATGGATGGGCTGGAAGCATATTCCATCGTGCGACCTTCGGGGAGCGGACGTGAGCAGCGCCACAGCGCTGCCCGCGAAGGCGGTCGTGCGCGAAGCCTGGCTAGGACAAGGAAAGGTGGCGTTTCACGACGTCGCATGGGAAAAAGCCCCGCTTTCATGGCTTGTCGTAAAAACGCTCAAGGAATTGCCGATCGTTGAATATCAGACCGGCCTGATGACACGCCTCTCGCAGGACCTGTTGATACATCAGCAGCGCCGGATGGAGTGAAAGCGCGACCATGGGCGTTCTTAACCACCAAGACGCCAATAACACCAAGGGAAAACCAAGACAGCGTTTAGGTCCTTAAGCGGCGCAGGATGTCCCAGAACGCGCCGCGGTGGCCGGACCGGATGGCGTCGGAGAGGACCGAGTTGTCGTTGTAGTTGTAATCGCTCTCGCCGCGCTCGGGGGAGGCGACGAAGAAGCGCTCATCTCCGCCGACAGCATCGGACAGCATCCGCAACGGATTCTCTCCTAGAACGGGAGACACGTAATAAACCGGTCGCAGAAAGTCGGAGTCTCCTTCTTCCAGTGCATACAAGCTCGGCGCGCCCGTCATCAATTGAGGAGCCAGCGTGCGAGCCATGGCGGTCCCGGGATAGATGCGCACGCCCATGCTGGCGCCGACGCATGACGGCTCGATCTTCTTCATGAAGGTGACTGCCTCGCGAATGGTGTCCGGCGTCTCGCCCGGCGCTCCCAGCAGCAGGTCGAACATGGATGCGATGCCGTATTTTCGGCACAGGCGCGCGGCTTCCGCGGTCGAGTCGGCGGTGTGAGTGCGGCCGAGCGTTCTCAACAACGCCGCGTTGCAGTGGTCGGCCCCGAAATTGATTCCCACGCAGCCCGCGCGCTCCATGAGTGACGCGAGTTCGTCGTCGAAGAACTTCGGCGTCATGTAGGCGTACCAGCGAATTCTCTCGCCCAGTCCGGCCCGGATGAAGGCGCGGCACACGTCGGCCGCGTGTGAGTACGGGACATTGAACTCGCTGTCGCACGTGTGGAAATGCTGGATGCCGATGTCGGCCAGCGTCGATAGTTCCCGGGCGACCTGCTCGGGAGGCCGGAGGCGACGCGTGGTTCCTTTTGCAAGCGGGTCGGCACAATACGAGCACGGGCAGTCGCAGCCGCGCTTGGTCTCGAAGCCCACCATGCCGCCTTCCCGATAATAGCGGGCGTTGTCAACAGTGGAGCGGTCGCTGAGGTCAATCGTCGAGAGGTCCACCGGCAGAGGCTCATTGCTGCGGCAATCCTTTCCATCCTTCCAGACGAGGCCGGGTATGCCCGCGGGGTCCTCGCCCATCGCGAGCGCGTGTGCAAGCCGGACCGCCGCCGATTCGCCGTCGCCCCGTATGCCGAAATCGGCGTCGAGATATCGAAGCGCCGCCACCGGAAAAATGGAATAGCCGACACCGCCGATGACTACGGGCGCGTCAGTGAACGATCTGATCTTATCAATCATCGGCTTGACCTTGGCGAGGCAGAAGTCGCGCGTGGCGAAGAATGAGTCGTCCGTATTGCGGATGGACAGGCCGACGAAGAGGACTTCGTGGCCGAGCGCGCCGGTGATTGCGGAATCGATTTCGGCCTCGAACGCGAGGTCGAGGAAACGGACTTCATGCCCCGCCTGCCTCAACGCGCTTCCGAGGAAGTCGATTGCGACCGGCGTGACTGGCGGTTTCATAAGGTTGGGGTTGATGAGGAGAACGGGCGCTGTCTTGTCATTCATGGTAGAACTTCTCTGCGCGTCAGATGAATCATAAACCACCGATAAACCGAGGGCGCCAATGGCAGATTTCAAACGAGAATAGTATAGCATGCCTCCTTGACAGTTCGCTCGCTTCACTCATATAATGGTCTTCGATTGTCACCCCCTTGACTTGTCAGCCGGCAGGAGGACCCATGCTCCTTGGAGAGTTACTCCGCAGAAACAGCAAGCTATATCCCGACAGGAAGGCCTTCATATTCGAGGGAAGGCGCTACACCTGGTCGCAGGCCGACGAACGCGTCAATCGCCTGGCCAACGCGCTCATCGGCCTCGGCGTCAAGCGAGGAGACCACGTCGCCGTCCTGTCGAAGAACTGCAACGAGTACTTCGAGACCTACTTCGGCTGCGCGCGCAGCGGCTCGATATGCACCGCAATCAATTACCGGCTCACGCCCCGCGAGTTGCGCTATGTCATCGGAAACTCCGAGGCGAAGGTCGTCATCGTGTCAGATGATTTCCTCGACACCCTCGAAGAAGTGCGGCCCGACCTTGAGAAGGCCGAGCACTATGTCGTCATAGGGCAAGCGCCGAAAGGCATGCTCGGCTATGACGACCTGCTCGCCGGCGCCTCGCCCATTCAGCCCAATCTGGAACAGCACGAGGACGATGTGGTTCTCCAGATGTACACCAGCGGCACGACCGGTCTCCCCAAGGGCGCCATGCTCACCCACCGGAATCTCATAACGAACGCCATCGGGTGCAGCTTCGGCATGCAGATGCAGCCGAACGATTGTATCCTCATGGTCGCGCCGCTGTACCACATGGCCGCCGGCATGTGCTCGCTCGCCGTCATCCTGCAGGGCGGCCCGATCCTCATCCACCGCGATTTCAACCCCATCGCCATACTCGACGACATGGAGGGCGGGGAGGTCACTGTCGCGCTCCTCATCCCCGTCATGATAAATTTCCTGCTCCAGATGCCCGATATCGAGAAGCGCGATTTCAAGAACATCCGAGGCATCATCTACGGCGCCTCACCCATGCCCGTCGAAGTGCTCCGGCGCGCCATCGAGATTTTCAAATGCGATTTCGTGCAGGGATATGGTCAGACCGAATCGTCGGCGGTGTTGTGTATCCTCAGGCCCGAAGACCACGTGCTCGAGGGCACGCCCGAACAGCTCAAGCGGCTTGGTTCCGCCGGCACGGAAGTGTTCGGCAGCGAGGTTCGCGTCGTCAATGAGGACGGCAACGATGTCAAGCCCGGCGAGATCGGCGAGGTCATCGGCCGGGGTCACAACGTGATGAAAGGATACTGGAACATGCCCGAGGCGACCGCCGAGACCCTCCGTGACGGTTGGCTGCATACCGGCGACCTGGCCACCGTGGACGAGGGCGGCTACGTCTACATCCTCGACCGCGTGAAGGACATGATCATCTCCGGCGGCGAAAACGTGTATTCGCGCGAAGTCGAGGAGGTCCTTTTCATGCATCCCGCCATCGCCGACGCCGCCGTCATCGGCGTGCCCGATCCGCAATGGGGCGAGACCGTCAAGGCGATTATCGTCCTTCGCGACGGCCAGACGGCCACCGAGGAAGACATCGTCAACTTCTGCCGCAAATATCTGGCCGGGTTCAAGCGGCCGCGCTCAGTGGACTTTGTCGAATCGCTCCCCCGCAACCTCAGCGGAAAGGTGCTCAAGAAAATCCTTCGCGAGCCTTACTGGAGAGACCAGGACAGAATGGTGCACTGAGTGTACGAATGGAAGCCTCCCGACCATGAAAATGATACGGAGGCGGTCGCAACGTGCGACCGCCTCCGCGTCTCTTATTCGACTGATTTCCCGCTCTCTTCTATCATTCCCGCGAAACTCGTCCCCGACTTGATCAGGGGGCGGGAATGCAGGCTCAGCTATCAGCCGCCTTGCACGTCATCAAATTCGGCGGTTTCCGCCCAACGGTGAATGTCGAGCGCCTCTTCCCTGTCGAGTTCCACGAAATCCGTCGGGATTTTGGCGAAATAAAACTCGTAGTCGCCCTCATTCAAGAGGATTCCCAGGTCGGCGCCATGATGGTCGGCATATACCCGCGAGCATTTCCAACCCTCGAGTGCGCACGCCTCGCGGGGCGCCTCCATGTTGCGGACCCTGTCATACCAAGCCATCAATGACAGATTCCGGTCAAAATCCCACGCGGCCTCCCGCGCAATGCATTCGGCCTCTGTGAAGCTCTGTATCCCTCTTGCATCAACGTTCAAGGTCATCATTTCCAGCAACCTCCTTATACGCAATGCGCCGCCACTTTGACTTCATCGGTGGTTCAGCGCGGGGACAATCACCTTTTCCCTTGGGAGAGGATATCTTGCATCCTCTCTGCCGATATTCCTTATATAAGTGTGTCTCTGGCGGCTGTCAAAGGAAAGGGGGTCTTATGGCTCGCTCAACGCTTGAACTGCGCTCGCGCATTCATAACTTTTCTCCGGTGTCCCACTCAGAACGGATTCCGATAATTGACGTCCCATCGCTCCAACCGCCGCAGGAACTGTTTCAGGCGATTCTTGAAATCATCGAAGTTGCACAATTCCCGCTTCGTCCACAACACCTCGGCAAGAGCGGAGGCGCGGGGAAAAGCCATGTAGTCCAGATGCCGTTCGTCAGCAATGAATTCGGTCCAGAGCTGACCCTGGGCGCCGAGAATATGCTTTGACACGTCACCCGAGAGCCCGGGAGGCGCAGGATCAAATTCGTACACGGTTTCCAGGGGCGTGAGGCCCCCGATTGCCGGCGGCTCGCTCTCGCGGTCTTCCGACTGGTAATAATCCAGATACGTATAATTGAGCGGACACATGATCGCGTCATGTCCCTGCGACGCCGCTTCAATTCCGCCTTCCATCCCTCGCCAGCTCATGACCGTGGCGCCCGGCGCCAAGCCGCCCTCCAGTATCTCGTCCCAGCCGATCATGCGCCGACCGTTGGCTCTGAGGAACGCGGCGATACCCCTGATAAAATAGCTCTGCAATTCGTCTTCGTCTTTGAGCTTTTCTTTGGCAATACGTCTTTGGCACTTCTCACACTTTTGCCACATCGCTTTGGGGCATTCATCACCGCCGATATGGATGTATGGGCTTGGAAATAGCCCCATAATCTCTCCCAATACATCCTCGAGAAACTCGAATGTCTTTTCGTTCCCGGCGCAGTAGACGTGCTCTTCGATTCCCCAAAAGGTCCGAACCTCGTAAGGGCCTCCCGTACAGCCCAGCTCGGGATAACTCGCCAGCGCAGCCATGGAATGGCCAGGCATCTCGATCTCGGGGACAACGTTCACGAAGCGGCGCGCAGCGTATTCGACGACCTCTCTGGCTTGTTCCTGCGTATAGAATCCGCCATAGGGCGTTCCGTCCAACGTGTTTCTGTCCGACAGGAGCGGTGACGCCTTGCGCCTTGAGCCGATTTCCGTCAGCCTGGGATACTTCTTTATTTCGATCCGCCACCCCTGGTCCTCGGTCAGATGCCAATGAAACACGTTCATCTTATGCAAGGCCAGGAGGTCGATATATCGCTTGACCAACGATATCGGAAAGAAATGCCGCCCGACATCGAGCATCAAGCCGCGCCATCTGAATCGCGGCTTGTCCTTAATATTTACCGCAGGCACTTCGCAGTTTCGCGCGCGTTCTGTCGCATTCTCGATTTCCGGCGGCAGGAGTTGCCGCAGAGTCTGAACTCCGTAGAATAAGCCTCTCGCATCGAGCGCGCGAATAGTTATTGCATGTGGAGTCACACTCAACTCGTAGCCTTCGGAGCCAAGGGATTCGTCGGCGCGGGCTGTGGTGAGAAGAATCGAATTGGCCCGGGGGTCCATGTTGATGGTTTCAACTGTCTTGAATCCAACACCTGTGGCGGTCGAAAGCAATTCCCCAGGGTAGATGGCCGCCTCTTCGGCTCCTCTTTCAACCGCGATTTGCGTCGCAGGATTGAATTTGAACTTTCCATCCAGCGTCGTTATCTCCATCGGTTTCGGGATCAGATTGAGCATCGGTGTCACCATCCTCTCTCTGTACTACCATCTGTTTCTGAGCATGCCGGCCTTCGTCAGTATTTTATCGGGCGCACACTGGAGACGCAACACAGGCACAGGGGGCGGGACATTGCTTGGGCGAGAGCTTCTTGTGGAGGTGAGCCTAAATCTGCAAAGGGCGCAGCGTGCTGCGCCCCCTACAGACGATCCGGAAGTTGGCAGGCCCTAACACGAGGACTTGCACTTGCAGGTTCCGCACACCTTCTTCGTCACCTTGCGGATTGTCACTGCCGATCACCTCCTCCGAGAGGGTCAGTACGGCAACCCGTTCGCCGCACACATAACGTAGTCTTTTCCGAGCGGATCACCGGCCAGTTCGGCCCGGTATCTGCAGCCGCCTCTGCATTGCTCGACAAGCTCGCAGTCACAGCGCAGATCGGTTATCTTCATGCGGGGAATATTGCCCCACGCCTTTGCAAGCCCGTCTGCGAGCGTTCCGGAGGGAGAGCC
>CAZEBC010000194.1:0-6694 GCA_964510165.1 uncultured bacterium
TCGCCGTCAGACGCGCGGAGCCGGCAGCCGCTCCGAGTTCACTTCGAAAGTGAACGCGGCGCGGAGCACGGTCGCCTCGTCGAACGCCCTGCCGACGAGCTGAAGCCCGGTCGGAAGCCCGTCCCCGCTCATGCCCGACGGAATCGAGATCGCGGGCAGGCCCGTCAGGTTCTGAGGACAGGTGAACCTGAGCAGCGCCATCTGCGCGTCGGTCTCCGTCCCGGCGACCGGGACTGTCCGCGCGCCGATCGGGGGCGCGGGTATCGCCGAGCCGGGCATCGCGAGGATATCTATCTTCTTGAACGCTGCGGCGAACTCGGCCTGGATGATCCGCCTGAGGCGCTGAGCCTTCAGGTAATGCATCGCAGGGAATCCGGCGCCGGCCTGAAGAAGCATTCGCACGTCTTCGCCATAATCCCCGGGCCGCTCCCGCAGGTTTTTTTCGTGATACGACGCGGCCTCGGCGGTGATGATGACCGATTCGACAACCGAGGTCATCTCGATGCTCGGCACGGTGACCTCTACTATCCGCGCGCCGAGTTTCTCGAACAGCTTCAGCGCCTTCCGCAGATTCTCGGCCACGTCGTCATCAACTCCGCTGAAACAGAACGAAGGCTCGACTCCTATCCTGAGTCTCTTGACGTCGTTCTTGAGGGCGCGCGCGAAACTCGGCGCCTTCTCGCGTGCGCTCGACGGGTCGTTCACGTCATGTCCGGCCATGACCGTGAGCATGGCGGCGGCGTCGGGGACGGATTTGGTCATCGGGCCGATATGGTCGAGCGACCAGGCCAGTGGAATGACGCCGTGCAGGCTCACCCTCCCATAGGTGGGCTTGAGGCCGACGATCCCGCATAGAGAAGAAGGCGTCCTTATCGAGCCGCCCGTGTCGCTGCCGGTCGAGGCGACGCACATGTCCGCCGCGACCGCAACGGCTGAGCCGCCGCTTGAGCCGCCGGGGATTCGGCTTGTGTCGTAGGGGTTGCGCGCGCCGCCGAAATGCGGGTTCTGCGTGGTCCCTCCGAACGCGAACTCGTGGAGGTTCGTCTTGCCGATGATGATCGCGCCCGCGGCCTTGAGTTTCGCAACGGAGGTCGCATCGGCGTCGGGAATCCAGTCTTTCAGAATCTTCGAGCCGCCGGTGGTGAGCATTCCCTTTGTGTAAAACAAGTCCTTGAGCGACACCGGTATCCCATGTAACGGGCCCAGATACTTGCCCCGCGCGATTTGCCTCTCGGCGGCGCGGGCGGCCTTGAGCGCGCCGTCGGCGTCAACGGTGATGTAGGCGTTGAGCGCGGGATTAAGCTTCTCTATCCTGTCCAGGACGGCGCGCGTGAGTTCGACGGGCGAAATCTTCTTGGACTTGAGCTTCGGAGCGAGTTCCGAGATGGTCATGCGTGGTGTTCTCCCGCAATCTCAATGGACTTTCCAGACTGTCCCACAATTGTAGGGGCGCCTCTATGTGGGCGCCCGGGCGGCCACACAGGGCCGCCCCTACTCCTTTATCGGCTGAAATGTGAACGCGGGCACGGTTTCGGGGTATCCCTCCGGCTGCAGCGAGTTCATCATCGAGACGATTCCGACCAGCATGCCGAACATGTCGGCCAGTTCGGGCGACGCCTCAACCTCAACCATGCGTTTCAGTTGGTTCGCGAAGAATTCGGGGGTGAGGCTGGCTTCCTGCGATTGCATTCTAGTTCTCCTTTGCCTCTCGGTTCGCGTTTCGCTTGCGGCGTGCGGCGCGGGGGCGCGCGGCCTGCAAGGTGTCGGCCACCGTGCCCTCCGTCTTTGCGCCGGAGCGGATGAGGCTGTATTCCTTCTCGAGGACCGCCAGCGCCTCGCCGAAGGTGAGCTGCGGTTTCTTCTTGCTGAAGTCCTCAATAGTCTTGTGCACCGACCTGGAAAGCTCGACGAATCTGCGCCGGTTCGAGATTTTTCGGCGTTTGTATTCCACCTGTGTCTCGCTCCACAGGTCAATGACCATGAACGAAAGCAGCTTCAAGGCGTGAGTGGGCATTTCGAGGAGCGCGTTGATCAGTTCTTCGCACACCTGCTCGCCGTAGTGTTCCTCGACGTTGAGGAAGTAGACGACCTCGCAGGCGATGTCGCGCTTGCAGGTGTAATGCCGGTATTGGTTCTTGACGACGCTTTGGGTGGGAAGGCCCACGTCGTGCGTCCAGGTGTAACGCACCTCGATGGTGCCGTCATCGCGTTCCTTGGCGTCAAACTCGATCTGATGCATTCCAGATGCCTCCTTTATGACCGTCATGCGCCGAACCTGATCCTGTGGCGCCAGTAGGGCACTATGTAGGGATTGCCGATGATGCCCGCCGGCACAGGCTCGGCTAACAGGTTGGCCGCCGTGTTGGCCACCGTGATCTCGATGGAATTCTCGCCCTGCACAACGAGCCTTGTCACGTCCAGGGCATACGGTCGCCACAATATCACGCCGGCATGTTTTCCATTTATCTTGACCTCCGCGGCTGTCCCCAATCGCTCAAGCTTGAGGAACAATTGCTGGCCCATATATTTCATGGGCAGCACGAAGGAGGATTTGTACGTAAGCGCCCCGATATAGTTGGGGAACCCTATTTCAGACCATGGCAGCGAGGGCGCGCGATACTTCTGCTCGGTGATTCTCCCCTTTTCGACCCAGAACGTTCCGGCGAGACACACAGGCTCGAGCCCGTGCACGCTCGGGTGAAGGCTTGGAAAATCGGGCTGACGCCACACCAGGCGCACCGTATTCTCGCCCTTGCGAACGAGGCCGGCGATGGGGAGCGCCTGGTTCGAGGCGTCCCATATGAACGTCGGCGCGGGCGGCGCGTCCGCCGTGGCCCCGTTTATCTCGACCGATATCGGTCCGTCCTCCAAGCGCTCGAAGACGAGCGCCAGGTCGCCGGGGATATGGTCCGCTTGGAAGCGCGTGGTCATCGCAAATGTGCAGCCGGGAGGCGGATAGTCGTAGCCCATCGGATAACCGACGTATTTCGCAACCTCCAGCAGTATTTCCGCCGAGTCGAGCCGCGTGAAATCTATGCCGAGCAGCTTGCACCATTTCTCCGCGATGTCATACGTCTCGCCCATCGGAACGTATTTCGTGGTGGACAGGGCATACGTGCCGAGCGATTTCCTGACGGCGCGGCCCAGGCCGAACGCCGCGCGCGCGACCTCCGCAATCAATCGCCCGCGCGCGCCCAGGCGCGGGTCTTCCTGCGGCGACCAGTTCCGCCGGCTGCCCTCTGAGAGAATCTCGACGTCCCATCGGTCAAGCAGGAAGATGTTTCTCGCCGGATAGTCCATTTCCCATCGTTCCGAGAGGGAGATGACGGGATACGCCTGGTCAACGGCGCGAGTGTAGCGCTGGTCGCCCCGGCTGAGGCGCACCTCGAGCGCGCTCGTGTAGCCCTCGGCGTAATCAATTGAGACTGACGTGAGAATGAGGTTTGTGGAGTCGACGTGGTCCACGGGCGGCTCATCCGTGAAGGCAAAGAAGAATGCCTGGCCGGGCGCGAATCGGGCACTCAGGCGGGTGTAGCCGCCCTTCGTCGTGAAGGCAAGTATATTGGCGCAGGCGCCGTTCTCGGGGTCCCAGAGTTGCGGTCTCCCCTTGCATCTGAAGCCGAGGTCCGCATTACCTTCCTCTTTCCCGAGGTTGCTCACGAAATAAACCTCGGCCCCTTCCAGCCTTCGATGCAGACATATCAGGTCCCTGGCCAGACGGCCGTCAGCAACGACATCGGGATTGACCCATTTCCTGATCGCTTTGACGAGCCAGTTGAGGTCGGACTCGACATCGGGGGTCAGTTGCCGGTGCGCGACGCCGGCGCGCTCCTTCGGCCCGAACAGGGCCTCGACCCTTTCGGAAATCTCCCCGCCGTATTCATCATGTTTCGGCATTTCGAAGCTGAGCGCGATGATGCGCCCTCCGGCGGACGCGAACCGTTCGGCCAGGTCGAGCAGTTTCGACGGCATGACCGCCGCCAAAGGGAGCACCAGCACCGAATACGTCTCGCCGTGGACCTTTAGTTGCGCCTCCTCGATCTCGACCGCATCGCCCTCCAGGACTTCATCAAAGAGGTAATCGAAATCGAGCTGGTTTCTCAGCAGCGCCTCCGAGGCGGCCTCGATGAAATCGGCCAGCGTGTTGTTCCGGGTCTTGAGGTCGAACTCGGCCCACAGGCTCTTGAGCGGGAACGCGAAGAGGACATCGGCCACGTGCGCGCCGGCGGAACCAAGCAGGCTCAGTCGGGCCATATATTCCGAGAACTTGTCGTAGAAGCGCCACCACGGCTGCGGCGGGAAGTGGGAGGACGGATAATCGCGCTTGCGCAGGCCTCGCAGCGACATGAACACCGCGTGCGGATTGATGAAGTTGACCCCGCAGCCAACGGCCCAATTGAGCATCGTCTTGAGCCTTTCGGGCGGGGTGGCCCATCCGTTGCCGCCCCATATCTCACAGAGCGTGCGCTCGGCCCCGCAGTGATGCGCAACGCTGCTGAGCGCCTTCGGGTTGAAATTCGCATGTCTCAGCGTGGGATGCTCTTTTTCATACCCGTGATTTTCGCCGAGGAGGTCGGTCCCGGGCATGTGCATTCGGCTCAAGGGCGCAAAGAAGCTGACATTACTGGAAGGCAACCGATCGATGCGGTCGTCCTCGTTGACGTGTCCGGTAAAGATCAGACCGCGCTCCGACGCCCACTTCGACAGCTTGCCGAAGAACGCCTCGACGTACATGTCGCGCGCAAGCTCGAAGTAGTTGGTTCGGCTGCGGATGCGCTCCTCAATCGGGACGCCTGCGAATTGGCCCGCCAGGCCGGGCAGCGCCTCGCGGAACGGACGCCCGAAACGCCGCTGGTATCGCTCGGGCAGGCTCGGCGTATAGGGCAGCGCAATGTAATTAGCGGGTTCATCCGTGAAAATGCCGACGAGCGGAGAGCCGTAATACTGCCTGAGATGGCGGTCATACTCGTCGTGGGTGAGCCGCATGAACGCGGCGACTGCGTCGGGATTCAGCACATCGAGATATCCCGTTTCGGCCTTAGTCCACGGCGCACAGCACGTGACGGGCAGCAGGCCGGAATACTCGACGACGACGAACAGGAGCGCCTCGCCGGCAGTGAAGGCGCCGAGGTTGCCCCGCTTCAATGCCTCGGTCTCATCCCGAACGGCGGTGACGCCAATGGAGAATGCGGCCATGAGTTCGCCGGGCAGGTCGCGGACCACATCGGAGAGCCTCGAGACGGGAACGAGCCTGTAGTCGAGCCCTCGCTGTCTGAACTCGGGATGCTCCCGGAAAAGCTTGCCGCCGGCGGGGCCGCTGGGCCAGTTGTACTCGTCGTATATCCAGCCCTGCATCTCAAGCCGCCTGAGCGTCTCGCAGATGAACCGGAGCTTTTCCCAGAAGGTCCCGGAAAGATACTCGACCTCCATGCCGGTGCGCGGGTGAATTATGACGCCGGCGAAGCCCTTGCGTTTCATTTGTTCGAGCGCGTCGGAAAGGCGGGCTTCATTGAGGTCGTCGTTGAGGAACCAGAAAGGGGTGGGTCCGAACCGGGCTGGTGGATGAGCGAAGCGCTCTCTTAAAGCGTCAATTTGCATGGTGGATGATCAAGAGTGCAAAGGACACGCCAACTCTTGCGGTTGGTATATTAACACAGCGGTGTTACGGAAGCAAATTGCCCCCACATTCAAGATGCTGACTTGTCTAACGAGAGGGAGACCTACGATTTGATCTGGACGGAGGTTTCCGCCCTTTCGGTCTCGGGCTCCACCGGCCGGTAGTAGGAATCCTCGAACAATCTGCGGCCCTTCTCGTCAAAGACGCGGAATTTGCCGAGGCGCATCCTTTGGAGGCGGAACTTGACGGAGGTGAGCATGCACCCGAGGCCATACTTGAGGCTGCGGCTGAAGTTGATGCTGGACGCTTCGGGGAAGTACTTTGTGGGACATGAGATCTCGCCGATCTTGAAGCCCCAAAAGATGATCTGGGCGAGCATCTCGTTATCGAAGAGGAAGTCGTCGGAGTTCTCCGAGAGCGGCAGCGTCTCGAGCACTTTCCGTGAAAAGGCGCGGTAGCCGGTGTGATACTCGGAGAGTTTGTAGAACAGGAGCAGGTTCTCAAACCACGTCAGAAACCGGTTGGAGATGTACTTGTAAATGGGCATGCCGCCCTTGATGGCGCCGACGCCGAGTATGCGCGAGGCGATCACCACGTCGTACTCGTCCGCCGCGATCAGGGAGGCCATCGCGGTGATGAGCTTGGGCGAGTATTGATAGTCCGGATGAAGCATCACGACGATGTCGGCCCCCGTTTTCAGAGCCTCCCTGTAACAGGTCTTCTGATTGCGGCCGTACCCGAAATTGCGCTCGTGGATGAAGGACTTGATGCCGAGTTTCCGCGAGAGGGCTATGGTGTCGTCGTGGCTGCCATCATCAACGAGAAGGATCTCGTCGACGATGTCCTTCGGCACCTCGTCGTAGGTTTTCTTGAGGGTCTTCGCCGCATTGTACGCGGGCATGACCACGACTGTTTTGTGTCCGTCAATCAATGATTGCGCTCCGGTTGTTCGGCAGTCCGCCGCCAGACACGAGTATCCTAACAAAATGGGCGTGAATAATCAAATCAATTGGCCAACCCGAAGTCACTGAGGTGGGCTAAAGCGCCACATCGAGAGTGAATAAAGTGAGCCAAAGC
>CAZEBC010000195.1:0-6618 GCA_964510165.1 uncultured bacterium
GGCCCAAGGCGCACTTTTCCGACAATCAGCGCCGCCGGGTCCACGTAAGCGGTGGGGTCGATTTCGGGCAGATCGCCGAGCGTATTAGGGCGGGTGTTTGAGGGCTGTTGTCCAGCATGATGGGCTCTCCTTATAATTCGTCCTCTCCCTTTCCCTTCATTAGCGGGCGCAGCAAGCTGCGTCCCTGCAGGCTCAGAACCCAAGAAGCAATTTCACCTTCTCCACTGGCAGGGCGCGCAGAATATTGCCGTCGCGCCCCACCACCGTCTCCGCCATGAACATCGCGTTCAGAATCGACTCCTCCACCGCTTCGGCGGCTGCCGTGAAGAAACCGTCTATGTGCATGTCTGACAACTCCGGCAGTGAAAGAACGGGTTCTTCCGGACAGGCCGGTATCCGCCTCGATGTCGAGAACGCCAGCACGATATCGCCGCTCGTGTTGCCGGTTCGGGTTCCGGTGCGCGCCAGTCCGTTTGTCGCACGGGCCGCCACACGTCGCAACTGAAGGGCCGACAACGGCGCGTCGGTGGCAAGAACCATGATAATTGAGCCGCCCAGAGTCGCTTTTGCCTCTTCGTCTTTGAGCAGTTTGCCTACATGAACTCCATAGATGGTGAGTTCTTCTTGCCGCCCCATATTGGTAACCACGAGGGCTCCCAGCATGTAACTACGGTCTCCTACCGAAACGATTCTCGACGACGTGCCCACGCCGCCTTTATACCCGTACGCGGCGGTGCCGGCGCCCGCGCCTACCGAGCCTTCATTCACCGGTCCGTCCGACGCCGAATCGAGCGCCTCGACGACCTCCGGCTTACCCACGTGGCGGCCCCAGATGTCGTTGAGCATTGCGTCATTGCATTCCATCACGACCGGATTGATCGAGGGCGACTCCAGACCCTTGTCCATTATCAGATAATCCAGCAATCCGTCGGCGACTTTGCCAACGTTGAGCGTGTTGGTTACGAGCAGAGGTGTCTCGATGGTCCCCACCTCAGCCACTTGCATCAGCCCCATGCTCTTGCCAAACCCGTTGATAATGTGAACGCCCGCTTGCGCTTTGTTAAAAAAAATATCGCCGGGTGCAGGAATGACCGCTGTGACGCCGGTGCGTACCGGTCCCTTGCCGATCGCCCACTTGCCCTTGCCCTTCATGATGGTGCAATGGCCGACTCGCACTCCGGCCACATCTGTAATTGCGTTCTTCGGGCCAGGCGGCATATCCCCGACAATCACTCCCAATTCTCGCGCGCGACAACGTTCAGATGACATAATGTCTCTCGTCGATTCTGCACCCCCCTGTCATTGCAAGGAGTCCCGCGCCTCGCGGGCTGACGAAGCAATCCCGATGCAGTCCGAGAACCACTGCGCCGAGACTGCTCCGGTCGGAACTGCGTTCCTCCCTCGCAATGACGGGGTTCTGCAGTAGAATCTCTTGTCAAGAGATGAATTTTCGGATAACCGGCGCCCTTCGTGCCGGAGCCGCTGGTTCGTGGCCCGGAATGCCCACGATGATGGGAGCAACAATGCGGTAGTCCTTCGGAATCCCCATCCGTTCCCGCATTTCCGGCTCAGGACTCGCGCCAAGCCCGATCCAGCACGTGCCCAGGCCGCGCGCTCGCGCCGAGAGCATGATGTTTCCGGCTGCCAGCGTGCAGTCGAAAATGCCGAGCCCCGCCGACCTCGGCGCCACAACATAAATCAGGCAGGGAGCGTTGTAGAAGATGTTAAGATCGGCATTCCGGAGTGTGGCTTCGTACCGCTTATAAGGGCTTTCGAGATTCGTCTCGATGGATTTCAGCATTTTCCTCTTGCAGCTATCGGAGACTTCTCTGATGAAGTTCTTGTTAGTGATAACCACAAACTCCCACGGCTGCAAGTTGCTCGCAGTGGCGGCCTGCGTCGCATCCCTGAGCAATTCGTCTATGGTTTCTTTGGATATCGGTTCATCCTTGTATAGACGGATTGACCTGCGGGAGTAAAGCACCTCGAAGAAATCCGGCATCGGACACTCCTGACTTTTTCCAAGCGCGTCGACGCTTGCTTCCAATCCACAATGCCACAATCCTAGAACGCCTTCTCCAGTATAGTTATCACCATCGCGGCTTCCTCGATGCCGATGTTGCCGCCGCCGTTCTCGGCAAGCGCCAGCCGCGCGCCCTCCACCTGTCTCTTGCCGCATTCGCCCCTGAGTTGCCATGTGAGGTCGCATATCTGCGCCAAGCCGGTCGCTCCGATGGGATGCCCTCTCGACTCGAGCCCGCCGCTTGTGTTAATCGGGATTTTCCCGCCGAGCGTGGTCGCGCCCGACTCTGCAAACGGCCCGCCCTCGCCCTCGCCGCAGAAACCGAGCGCCTCGGTCTGTTGAAGTTCGCCGAATGCGGTGGCGTCGTGCACCTCGACCACATTGATGTCCTCGGGTCCCACTCCTGCCGCCTCATACGCCGCGCGACTGAGCCGCTTGCCCAGGTCCTCCTCGTCGAAATCCCTGTCGCGGCCCGACCCCAGCGCGCACGCCCTGACCTTGACCAGCTTGCACGCGCCTATCTTCTTCGCAAACTCCTTGGAGCACAGGATCGCCGCCGCCGCCCCGTCGCCCATGGGAGAGCACATGGGACGCGTGAGCGGATACGAAACCTCGGGCGCCGCGAGCACCTCTTCGACCGTCATATTCATCTGATACTGGGCGTACGGATTCATCGAGCTGTGATAGTGGTTCTTCGCGGAGATCACCGCCAATTGCCTCTGTGTGGTCCCGTATCGTTTCATATGACTCCGCGCAGCCAGCGAATATATGTCCATGAACGCGCTCCGGCTCTTGCCGGCGCCGCCCTCGCCCGCGGTCTTCGCGCCCATTTCCTTCTTCTTATCCTCCTCGGCCTTCATCATCGCCTTGAAGGCTTCCATAAGTTCGACATCCGTCGCCGCCCAGAACACCTGGAACGATTTCTGCTTGTCCTCCATCACCAGTTTTTCCATGCCGAGCGCAAGGGCAACATCGTAGACCCCGCTGCCGACCCCCATCCACGCGCCGTAAAAAGCCGACGAGGCCGACGCGCACGCGTTCTCCACGTTCATCACCGGGATCGCGCCTATCCCCATCGCTCGCAGCACCACCTGCCCGCGTATGCTCTCCTGGCCGGTGACGATGCCCTGCACCGAATTGCCCACCCACGCCGCCTGCAAGGCGGATTTGTCCACGCCCCCATGTTCAAGCGCGCGGGTTACCGCCTCCTCAGCGAGGGACTTCATGTTTCGATCCATGTATTTGCCGAACCGAGTCATTCCGACGCCAATCACATATACATCTCTCATGATGTGTTCTTCCTTTCTTCGGGCGATGGACTTGCGTATCGAGGGCAATCTCAAGAGTCGAGGCTGGGAATCTTTGCCATTATGCTATTATATCCGCCTCCCGAAAATCAAGGCCTCTCGGTCCGCAATCCAAAATCAGAAGTCCCAACTCCTGAAAAGCCTTACAGTTGCGTATTGCAGAATCTCCGCCGAAATGGTATTATTAAAAAGTGAGGAAAAATGTAACTGTGCTCGGCGCCACCGGCTCCATAGGCCGAAACGCTTTGTCAGTTATCGAGGCGCTTCCTCAGGATTTCCGGGTCGTGGGGCTGACGGCGCATTCGAATGTCGAGTCGTTGTTGCATCTCATAGAGCAGTTCCGTCCGCAGTATGCTGCCTTGGCCGACGAGCGACAGGTCGAATTCCTGCGGTCCCGTTGTCCGAAGGGTACACAGATACTCGGCGGGATCAGTGGTGTCGTCTCTGTGGCATCCGCGCCGGAGTCCGAAATTGTGCTTTCCGCCATCGTCGGCGCAGCAGGCTTGTTGCCGGTTTTGGCCGCTATTCGAGAGGGGAAAACGATCGCGCTCGCCAACAAGGAGCCGCTTGTCATGGCGGGCGAAGTGATTACCTCGCTTGCTCGTGAGTACAATGCGGTCTTGATTCCGGTCGATAGCGAGCATAGCGCCATCTTCCAGTGCCTCTGCGGCAACAAGGACCAGCGAATCCGCAGGATAATCCTGACCGCCTCAGGCGGCCCTTTCTATGGAAAGGATGCCGGCTCGTTGGATGACGTTACGCCTGAGCAGGCGCTCGAACACCCAACATGGTCCATGGGCGCCAAGATCAGCGTTGACTCGGCTACATTAATGAACAAAGGACTTGAGATGATAGAGGCCCATTGGTTGTTCGGGGTTGACGTGGAAAACATTGATATCGTTATTCATCCGAGCAGCGTGGTCCATTCCATGGTCGAATTCATAGACGGCTCCGTCCTCGCTCAAATGAGCCGCAACGATATGAGATTGCCTATTCAATACGCGCTCACGTATCCGGAACGTGTCGAGAGCACAGTCAAGAGATTGGACCTGACCGAGGTCTCGCCGCTGGAATTCTTCAAACCGCGCTTGGAGCAGTTCCCGTGTTTACGGCTCGCTTACGACGCGGCCCGGAAGGGCGGCACAATGCCTGCCGTCCTCAATGCCGCCAACGAGGTTGCGGTCGCGGATTTCCTCAAACGTGAACTGAGGTTCCAGGATATCCCGGCGGTTATCGAACAGGTCATGAGCGAGCATGAATCTGTTCCCACGCCTTCGCTGGACGACATCATGGCCGCCGACCAATGGGCGCGCGAGACTGCCAAATCCGCTCAAAGGAGAAGCCAGTGATAGATATAGCCTCTATTCTCGATTTTCTCATGAATGCGCTCGGATTCATCAGCCAGATCGGTGCGCATATTCTCAGCTTCGCGATAAGCGTGCTGAGGTTTATCATCCTTATTGGCGTGCTCATTTTCGTGCATGAACTGGGTCATTTCATCGTTGCCAAACTGTGCAATGTGTACGTGGCCCGGTTTTCGCTCGGCTTTGGAAGAAAACTGTTCGGCTTCAAGAGGGGCGAGACCGAATACCGGGTCTCCGCCATTCCGCTTGGCGGTTACGTCAAGATGGTCGGCCAGGAAGATATGCCGCGCACCCAGGAAGAGGCTTTGGAGGCCGAGCCGGAACTCGCAAATGTCCCCCGGGAAAGAAGGTTTGACACTCAGCCCACCCGAACCAGGCTTGCGATCAGCTTCGCAGGTCCGCTCATGAACCTGCTGTTCGCGTTTCCGGTCCTTTGGGTTATGCTGATGATGGGTGTGCCGGTTCCGATTAACGTCATGAACACTTTTGTTGGGACCGTTCTCGAGGAATCGCCAGCCGCCAAAGCCGGAATCGAGCCGGGTCAACGGATCATCTCGATTGACGGAGACCCGGTCAACCGATGGGAAGAAGTTGAACTCAAGACCTTGACCAGTGAGGACAAACCGCTCAAATTGACATTGGAAAACACGAACGGTGAAAGAGTGGAAACCATCGTAACCCCCGCGCGCGCGGAGGGTTCATCCCGTGCCAGCATAGGTGTCAGGCCTCTGGATATGGTCAAGATCGAAGAAGTTTTCGCAGACATGCCTGCGGGGAAGGCGGGCCTCAAAGCGGGTGACATTGTCATCACCTACAATCATGAACCGCCCGATAACGAGACCATGTCGCAGAGTAAACTTATCGAGTTCATAAACGAAAGGCCTGGAGAGCCTGTTATCCTTACCATTCTCAGGGATAATCGCATAACGGACATCGAGGTTGTGCCGGAGAGCGTCAGCGCCGTTGAGGATGTCCACTTTCAGGGGAATACCGTGGCCTTGGTCGTCAAGGAAAAGGCCGGACACAAGGTAGCAAGGCTTCAACCGGGCGACGTGATCACCGCCTTGGACGGTGAGGCTGTCACGGCCCCCGAACTAAAGAACCTTAATGAAGCAATCAGTGAAAAGACGGGTAAGACGGTCGCACTTACTGTAAAGAGAAGCATGGGGATTCTTGGAAAAGAAGAGGTCTTTGCTGTCGAAGTCCCGCTTGTAAGAAGAGGTATGATCGGCGTTCAGCTTTCCGACAGAGAGATAGAAAGGTACGGCCCCGGCCGCGCATTTGTAGAGAGCTTTGGTCAGTTCAAGGATGCGGTCGGGCTCACCATGATGGTCATGTATTATCTCGTCAGCGGCCAGGTGAGTCCGCGGGAAATGGCCGGCCCTATCGGCATAGCTGTTATGACAGAGCAAACCCTCAAGATGGCTGGCGTTGCCTATTATCTCAATTTGGTGGCCATTATCACGATAAACCTTGGAATCCTGAACTTGCTGCCGGTACCGATTCTGGACGGTGGCATGATAATGATTACTCTCGTCGAGAGGATTCGACGCAAGCCGTTGGATGAGAAGTATATGATTCTGCTCCAGCGGATCGGCATCGCTTTCGTGTTTTTCCTTGTGCTCATGGCTACATATAACGACCTCATCAGGGTGGCCAGACATTTGATGGGCGGCCAGTTCCTCGATTGACGCGCTCCGTTCGTGATAAACTTTTTCGGCTGACTGACACGCTCAAGTATGATGAAACTGTTGGTTAGCGTTTATGTCCCTGTGATACTGCTTATGTCATTTTGAGCGAAGCGAAGAATCTCAAACAACAGATGGGCTCTGAGGCCTTTCATTGTAGGGATTGCCGATGGTTCCAAACATGAAACGACGCAAGACACGAACAATCCATCTGGGAAACGTCCCGATCGGCAGCG
>CAZEBC010000196.1:0-6558 GCA_964510165.1 uncultured bacterium
AGAAGACCTGCGTGTCGGTGGGGATTTTGTTCCATACCGAGAGCGGCATCGTCCATGTTGTTGCGTTAAGCGGTCGTCAAGTAAGAATTTTGTTCCGAAGCGATCCAAGGCGATGAAAGAGGGCAGGAACACTCGGTAGCGGCGGCTATTTCAGTGTTAGCGACAGCGTGTGATGCGGCTTGAGGGTGTCAATAGCCTCGACCGGCTCGGGAGGTTTCCACGCGTAGAACTGGATTGTAGCCCTGTCGCGGGTGAATTCCGCGATGACAAAACCGTTCTTCTCGAGAGCGGCAAGGCCCTCCTGAACGAGCAGGTCGGTCGGCGGCTGTGCGACGGCGCCCCGGAAGCCGGAGGGGAATCCGCGCGGACCGGTGCCCAGGGAGCCGGATGCGACGACGATTATCGGGTTGGCGGCCAGGTCGAGGCCTCCGCTCCGAAGGATTTTCCCCTCGGCCTGGCAGTGGATATCGCCGCAGATGAAGATCGGCATGCATCTCTTCATGGACGAGGCGGCTTTGAGGATTCGGTTGTGCTGGGCAAACCATCCTTCCTGCCACAAGTATTTTGGCTTGGCAGTGGTCAGATTTCCCTTTTCATCCCGTATGTCGGGATACCATTCCATCCATTTGCCGGCGCTCCATCCGAAGATTGTGGCTGGGAGGTTTACCACATGAATTGCTTCTTCGGCGGCCATGCGGTCGAGGAGCCACTGCTCGGCCTGTGGATGGATCATAACCGCATCGTCGCCGGCAAGCGTTGTGAAGCGCCGGCTCTCATAGAGCAGAGCTTCGAGCAGGTCACCGTAGCGAAGCGTGCCATAGCATTCCGACACGCCCTCGGGTCTGTCGTGGGCGCCGGAACCCGGCAGGTCGGGCGGTCTTTTTTCGTCTGGCAGGAATTCGGGCAGGTAGAGTCTTTGGGATGAGCGCCCCAAATCGAGCGCAAAATCATCGGGCGGAAATGAGACGCCGGCCTCAATGATTGGCGAGCGCCAGCCGACGAGAAGGTCAATCCAATTCCATCCGTCTTTCTGGATGGCCTCGTCGTTTTCGAAATAGTCGTGGTCATCGAGCAGGAAGAAGGTGGGGATCGAGCGGCAGGCGGTCCCATACAGGTACGCTATCTGAGGACCGACGGCCTTCTTGAGTACTTCTTCATTGTTAGTTCCGAGAGTGGGCAGGGAAGGGTCGAATACCCCTGCGTACGAGATAGATTCAGGCGACCGGCCCATATATTTCGGTGATTTGCCGTAGCGAAGGTCGTAGTAAATCTGGTCGCCGCTTGAGATAAGGGCGTCGGGATGGAGCGAGAGCGCTCTCTTGAGGAGCCTTCTGCGAGTCGAGAGTGGAAGCGGGCCGGTTCCCCGCCATGTGATGTGTGCGTCGTGACCGCCGAGGCCAGTAAATATGAGGAGTCGCAGTCGGTCGGGGCGCGCGTCGGGCGCCGGAAACGTTGAGAGAGGCCACGAGTCACACAGGTCGTTTCCAGAAGCGTCTTGGATTCGCATTTCATACCTTGTGGATGGCCTCAAGTCGGTTGCGTCAAAGCACCAGAAGTATCCATTGGAGTCCATCCGTTGACCGGTGAAGGAACGCTCCTCGACTTCCAGGCGCGGCGCCTGGGTGAAGGGCTGGGAGAAAGAGACCTTAATAAGAGTGCGGTTGTGGCTGACCGTGGGCAGCAGATGAACGATAGGTCCGGCGTTCCACGACGGATCGGGAGCAGGGGGTTCGATCCCGACGATTGTGTGTCGGTCATGAATGATGACGGTTGCGAAGAGAAGGATTGCCGTCACAACTGCCGCGAGAGCGAAACGCCTCCATTTATTGTGCTTGATCACTGGAATGCTTCCCTCAACGAGTTGGTTCTACAGCACGAGCTTCAGGTATCGGATCAGCCCTTCGATGTCCGGAAAATCCAAGTCGGCCAGCGGGCTGAACCGGGCTGTCTCATCAAATAATATGCAGACCCATCGGCATCCCGCGTCACGGCACGCCATGATATCGTATGCGGAGTCACCGACGCACAGGGTCCTATCCAGAGAAACACCCAAGCGGCGCACGGCCTCTGTGATCGGTGCGCCGGAAGGTTTATAGAGGCCGGAGTCGCGCGTGATTATTGTATCAAACGCAAGGCCGAATTTCTCAAGCAGATATGCGACGTTCTCAGCGGAATTATTCGTGACGAGCGCGGTCTTAATGCCTCTACTGGCGAGAAGCGAGAGCAAATCGGATGCACCGGGTTTCACGCACGCAAGCAAGGTCGCGTCGCGCTCAATCTGATGCAGCTTCGCCCATTTCGTCTCCTTCTCCTCACCCATGAGATTGTTAAGGTCATCGAGGATGGAGACGCCGCTCAAGCCAAGCGCACTTCTTATGGCCTGCCAGTCGTAATCCGAGTCGATAATGGTTCCGTCCATGTCGAAGACGCAGGCCTCCAGGTCTTGGAGGAGCCAAGCCTTCAGCAACTCGTCCCGTTCGAAGCGAGGGAGAGTGGAGGCAGGCTTCTCTGAGGCAGCTTCAGCACGTCCGATCCACGCGAACGGGATGCCGCGTTCGGACAGTAAATGCTCCAATTGCGTTTTTCCTTCGATCGTGCAACCGATAAGGAGACTTCCGGAACCAATGAGGCCAAAGGGGTCCATGCCGAAATCGGCGCAGAGAAGTTTGGTAGTAGAGAGGACCGGAACCACGGCAGGGTCGATCTGAATTGAGAGGCCTGAAGCTCCGGCCATCTCATAGAGGGCTTCGCCGACGCCGCCTTCGGTGACATCATGCAGGGAAGTCACGAATGGGAGCGATGCGGCGATTGAGGCCTCAGGCACCACGCTGAGCCAGTTCTTGCCGAGAATCTCGGAGCTTTCGAGGAAAATATCCGGGCCGTGCATCTCGCGCAGGCGTTGTTCGAATTCATTCAAGAGGATGGAGGTGCCCTCTATGCCGGCCCACTTGGTCATTCCGATGAGGTCGCCTTCGCGAAGGCCGCCGGTCGTGATGGGATTCCGTATTACCTTTCCTAGCATCGTGCCGACAACAATGGTATGCGAGAGTCCGGGAGTCACTTCAGTATGGCCGCCAAGCAGGACAATATCGAGTTGCTGGCAGGCGGTCTGAATATCATCGAGGATGGCGCCGACATGCTGCTCGGTTGCGTCGTTGGGAGAGACGAGCACAGTGGCGGTGTAATACAGCGGTTTTGCGCCCTTGACGGCCACGTCATTGGCGTTCACGATGACCGAGAGCCTGCCGCACTCTTTCGAGGTGAATGTGATCGGGTCGGACGCTATAGTCCAAACGTCTGTGCCGATTTTGACAAGGGCTGCGTCTTCACCAAGCGCTGGCCCGAGGAGCACTTCCGGTGGCAGCGCGGCGCGGACCCGTTCGGCGATTTTGTCCCACGGCACTTTGCCCGGGGGGAGTTTCCTGGTCATCCGAACCTCTGTACTAAGTTGTAGGTTATGACTTTGTGTCGCTTTTCCGTTAAGCGACAGGGCGCATCCGTGCACCCCTACAATGCGGTGATTCATCGTTCTCCGAGAAAATTATATCAGAAAGGTGAAGGAAAATGTGAGGTGCTGGATATGGGTCTCAGTCGACCAGAATCACGACTAGCCGTTTTGGCCCGTGCATGCCCTTGAAGGGGACGCCCATTATGTCGGCGGTCATGCTGGGCCCAGTGATGAGGGTGACATGACTGGGGATGGGTTCCTTATTTTCGAATATCGCTTCAATTGCGCGCTCATAGACCGGCCAGAGTCTGTCAAGCGGGACAATGACGATGTGCAATATGGGGGCTAGCGATATCAGCCGCGGCTGATTACTATCGTGGACAAGGCAGAGCGTGCCGGATTCGGCTATCGCGCAGTCGGCGCTTGTGATACCGGCCTGGACCTCGTCGAAAAGGGCGTTCTTAAAGTCTTCCCGGCTCTCGAAATCGGATGCGTGCAGGACCTCTATCGAGTGTTTCTTTCCCCATTCTTTCAAGTTGAGGGGCGCCAGGACGCTATCGGTTGAGGCCGCGACCTTCCTCAGACTCTCTGAGTGGGCCACTTCGACCAACTTGTCGAGAGCGTCACCAAAGTCCTTCGCTCTATAGAGCACACCGGTATCAGCGGTAATGTATTCCGTGAACTTGGCGATCATTTTCTCCTGGTCCCAGGAGAGTTCGCGGAGTGGGGGAGACGCCGGACGCGATGAGATGCTTTTCTTGGGGGCCGCTTTCAGCTTGCCGAGGATTTGTTCCCTTGCGTTCATTTCGTTTTGTCTTTCGTATGCATTCTTTCGTGGAAACTCTGTGTGGCGACGGGCGGGAGGTCTCTGCTCCGGAACCATCCCTTGAGAGGGCCATCCATCCGAGTGATTGTGTCTCCTCGCGCGTGTCTATTGATGAAAGCGCGAGCGCCGCTTACGCTGATATTCCAACGCCGCACTCGTCTCGTTATCCATGCGAAGATGTCCATAACCAGTGATTCGGCCCACGGGCGAGGCTTTGCCCTGTATTTCATGTCGCGTTCGACGTCTTTGGTCCTATAGGAAAGGAACATGGCCGGGTGGTCTATGCCGCCCGGGCAGATGGCCTTGCATTCGCCGCAGAGGGTGCAAGCCCGGTAGAGGTCTTGGGTCTTCTCGAGCCCCAGGAGCAGCGGATTCAACACCTGTCCCATTGGGCCGGAGTAGGCCCAGCCGTATGGATAACCTCCGATCCTGGTATAGACGGGGCAGGCGTACATGCATGCCCCGCAGCGGATGCATCGAAGGGCTTCGCGGGTTGAGGGGTCGGCGTAGATATCGGAGCGGCCATTGTCCAATATGATGACGAAGAGTTCCTCGGGGCCGTCGATTTCCCCCTGCTTTTTGGGGCCGGTGTCCATCGAAACATAGGCGGAGATTTTCTGTCCGGTGCAATTCCTGCACAGGAGGCGCAGCAGATGGAGAGCGTCGCGCATAGTGGGAACCACTTTCTCCAATGTCATGATTGACACCTGGGTGCGTGGGGAAGACTTGGAGAATCGAATGTTTCCCTCATTCTCGACGTTGATGATGGTTCCGGTCTGAGCGACCGCCATATTGACGCCGGTTATCCCCATTTCGAGATGATGGAACTTGTCTCTTAGAAACGCGCGGGCGGCGGCGCCCAAAGTGGCGGCGTTATGAGTTGGTTCCCTCATCCCGATTTTCTTCATGAAGACGTCGGATATTTCGTCCGGCGGAATGTTGATCGCAGGCCCCACAATATGAAACGGAGGTCTTTCGAGCAACTGGATGATGAATTCGCCGAGATCGGCTTCGAAAACGTCGATTCTGTTCGCGATGAGGACCTCGTTGAGGCCGATTTCCTCCGTCACCATGGATTTACCCTTGGTGACATATCGTATGTTTCGCTCCTTGGCGATGCGAAGTATGATATCGTTGGCTTCGCTGGCGTTGCGTGCCCAAAGCACCTTCGCGCCGCTTGCGGCGGCATTTCGCTCGAATTCCTCAAGCAGTTCGGGCAGCCTCGCGATCGCCTCTGCGCGGATGCTTCTGCCGACTTCGAGCGCGGCGGCGGGATCAGGAAATGTGGCGAGGGCCGCTTTGCGCGTTTGAGGGACGATAGAGGCGATGAGATCGAGAAAGGCTCGGGTGCGCTCGTTTTCGAGTTCCCGCTTGACGATTTCGTTGAACTGTTGGGTCTTTATTTTCATGGGTTACGCCCGCGAACCATTTGCAGTCAGCAAACTGGCGATATGCATGACCTTCTTGTCTGGATGATGGCGTTTCAGGTATCCGCCAATATTGAGCAGACAACCTGGGTCGCATGCGACGAGCACGTCGGCCTCGCTGGCGAGGTAGTTGGCAGCCTTCTTGCTAACGAGCGCCTCCGATATTTCGGGGTAGTTGGTGGAAAACTCGCCGCCGAAGCCGCAACACATGTCTTCCTGGGGGAGAGGGATGAATTCCGCTCCCTTAACCGCCCTTAACAGCTTCTCAGGTTGTTCGGCAACTTTCAGGCCGCGGGTCAACTGGCAGGAGGCATGATACGTTATCTTGCCGTTGAAGGAAGCGCCCACGTCTTCAATCTTGAGCACGTCGACAATATACTGGGAAAGCTCATACACGCGGGCAGCCAATTCGTTCGCCCGGCGACGCCACGCTGGGTCATCGTAGAACAGTTCCGGATAGTGGTGTTTCAGGGTGTGTACGCACGACCCGGACGGGCACACGATCGCATCATCATTGCCGAAAACCTCGATGAAATGTTTCGCGGTCTTTCGGGCTTGTTTCAGATAGCCGGTGTTGATGAGCGGCTGGCCGCAGCAGGTCTGCTCCATGTGGTATATGGGATCGAGACCTAACCGGCGAAGCAGCAGGAGGGATGCTTCTCCAATTTCGGGCATGAACACATCAACAAGACACGGAATAAAAAGTGAAACTCCGTTCATGTACTTCCTTTTTGTTGCCTGGAGACAGCATCGAATACGATTCCTGATGGAGGAACGCCAGTCTGATACAGTTATCCTATCAGGAGTGCCGTGAAATTTCAATTGCCAATCGAACTTGGGGTGCGCGTCTCATGCGC
>CAZEBC010000197.1:0-3444 GCA_964510165.1 uncultured bacterium
ACATTGACTTTTGGAAGAGATATTCACGATAGAGGCGTCGCGGAGATGCTGGAGGAAGAGTTAAACAGTGAGAATCCCGATTTGGGCAAGGTGAACGTGGTGAGATGGTCCTTCGGCGCCGCCACCATGTTCCATCAATACTGCATGATGTTTGAAGCCGAAAAGTATTCGCCTGATCTCGTGATTTTCCCGGTGAACTGGCTTTGGTTTGGGCAAAGCGGGGCCGTAACAAGAAATACTTTCAGATTTCTCCACATGTCTGCCATGGCGCCGCTGAGCGAGCAGTTTCAGTCGGACCCGGGTAATCCGCTGAAGATAGAAGGGATAACGGCGTCGGACCAGCTCGTATATTTCATGGAACCTCATTCGCTCTGCGCCAAGGGACTAAAAATAAACTCGGCATGTCCAGGCTGTCTGGCCCGTCCGACAGGCATCCGTGGGCGATAACCCCGCACGCACAACGTATGAAGGAACCGAACAGGGACGACCACGTCTATTATGGCAGACGTGTCATGCTCGACTCCGAACATTTGTATCTGAAAGAGTTGACTTATATCGCCAAGTGTGCCGACAGAAGAGGACTGCCCGTGCTCTTTGTGATAACCCCAATACCGTATGAACGGATCACGCGAGAAAGGGATTTTAACCTTGATGTCTTCAATCAATCTTTACGTCTACTGAGCGAGGCCCCTGTCACCGGCTCCACCACGTGCCTGAACATGGCAAAACTGCTTCCCGATGACCGTTTTGTGGACGGGGTCCACTGGGGATCGCAAGGCCACGCCGATCTGGCCGCCGCGCTCGCGCCGAGAGTCTATGAAATACTGTCGGCCCGGGAAGGGGATATCCGGGACAAGGTATCGGGGGCGTCAAGATGACTGTTCATGAAGCCCAACACTCTCCCTCAGGGAGACGGCAAGGTGAGGGGCTTCGGTGGCGGCTTTGCCGCACTGTGGGAACGACGAAAGCTAAGAAGCGAGGCAAAGAATGAAGTATTTCAGGTTTGCGATAAATGGCGCGCTGTTTCTGATATACGGCGTGTTCGTGACGATGGTGCTCTATTTCCCGGCGGCTGAACTCATTCACCGTATAGGCCGCGAAACCCGCCTCATCGCCTTTTATTCGCCCTATCCTGTGGGCCAGGTTTTGTTGCCGGGCCTGGCACTCGCGGTCCTGTATGCAGCGCTGAGGGCCGTGCAGAGAAAGATAGACCCGATTGATCGGGCCGACGTCGAATCTGGAAGCGCTCGGGAGGACGCGAGGTAAGCCATGCTATTCAATTCCACGGATTTCGGCATCTTCCTGGTGATCGCGCTCATCCTCTTCTGGTCGGCCCCGCACAGGCATCGGGTATTCATCCTGCTTGGTCTCAGTTACTACTTCTACATGTATTACTATCCCATGTATGCGTTCCTGCTGGCGCTGCTCACCGTGTTCAATTACGGGATGGCCGTCGAGATGGCCAGGAGGCCCCGATATGCCCGTTCGCTCCTAATATTCGCGATCACGCTGGATTTGCTCAGCATCGGGTTTTACAAATACGCAGAGTTTGCGGTTGACTCGCTGGAGTCCGCTGTCGGGCTCTTCGACGGCAGAATCGACATAGGGCTTTCCGAAATCGTGCTTCCGCTCGGCATCTCCTTCTTCACCTTTCAGATGATGAGTTATGTCATAGATGTCTATCGAGGCGAGCAGGTTGAGACTTCCCTCTGGAATTTCGCCACGTACGTGTCATTCTTCCCCCAGCTTGTCGCAGGACCGATAGTGAGGCCGGGCACGCTGCTGCCGCAAATCAAGACCGAACGGGCGTACAATGACGATGAAGCCGTGCGCGGGATATTCCTGATCGTGCAGGGACTTGTGAAGAAGATAGCGTTTGCCGATTTCCTGGGCGGCTATGTGGACAGCATGTTTGCCGCGCCAACGGGTTTCACCGGCGCCGCCTCGCTTGTGGGAATATACGCATATGCGTTTCAGATTTATTTCGATTTCTCAGGGTACACCGACATCGCGATAGGCTGCGGCAAGCTGTTCGGGTTCACGATACCCATCAATTTCGACCTTCCCTACATCTCGAAGAATCCCCGGGAGTTCTGGAGGCGATGGCATATCTCGCTTTCGACATGGCTGCGCGACTATCTCTACATCCCGCTGGGCGGGAACCGCAAGGGAAACGGCCGCACATACGTGAACATGATGATCACGATGGTTCTCGGGGGTCTCTGGCACGGCGCCAATTGGACCTTCGTGCTGTGGGGCGCATATCACGGCCTGTTAATATCGGTCCAGCGTTTCCTCGAGGAGCGATTTGCGTTCGTCAGAAAGGTGACCTCGAGCGATTCGCCTCTCTCGTTCGCGGTCTCCGCGTTTGTCACGTTCCACCTCGTATGTCTGGGTTGGGTTCTGTTCCGGGCCCAGAGCGTCACACAGGCGGCGGCTGTCCTCAGCAATGTATTCGTCTGGAATTTCAAGTTGCCCCCCGAGGGGATTCCCGTTCTGGTCATGATTGGTGTCGCGGCATTCAGCCACGTGCTGAGAAGGGCCTGGAACCTGGAGGGCTGGTATGTTCGTCTTCCTGCGCCCGTGCAAGCCTTTGGCTACGTGTGGGCGACCGCGCTGATATACCTGTTCTTCACGACCGAAGAGCGTTTCATTTATTTCCAGTTCTAGTGTTTGTCAAGCGACGCAATAAGCTCGGCGGCGAAGCCTGAGAGAAACGGTTACCGCTACTCGGGAGGGCTTTGGTCATGCGGATTAGGCGCGTTGTCGGGCTTCTCATCACCTTTGCCGCATTACCTCAATCCGTGCTCGTCCTTGCAGAAGGATCGGGGCGCACCGTACGCTTTCCTGCCGATAGAAGCTTGGGACTGTTGTATGTGCGCGAGGCAAGTTCTCCGAACGAGGACGCCTGGTCGGAATTTCATGAGGCGCAGGGTGAGGTGATCGTGCCTTCCGGCAAGGAAGTCAGGCTTGTAATCAGCCAGGACGGCGCACACGACATCTCGCCGCTCGATGCACTTGGTCCGGCCGACATTGACGAGCTCGAAATCTCCAACACGGAGAGGTCGGTTTCACTGGAGATAGCCTCGCTTCCAGCCGGCTATTTCAGGCTGAATTACTTTTCTGACGATGACCTCGCTCATCTCAAGGGTCTCACTTCGCTTCGCGCATTGGACCTTCAGCGGACTTCGGTCAGCGACTCCGGGCTCGCCGCATTGAAGGGCATGCAGTCTCTTGAGCGCCTGAATCTCGAGTTCACCGGAATAACCGGCGCCGGCTTGGCTCACCTGAGGGACATGAAATCTCTTAAAGCATTGAATCTTGGTTTTACGAATATCGACGATGCCTCGCTCGCGAACCTCGCGGGCATGACCCATCTGGAGCGACTTGATCTTTCGTACACGGACGTAACCGACGCGGGAATGGTCCACCTGAAGGATTTGA
>CAZEBC010000197.1:3544-6519 GCA_964510165.1 uncultured bacterium
GATCTTTCGTACACGGACGTAACCGACGCGGGAATGGTCCACCTGAAGGATTTGACCTCGCTCAAAGAATTGAACCTGTCGAACGTCGAGGTCGGCGACAACGGACTGGCTCGCCTTGAAGGGATGACCTCACTTGAATCCCGCTTGATGAACCGCACCGCGATCTGTTCGGCTCACGTTTCCCTGGTTGAAGAACCCAGGAGCGCCTTGACGGCGCTGTCCAACTCCTTGCCGGAAAGATTGACGGCCCGAATGACGCCGTCCCTGTCAATGAGATAGGTTGTGGGCAACAGGTACGCCCTGTAAAGCTCGGCGATGCGAGTCTCTTTGCGCGCGGGGTCAAGTATCTGCGGCCATTGTATGCCGGCCCGCCGAACATACTCCTTCAGGACTTGCAGATCGGTGTCAGCGCTGATCCCGATGATCTCGAAGCCGTCCCCGTGATACTTGTCGTACAGGCTCTTCAAGTGTGGCATCTGGATGACGCATCCCGGGCACCACGTGGCCCAGAAATCCAAGAGCACCACCTTGCCTCGGTATTCCGACAGATTTATCTGTGTCCCTTCAAGGTCCATGGCGCTAAATTCAAGCGCCCGATTCCCGGGCGAAAGACCGCTGCCCACTCCGCAGCCTGTACTCAGGAGCAAAAGCGCCATCATGATCGCTGTACCGCGTCTCATCCTTTCACCGCCAATCCATGATCGGGTGGGTGCAAATTCACCCACACCTGTAAAGCATCCCCGCATTCACTATAACGCCGTAAGGGACAGAGGGTCAGTCAGTCAACTCAATCCCATGCCGCCGGACACACTGAGCGATTGCCTTGCGATCAGAATTCAAGAGACGCCTCACGCAACGCAGCAAACGCGGAGCTTTCCCTGTTTCTGCAGGGGCGATGCTGCGTCCGCAGCCCGCCTGGGGCTTATCACACGTCATGATATCCTGCTGTAAAGTGCGATGTCCAATCGCTGTTGCAATCCGGCTGGCAGGGGCATTACAATGGATAGCAGTCGCCCTCGTCATCCGGCTAGGACTTGAATCTTCCGCACAGAAGCGCGATATGAAAAGGATATATTACGGCTGGTGGATTGTAGCCGCGACCAATCTCATCTGCATGTTCGGCTTCGGGACGTGGCTGTATTGTTTTGGCGTGTTCTTCGAGCCGATGATGCTGGAGTTCGGATGGACCCGCGCGAAGACCGCCTTTGCCTACTCGTTCCGGGGCGTGCAAGGCGGGCTCGCGGCGCCCGTCGTCGGCTGGGCCGTCGACAAGTATGGGCCCCGAAGAGTCGTCTTCTGCGGCGGCCTCATATCGGGGCTGGGCTTTGTGCTGATGTGCAAGATAGGCTCCCTCCTCGGGTTCTATCTGATCTACGGGGTCCTGCTTTCCATCGGGATGAGCGCGATGCTGTATGTGCCGGCAATGACTGTCATCGCAAACTGGTTTGTCCGGCTGCGCTCGCGCGCGCTTTCGCTCCTGGCGGTCGGCGCAGGCATCGGCGGGTTCATCTGCGCGCCGGGGGCCGCTCTTCTTATCGAACGCGTGGGCTGGCGCACCTCGTTCATCATCATGGGCGTGGTCATTTGGGTCATCGTGTTGCCGCTATCGCTCCTGCTCAGAAAGAGACCCGAGGACTATGGACTCCGGGCCGACGGCGACCCGCCGAGTGAGAACCCGGGCGAACAACTCGTCGCGTCGGCAAAGGCTACGCCGGTGTTGGTATCCCAAGATGATTGGACCCTGCGGGAGGCATTGTTATCGAAGACGTATTGGATCCTCGTGCTCGCATTCTTCATTGACGCCCTGACGCACGCCACCGTGATCGTGCACTGCGTTCCCGCCTTCACGCACGCCGGAATGCCCCGCGTGCAGGCGGCCTTCAGCATCGGACTCGTCACGCTGCTGAGCATCATCGGCAGGCTGTCGTTCGGATGGCTCGGCGACTTCTTCCCGAAGCGCTATTTGTTCATGCTGACCTTCTTGTTCGAGGCGCTGGGAGTGCTGGTGCTGACGACCGCTGGCACGGCCGGCTCACTGTATCTGTTTGCGACCTTGTTCGGGATAGGGTTCGGCGGCACCATCCCGCTGGCGCCCGCCATACGCGGCGAGTATTTCGGTCGGGCCGCCTTCGGGAAGATACAGGGCTCAATGTCGCCCATCCTGATGCTGGGAAGCGTCATCGGGCCGCCGCTCGTCGCGCGCCTCGTCAGCACGAGCGGCTCGTACACGCTCGGGTTTCAGTTGGTAGCGACGCTTCAATTCCTCGCCGTCATCACGATATTCTTCGCGCGCCCGTCTCGCCGCCCGTCTCGCGTCGTGAGCTTCCAATTGCAGGCCGAAAAGGCCCACACCGCCTGACCCTGTCGAACTGCCCTTTCTCAGATTAGCCTTTTGCGGAGAAACCATGGTGAAACACAACAACGCCGTGAGCGGTATTCTCTCCGAATGGCAAGGCAAGGAAATTTTCTTTTGGAACATTGGGAAGAGTTAAATCCTGAATGTTTCTGAAGCCGAACTGTCTGTAATAGTTGGGGTCGCCCACAAGCACGCAGCCTCTTGCGCCAGACGCTCTCAGCAAGGATAGCCCCTCATATATGAGGGCTTTGCCGATACCCTGTCTCTGAAATTCCGGCAGGACAGAAACAGGGCCAAGCCCATACCAGCCTTGACTGCCGTCGGAAATCGTGACAGGTGAGAACGCTGCGTGGCCCACCACTCTTCCGTCAATCTCCGCAACCAGTGAAACGGTTAACGCATTGGCTGCTCGCAACGTATTGACTATGAATTGCTCCGTGTTATCGCTATACGGATGGTTCTCGAACGCCGCCTTGGTGACTGCGGATATCGCATCAAAATCGGACTCACGCTCATTACGGATAATCATGTTCAACCTCTTCATGGGGCCAGACCCTGACATTTGACACAGCAAGACGCTCCGCTCATTCATTCCCGATCAGGTTGTGTCAAATGTCAA
>CAZEBC010000198.1:0-6516 GCA_964510165.1 uncultured bacterium
CTGGATAAGACCGAGATAGGTCTGAAGCAGGAGGAGAAAATCCTCGAGGGATTCTTCGAGTCAATGTGTAACCCCGTTGCGCAGGCGCGCATCCTGAATGAGGCCGGCACGGACATGAACATCATGATGGGTCTGTGCGTCGGGCATGACATGCTGTTCCTCAAGGAGGCCAAGGCGCCGACGACCGTGCTCGTGGTGAAGGACCGTGTGACCGGCCACAACCCTGTCGCCGCCCTGTACGGAAGCCACTTCTATTACCGCAAGCTGTTTTCGGTGTGAACCTGTCCGCTTGTAGACTTTCTCGACGTTGTGCGGGTGCGAATTCATTCGCAAAGTGGTAATTGAAAACGGCTGAAAACCGTGCGATCCTCATCGCAGAATCGTGACGTCGCCATAAGCGACGGAAAGTAGTCCGCCGTCCGCGAGTTCAATGATGAGCGAGCCGTCATCGTCAATATCCCGGGCTATGCCTTCGATTGACTCATCGCGAAGCTGTACCTTGACATGCTTGCCCAACGTGCAGGATAGCTCGCGCCATTGTTCAAGGATGCTCGCGCTGCCGCGCCCCGGTGGGATGAAGTGGACGTACTGCGTGTCGAGTTCCATAAGTATGTCCTTGAATACCCGGGGCCGGTCGAGTTTGCGGCCCGCCTCGATTCGCATGGAAGTCGCAATGCGAGCCACCTCGTCGGGGAACCCTGAGCGGGTCTGGTTCACGTTCAGGCCGAAACTGGCGATGATGTACCTGACGGCATCCTGCTCAGCCAGCAATTCAGTCAGCACCCCGCAGATTTTCTTGCCGTTGACAATGACATCATTAGGCCATTTGATGCGCGCGTTGAGCCTGTAACGTTCGTTGAGCGTCTTGGCGACGCCGACGGCGATAAGCAGCGTGAGTTTGGGCGCTTCGCGCGGCGGGATTGAGGGCCTGAGGATGATCGAAGACCATATTCCCACGCCAGCCGGGGAACTCCATGTGCGGCCAAGCCGCCCCCTGCCACCCGTCTGAGCCTCTGCGACGACAACCGTTCCCTCGGGTGCGCCTTCCTGCGCAAGGGCGACCGCCTTGTCGATCGTGGATGGCAGCGAATCGAAAGAGAAAACCGACGTCCCGATTATACGGGTGGACAGACCGACCTCGATGTCCAACCCCTCAATGTGCTCCGGACCAGACTCGAGCTTGTATCCGCGGTTTACTGATGACGCGATATGGAACCCTTTCCCTCGAAGAGATTGAACCGCCTTCCACACGGAAGCGCGCGACACGCCGAGCTCGCGGCTCATCGCCTGGCCGGAAAGGTACTGGCCCGCCTTGTCGCGGAGCAGTCGAAGAACTTCTTTTTCCATGGGGATGATCCTTGCGATTTCATTGTGGACACCATGAGGCATCATGTCCTCAACAAAACTATGCCGGTCGAAGGTCGAGCGCGATGTCGAGCGAGGGAGCCGAGTGGGTGAGCGCGCCGATGGAGATGGCGTCCACGCCGGATGCCGCTATCTTGGCGATATTGCGGAGCGTAACGTTTCCGGAGGCCTCGAGGGCTATCTTCTTTCTGGACTTACGCACGAGCGCGACGGCCTCCGCAAGCGCGGCGGCGTCCATGTTGTCCAGCAGGATCGCGTCGGGCCCGGCCTCGATAGCTTGCTTCACCTGCTCGAGCGTCTCAGCCTCTACTTCGATCTTTTGCAGGTGTCCGACCCGCCTTCGTGCCGCCGACACCGCCGCGCGGATGGCGCCTGTTCGCCCTCCACGCTGAAACATCAGATGGTTGTCCTTGATGAGGATCGCATCGTAAAGGCCGAGGCGGTGGTTGACTCCGCCGCCTATCCGAACAGCATACTTCTCGAGTGCCCGCATGCCCGGGGTAGTCTTGCGCGTATCGAGAATCTTGACCGGATATGAGCCTGCCGCGTCCACAAACTTTGCGGTCAACGTCGCGATGCCGGAAAGCCGCTGGATGAAGTTGAGCGCGGTACGTTCGGCTTTCAGTATCGGCGAGGCAGGGCCCGAAAGCCTTGCGAGCGCCTGGTTTGCTTTGATACGGGCGCCGTCCTCAACGGCAGGCTCGAATACAATTCTCGAATCGAGCCGTCGAAAACAAAGGGCGGCGACGGGCAGCCCCGCCACCACTCCGCCCGCGCGCGCGACCATCTCCCCCACCGCCATAGCATCGGGCGAAATCACTGCTTCGGTGGTCACGTCGCCACAGCCCAGGTCCTCGCTCAAGGCCTCGTCGACAAGGCGACATATTTCAAGCAGGTTCATGCGCTAACCCCAGCAGTTTACACGCTGCTCAGCTTTTTCTTTTCTGCCTGGGCCGAGTCCCCCCCATAGCGCCTCCCGGGAAAAATCTGTTGCCAGATAACGACGATGGGGCTCGCTATGAAGATGGAGGAATACGTGCCGGTTATAATCCCGATGAAGATCGCGAACGAGAAATCGCGGGTTACCTCGCTGCCCACAAGATAGAGGATGACTATCGCAAACAGCGTGGTCAAGCCGGTGATGATCGTACGCGAGAGTGTTTCGTTGATGCTCGTATCCACCAGTTTTGCGAATTCCCGCCCGCGTCTCATTCGCATGTGCTCGCGGATGCGGTCGTACACCACGATGGTGTCATTGATGGAATAGCCGAATATGGTCAGAAGCGCCGCCACGACCGGAAGCTGTATCTCGCGACCCGTGAGCGCAAGTGCGCCCATCGTGATCAACACGTCATGGAAGAGCGCAATGACCGCGCCGACCGCAAACCTGAACTCGAATCGGAGCGAAATGTATATGAGGATGCCGAACGTGGAGTACAGGACGGCTAGCAGGGCCTTTTGGGTCAGGTCGGCGCTCACCGCCGCCCCGACCTCCTCGATCCGTTCGACCTCGAACGGAACGCCAAGCTTCTCTCGCAGAGTATCCTCCACCTTCTCGCCCACAAGCGCGGCTCTTCCCGTCCTATCCTCTTCCGCTCCGTCCAGTTTGACGGTGGTCCGCACAAGGATGTCCCGCGGACTGCCATACTGCTGAATTACCGCGTCAGAGAACCCGCCTTGCGACAGCGCAGTGCGGACTTCCTGCGTCGTGGTCGGCCGGTCAAAGCGGACATGAACGACAGTGCCCTGCGCGAAATCGATCCCGAAGTTCTTCTCGCCTCGGATGAGGAACGTGCCCATCCCGACGACAACCAGTAGCAGCGACAATATCATTGCGGCATATCGTCTCGAAATGAAGCCGATGTGAGTCTCTTTGAGGGCTTCCAGCATGGTGATGTCGGAGAGCCATCTTTGCTGAGTGAGCAGGTCAAATATGGCGCGCGTGACGAACAGAGCGGTGAACATGCTGATGAGTACGCCGACGCTGAGGGTGACCGCGAAGCCCTTGACCGGCCCGGTACCGAACTGAAAGAGCACGACGGCCGTTATGAGCGTGGTGACGTTCGAGTCAAGGATCGTCAGGAACGCCTTGGAGTAACCGGTGTCAATGGCCGACCTGATCGTCTTGCCCTTTCTGAGTTCTTCGCGGATGCGCTCGAACACGAGCACGTTCGCGTCAACCGACATGCCGATGGTCAGGATGATGCCGCCGATGCCGGGCAAGGTGAGCGTGGCCCGGAAGTAGGCGAGAAACGCGAGGAGCGCGAACATATTCAGGATCAGAGCCAGGACCGCGATCGCGCCCGCGATTCGGTAGTACACCGTCATGAACACGGCCACAATCGCAAGGCTCAGCAGGCCGGCGTAAAAGCCCGAGCGTATGGATTCAATGCCCAGAGTCGGCCCTACCGTCCGCTGTTCGATGATGTTGACCGGAGCGGGCAACGCGCCCGAGCGCAGCACTATGGCCAGGTCTTCGGCCTCCTGCACGCTGAAATCGCCGGTGATCTGCCCCCGGGCGGTTATCTTGGACTGGATGGCCGGCGCGGACTCGACCTCATTGTCCAGCACGATCGCGAGCCGCTTGTAAAGATTGGACTCCGTCAGCTTTCCGAATGCGATTCCACCCGCGCGGCTGAGCTGAAAATCAACGGCAGGCCTGCCGAATTCGTCGGAGCCCACTCGGGCGTCAACCAGGTCGGCGCCGGTGACCGCCGCCTCTTCCTCAAGGAGGAAATACAGTTGTTCGCCCCGCTGTCCTCTCTCGCTCGACGGCGCCAAGTATGTGTTGCGCGGCAGCCTCTGATTATATTTGGCGAGAAGCTGCTCCTTGGGAGCCGGACCGTCAACAACAATATGGAAGCTGAGCTGGGCGGTGCGCCCAAGCAGTTCAATGACGCGATCGGGGTCCTCGATACCCGGCAATTGCACCAAAATCCTGTCGGAGCCCTGCCGTTGGATCACCGGCTCGGTCACGCCGAATTCGTCAATGCGGTTCCGAATCGTCTCAAGCGCCTGTCGCACCGACATGTTCTGCAGATAGTCGAATCGGGCGGTGGGCATCCTGATGCGCAGAGTGGCGGCGTCGGCGTCAACGACAAGGTCGTTGGAGAAATCACTGATGGATTTTCTTACGTCGGACTCGGACGAGATAGTAAGTGGAATGACGATCTCCTGGTCCTCAACGGACATCGAGCCGACGACGATTCGCTCGTCTATGAAGTATCTGCGAAGGTTGTTCTTGAGGCGCACCGTCTCGTTCTTAAGAGCGGTCTCCGTGTCCACCTCCAGAACCAGATGCATGCCGCCCTGGAGGTCCAGACCGAGGTTCACGATCTTCGCCTTATCGCCACGGTACCAACGATAGAAATACGTTTCAAGTCGTTCCGACAAGCTGGGGTCCGGATTATCGGCGTCGTAGCGCCTGTACTCCTCCATCAACGCCTTGCGTTGCGAGTCGTCGAGCGTAGCCCACCGGATGGTGGGAAACATGTACCACAACGCGAGCAGAACAACCAGGCCGATGAGCGCGAAACGCCACCTAAGGTTTCTGCGCATTCAATACCTCCAAAGAGATAAGTTCAAGCGTCTCAACACAATAAAACCCTGCTTTTTCAGGCAGCAGGGTCCTTGACCGCAGCGTGGTAAGCCGCAATCGAAGCCCCCTCACCCCAACCCTCTCCCACCGGGAGAGGGTTGGGGTGAGGGCGATGTCCTTAGATTACGTGGGTTGCGGCCCCCACGTGGAAATCCGAATTCCGGGATCGCTATTCCGACCCTTTCTTTACGGGTTCATCCTTCCCGCGCACCCTCGCAATCGCGCCGAGAGTGAACCGCAGATTAACTTTATCGGCGACTTCCAGCACCACGTCTTCATCCGTCACTTTGACGACGGTGCCATACAGCCCGCCCGTCGTTATCACCTTGTCGCCCCTTTGCAGGCGGCCCAGCATTTCCTGATGTTGCTTCTGCTTCTTCTGCTGAGGACGTATCAGCAGGAAGTAGAAGATGACAAACATGAGCACCAGCGGGATGAGCATGCCGCCGATCTGCGACGTACCCCCGCCGGGCTGGCCCTGAGCCGCGTACGCGATCGCTTCCATTTATCCGCTTAAGTCCTTCCCTGTTGATATCTTCTGAGAAACGATTCTTTGAACTCGGCATAACGACCCTCAAGGATCGCTTCCCGGACGTTAGCAAGTAATGTTAGCATAAAATGAACGTTATGTAAAGTGGCCAGCCGCATGGCAGTTATCTCCCCTGCTTTGAACAGGTGACGCAAATAGGCGCGGGTGTAGTTGCGGCAGGTGACGCACTGGCACTCAGGGTCGAGCGGCGAGAAATCGGAAGCATACTCCAGGTTCTTGACGATGACCACCCCGCCCGAGGTCATGAGCGAGGCGTTGCGCGCGTTACGGGTGGGCATGACACAGTCGAACAGGTCAATCCCGCGCTCGACCGCCTCGAAGATATCCGCCGGTGGCCCGCTGCCCATCAGATAACGCGGTTTATCGGCTGGAAGCTCATCGGCGGCGTAGTCTATTATCTCATACATCGTTTGGGGAGTCTCGCCGACGCTCAGCCCTCCCAAGGCGTAGCCCGGGAAGTCCATCTTCACCAGCTCGCGCGCGCACTCAATCCGCAAGTCCTTGAACGTCGCGCCCTGCACGATGCCGAAGAGCGCCTGGCGCGGATTGCGATGGGCTTTCAGACAGCGCTCGGCCCATTTAAGCGTGACGCCGAGCGAGGACTTAGCGCGTTCGTGCTCGACAGGATACGGCAGGCACTCGTCGAACGCCATGATGATGTCAGCGCCCAGCGCGTTCTGTATCTCCATGCACAACTCCGGCGTGAAGAAGTGGCGCGAGCCGTCAATGTGCGACTGGAAATGCACGCCGTCGCCGGTCACCTTGTTCAATTCGGCGAGACTGAACACCTGGAAACCGCCGCTGTCGGTGAGGATCGGTTTCGGCCAGTTCATGAACGAGTGGAGTCCGCCCGCGGCGCGGATGATCTCATGGCCGGGCCGCAGGTAGAGATGGTAGGTGTTGCTGAGTATGATCTCCGCGCCCAGCGAGTGAAGGTCCTCGGAGGAGAGCGTCTTCACCGTCGCCTGTGTGCCGACCGGCATGAAATGCGGCGTGTTGACGA
>CAZEBC010000199.1:0-6515 GCA_964510165.1 uncultured bacterium
CGAGCAGTCGTGCGCGCGTTGACGCCCCTTGCCGGTTGTGTTAGAATTGGAACAAACTAGCGAGTTTCCACAAGCTTCTCGGAATGAGGATATCGGCGGCTCCCTCGAATGGCGCCATCGCGCGAAGCCGTGGCTCAGAACAATCGGTCAGCAGAACCCGGCAATTCCCCGCCTGCAAGCAATCAGGCCTTTGTCGGCGTGCTTGTTGCGGCGGCGATGCTGGCGGCTGTCATGCTGCTGATGGTCCTTGCCGTTGGCCGCCCGCAGATTGAACCAACGCGCCCCTCAATGGAGAGGCCTTCCCGAGCCACGACACCCGATGCCTACGCCGCTTCCGTCCGCATCGAGCGATTCTCTTCGGCTCATCGCACGATCGCGGGCGGCATTCGTGAAGTGAGCATTGACGGGATCGTGAAAAACGCCGGCGACAAAGAGGTGGCATCAGCGGACCTCAGGTGCCATTTCCAGACACATTCGGGCGAGGAGAGACATCTGGAACTCCCGCTCGTTGTCGACAGCATGCTCGAGGATATGGACGGCGGCCCGTTGCAGCCGCGCTCGACCAGAACATTCGGCGTGAGGTTCGGCAGGTTTCCCGATGATCTGGACCCCTCGCCGCTCGGGCTCGAGGTTGCGAATGTGCGCTTTTCCGATGAGATAGATTTTTGAACGGATTGGAGATACGGCTGTGAGCGTTGAAGCGATAGAGCAGATACTGGAGCGGAAGACCGATGCCATCGAGGAATGGATAAAGAAGCATGCCGAACTGGTCTGCATGCCGGTGTATTCTTCTGTCGATATTCGCGATTCGGGGTTCAAGATTTCGGCCATTGACGCCAACATATACCCGTCCGGGTTCAACAACCTGTGCGATTCGTTCCTTGACAGGGGCGCGACGCTGTTCCGCCAATTCGTCGAGACGACGTACGGAGACGTGAGGCGCATCGCCATTTATCCCGAGAGCCACACCCGCAACAAGTATTACCTCCAAAACCTCTACGCATTGAAGTCAATGATCGAGAGGGCCCGCTTCGAGGCGCTGATCGCCACCGCCGACCCGCGCTTTCGCGGTGGCGTCACCGAACTGGACACCGTGGAAGGACAGAAAATCCGGGTCCACAAGCTTCACCGGCGAGGCGGCCTGCTCCAGACCGACGACTTCACGCCTGAGCTGATCCTGATAAACAACGATTTCTCCGACGGCAGGCCCGAGGCCCTCGCGAACATCGAACAGCCCGTGACGCCGCCAATCGAGATGGGATGGTATATCCGCTCGAAGTGGGAGCACTTCCAGATATACGATTCCTTCATTAATCAGTTTGCTGAAATCCTTGAGGTGGACCCCTGGCTGCTTTCGCCGCTCACCGAGTTCGAGGACGACGTTCGCTTCAAGGACGGCAAGGGCGCCGACCGCGTCGCGAAAAAGGTCGATTATCTGATTGACCGCATCGCCGCCAAGTACAAGGAATACGGGATTGACAAAAAGCCGCTCGTATTCATCAAGGATAATGCCGGCACCTACGGCATGGGGATAATAACCGTCTCCTCGGGCAAGGAAGCGCTCAACCTTAACCGCAGCCAGAGAAACCGAATGTCGCGCGGAAAGAGTGGCTCCGACATCCACGCCGTCTTGATCCAGGAATGTATCCCGACCGCCGACTACTTCAATCAGCAGCCCGGCGAGCCCGTTGTCTACATGATCGGTGACCAGGTGCTCGGCGGATTCTTCCGCTACAGCGAAAAAAGGAGCGAGACCGAAAGCCTCAATGCGCCCGGAACCCAGTTCGCAAAACTTTGTCTCAGCCCCGATGAGACCTTCGATGACGTGCTGGCCTGCTACGATGGACATTGCTCGTTCGGGCTGTATTACACGATCGCCCGAATCTCCTGCCTCGCAATGGGACAAGAAATGAAGAACAGGGAATTGTGTCCTTCCGAGATAACACGGCGTCAGAAATAAGGTAGGCAGGATTTGCCGGTTAAGGAGCCGCTCATGGTCATGGACAAAGCAGCCTCGGATGCTCCGGCGTCACGAAAGCTGTGGCTGCCGCAAGGGGTGCGCGTTTCCGCCACTCTTCCGTTCCGGCTCATATCCCGCAAGATTCCGTTTCTTGTCCGTAACGCGCTTGGGATCGAGGCCGTGTTCTACGACACCGACTGGATTTGCAATTATCCCGGCGACAAAGTCCAGCATGTCGCCCATCGGTTGTGGGATGCCGGAATCGACATTTCCGCTCACGGGCCGATTCACGACCTCAATGCCGGCAGCCTCGATGTGGTCATTCGCGACTACACGCGACACTGCTATTTCAAGACGCTCGCCATCTGCCACGCGCTCGGCGCCAAGAGCCTGGCGCTGCACCTCGGGCTTAATCCGCTCCTGCCCGAGAGCGCCCTTGACAAATGGCTCCAGCATAGCGTGCAAACGTGGACGCCCATCATCGAGATGGCCGAGCAATTGCGAATAACGATCGCGTTCGAAAACATGTTCATACCCGACACTCAGTACCTCATCGCCCTCAAGCAGCGGCTCCGGTCCGATATCGTGAAGTATTGCTTCGATGTCGGGCATTTCCACGCATTCTCAAGGGTGCCCTTGAGCAATTGGCTCGATGAGCTCGGACCCGACATAGCCGAAGTGCACCTCAACGACAATATGGGAACCGAAGACGAGCACCTCGCGCTGGGAAAAGGCTCGTTTGAGTTCAGGCGCTTCTTCCGGGAACTCTCCGCCCGAAAGGTGAACCCCCGCTTCGTTATCGAGATGACCAGTGACAAATTTGAGGAAAGCATTGACTACCTCGCGCGGAACGACCTGCTTTCCGCCTTCTCCTCCGAATGACATAATTCCTCCGAACGAATTCACCAGTGTGCCCGAATGAATGATTGAAGCGCAGGCATCTTGCCTGCCTGGCCGAGAAGGAGAAATCCCATGCTCTACGTAAAGGAATCCCGCAAGTCCATCGCTGATGTCGGCAAGGCGCTCGAAGAGGCCGCGAAAAAAAGGCAGTTCGGCGTGCTCACGGTGCACAACTTGAGAGAAACGATGAAGAAGAAGGGCGTTGATTTCTCGAAAGAATGCCGCATCTATGAGGTGTGCAACCCGCATCAGGCTAAAAAGGTCCTCGAGGCCGACACCCGCATCTCAACAGCTCTGCCATGCCGCATCTCGGTTTTTGAGGATGAAGGCAAAGTGAAGCTCGCCACGCTGAGGCCCACGGCCCAGCTTGCGATGTTCGGACGGAAAGACCTCGAGCCGGTCGCCAAAGAGGTCGAGAACGTGATTATCGAAATCATGGACGAAGCGGCAGGATAGAGTAATAGCGGGTTTCTGCGGGGGCGCACGGCACGCGCCCCCCGCACAAGCGTCGGACTGGTTTCCCCCTTGACACACCATCCGTCTGCATGGGAAAATAAGATGGACTTATCGCGTGGAGGTTACCATGCCCACCTATGTTTACAAGGCCAAGGCAGGCGGCTGCAAGCTCTGCCGGGACAGCTTCGAGCAGATGCAACGCATGACCGAGGAGCCTCTGAAATCGTGCCCCGAGTGCGGCGCTCAGGTCGAGCGCGTGATCTGTGTCCCGTTCGTCCAAACAAAGAGCGACAGGTCAATCCTGTCCGACAAGAACCTGAAGAGACACGGGTTCGAAAAACTGGTGAACGAGGGCGGCGGCAAGTTCCGGAGAACCTAAATCCATGCGTCACCCCTGCTCCGTTATCTCCCGATACAGTATCCACGTGCGCGACGCAGCTTTCCGGTCGAGATATATCTCGAAAATCCTGCCCCCGACCGTGCGGACTGTGAAATAGTTCCTGTGACGCCTCAATACCCAAGTCTTCCGCTTCGGCGAGCCGGCCGGAAAACCCCAGTCCTGCCACGTTCTCAGTATCCGCTCTATCTGAAACTCTTGCCCTCGCCACGTGAACGAGACGGGCCTCACCGGCTCACCTTCGCCCTCCACCTCGATTTTTTCGGAATATATCTCCATCTCGTTCTTGGGAGCGTCTAATGGCCGTAGTCCGGCGAAAGGAATAGCGATATCCCGCCTATTCTCTCGGCCACGGCATAGCCGTTTTCTATCAGCAGCGCCCTGTACTGCGGCGATTGCGGCGCTATCGAGTTGCCATACACAAACAGGTCGATCGTTTTCGTCTCGATAAGCTTGCGGACCTCCGCGTCGGTGAAGCTCTCGGAAAACCTCACCGTCTCATCCGCAAACCTGTCCGCGAACTCGAGCATCATCACGTTTTCCGTACGAGGCCGGATGGTGACATCCGCCTCGAGCAGATATCCCGGCCACGAGGCAAACACGAAGGCGTCCGGCGCTACCAGCCGGTCGATTGCCCGAGAGACCGCGCGCACATTATCGAGCCTCCAGTCGTCCCTTCCTCCCTCTGTCGGCATCGAGCCTCCAAGATTATTGCCTTGGATAACGTACTCGTTGACCTTCGTGACCGCAAGCCCCACAAACGAGACGGCGCCAAGCGCAACCACAACCATGAGCGCTCGCTTCTGGATGTTCGTCTTGAGAAGGTCGAGCGCTGGGCGGGCGAGATCTACCGCAAGCATCAGGAAGAAGGGAACGGGCACGGCGAAGTATCTCCCGAAAGTCGGCGTTGGAAGCAACGAGACAAGGAAAACCGACACGCCCACATGAAAGGCCGGATTCCACCTCTCAAGCGGCTCCCGTCGAACAACTTGGCTCGCCAGATACGCCAGCGCAAGCGCGACATAACCCAGGTACAGCGTCGGCCTCAGCGAGGGATAATCGAGCAATAACTGAGCGAGAGTATCCGCCTTCTGGGTGAACGCGCCGACAAGCCCCAACGGCGTCCTCATCGAGTGAAACCCGAACACGTTCCACACATATTTCGCCGGGCTTGCAAGAAAGAGCGGCAGATTCAGCGCCAGCGCAGCCGCTGTCCCCCCAAGAAAATACCATACAAGCCTGTGCCCGTCCGCCCGAAAGCGGCTGACGTGAAACGCGAGAAACGGAATGACCGCCGCGATGTAGAGGCGCGTGTCCACCGCCAACCCGAGAAAGAACCCCGATGCCGCCACAGATACGGGCGCCGTTCGTGCCGCGACCGACGGCAGAAAGCTGACCGAAATCATGAGCAATGCCGCCACAAGCACGGACGTCCTTGCGCACGTGAACCAAATGAAAACAAACGGCGAGAAACAATAGATTATCGCTACGGACACCCCAAAGAGTCTGCTTCCGGTTCTGTCGAGTGCATGCTTCCCGAGGAGCGTTCCGATCAACGCTGCCAGCAGTGCGGTGAGCAATCTGGCGACCGTCCATTGATACCCAAGCACGCGCATCGCCAGACCGTACACGTAAGGCAGCAACGGCATCTGCGAGGAGAAAAAGTCGAGATACAGCGTCCGTCCATGCTCGAATATGGACTTGCCGAACACGAGAAAACAGCCTTCATCCACGTCCGCCGGACGCTTCAACCCGAGAAACGCGAAGAAGGCGAAGACTGCGAGAAACAAGGCGAGGGTGAACAACCACTTCGCTCCCCCCCGGCCGGATGTGTCGGCCTGGACGGCCCCCGTCACGACAGGCTCAGCCGCCTTCTGAACTGCCTTGCTCAAATCGGCGTTCCTTTCCTCGGGATGCCCACCATATCAACATGCCGGCCTGAAGTATCAGGCCTGCCACAATCGCCCCGCGCCATACGTCGGGAAACAAATCAGCCAGAAAGGCCAGCGCCTTCTCCTGTTTGAGTTGCCAGTTCTTCTCGCCGCTCCAGCCCCAGTTGTTGTGCACGATAAGAATCGGAAACCATGTTATCAGAAAACTTTCGCAGAAGATCGGAACCGCCACCAGCGCCTTCGTGAGCCGCGACGCGCTCGACGCGACCCTCCCGAGAAACAGGATCGAGAGCAGTACTGCCGTCGCACTGCCCGCGCTCACCATACCGTGAATATAAAGCTCGTGATGAGTCGCGATCCCGCCCGCGAACCCCGCCACTGTCATCCAGAAAAGCAGGCTGGCGGCAGAATCGGAGTTGTTTGCGAGCTTTCTTCTTGCTGAGAGCCACAGTGCGCCCGAGACAGCAATGAGAACCGTTCCCCCCGCAATGAAGAACGAGCCGAACATCACCCGCGCAAAGCCCGGATGATTGAAATAATGTGAGAACAGCGCGTCGCCAAAGAGAGGGGCGCCAAACACAAGCGCCGCCATTGCAAGCGTCCACAATCCGAGTAGCGCCAAGAGCCGCCTCACAACCGGTCTCAGCGTGAATAGTCCGAAGCCCGCCGGGTCCCTGGAGAAAAGTGATTCTCTCGTCAGCACCGCCAGCGACGCCGCAAACACCGTAACTGTCCCGAAGCCCGCAAATGAGTTGTAATACAGCACCTGTATGTTTTCGTAGAAGCGGATCATATTCGCATTGCTTCCGAAAACGTCGTACACGAACAGCGGCGAGCAAACCGTCGCGAGTGTGTGATAAGTGAAGAGAACCATGTAGCCCGAAAGCCCGCCGACCGTCGCCGGCCTCTC
>CAZEBC010000200.1:0-6452 GCA_964510165.1 uncultured bacterium
AAAGGCCCAATCGCCGACCCCGAAGTCAAGGTCGCGGCAGTCGAGAAATTGAAGCAAATAGGTGGCGGAAAGGAAACCCCTGAACGCTAAACTCTGAACCCTAAACCTCACCCCCTTCTTATCACGCTTCCCGCAAACGCGTCGGCGTGGTATGTCCCCTTCTCAAGCACCGGCTTCCCATTGATAAGCACGTACTCGACTCCCTCGGCAAGCTGATACGGATTCCCGAAACTCGCGCGGTCAATGATCGTCGCCGCATTGAATATCGCAACATCAGCGAACGCGCCCTTCCGAATCACTCCACGGTCCTTCAGCCCCATCTGCTTTGCCGGGAGCGATGTCATCTTGCGCACCGCCTCTTCCTGCGTCATCACGCCTTGCTCGCGCGCAATGCCTCCGAGCACCTTCGGGAACGTGCCGTATGCGACGGGGTTGATGGTGCGATGGTCAGCGCCCACGATGTCCGACGCGATCGAGCAGTTCGGATCGCTGATCGCGCGCGCCACCGCGTCCTCCTCCATGGGATTATCGAACGTGCCGCCCGTCACGATGATCCTGCCGCGCTCCTCGAGCGTGAGGTCGAACACCGTCTCGAACGGGTCCTTCTTCAACTCGGCGGCGATCATCTCGACGCTCATGTTCTCGAAACGCAGGTTCTTCTCGGAGCGGAACCCGCCCAGACATATCAACGACCACGAGCTGAACGCATTATGATAATGGTTGTCCGTCCACCAGCTATGCTCCCAATTCGGCCACGCGGGCACGACGGTCTCCCACCCGTGCACTATCCGCCTCCGCACCAGCGGGTCTTCGAGCCGCGCAAAGAATTTCTCCATGCCGCCGTCGAACACCTCCGGCGGATACAGCGACAAGAGCGTGGTCGATCCCGTCGAATACGGGATGTAATCGTGTCCGATCTCCACGCCGCGCGCAAGGGCCTCCTCCACCGATTTCGATGCGCGCTCCATCACGCTCGCGTCATCGCGCACGAAGCAGCCGAAATGCGAGATGTGTAGCGGAATGCGCGCCTCCTCGGCAACCTTTATCACTTCGTTGACGGCCTCCGGATACGTCTCGCTCATGCCGCGCGTATGCGGGACCAGCGGCGCGCCGAATTCCGAAAGCACCGACGCCACCTGCATGATCTCGTCGGTGTGCGAGTAAGTGCCCGGCACATAGTACAGCCCTAGCGACAACCCGATCGAGCCTGCTTCCAGCGATTCTCTCAGCGACTTCTTCATCGCCTCGATTTCGGCCGGCCGGGCGAATCGCGCCTGGAACCCCATCACGTTTGTCCGGAGCACGCCGTGGCCGGTCAGCATCGCAACATTGAACGCCTGGCCGTTCCGCTCCATAAAATCCAGCAGTTCGGCCATCGTGGTCCATTCGTATTTCAAACCCTCGCGCGGAAGCGAGAAATTCCAATACGTGCTGATTGCGTCCTCGTATGCGTGGTTGATCGGGGCCGGGCTGAATCCGCAGTTGCCCGCCACGATGGTCGTCACTCCCTGAAACGCCCAACTCTTGAGCACCTCGGCGTGTTTGCGCGAGGGAAGAAAAAAATCAAGGTGCGTGTGCACGTCAATGAAGCCAGGCGCGACCGCCAGCCCCTTGGCATCAATCACCTTCCCCGCCTTCGCGTCCGGGAACAGCCCAACATCGGCGATGCGGTCGCCCTTCACTATCACATCGGCCCGAACGGCAGGCCTGCCCGTGCCGTCCATGACCATCCCGTTCTTTATCAACACATCAGCGCTCATCGGAACCTCCTCTCACTTCCGGAAGACAACCCCGCTATTCTAACACCTGTTTGAAACCCGCGTCAAAGCGCGCTCCGTTAAATTGGGGACGCCATGCGGCATGGTGTCTCCAATTTGATTCCACTGCAGAACCCGTCATTGCGAGGAAGGAGTGAAGCCCCGACCAAAGCAGTCTCGGCACCGTTCCCGCGCTGTATCGGGATTGTTTCGTCATCCCGCGAGGCGCGGGACTCCTCGCAATGATCATGTGGTTCTGCAGCGGAATCCGGTTTAACCACAAGAATTTCACAGCGCAGTAGCGCAGGCTTTTAGCCCGCAATCCGGTGGCCCTCTCCCTCTGGGAGAGGGTTGGGGTGAGGGAAACGCAGTATATGATATACTGATTCAGCGCGCATCCCTGCGAAACAGCCGCATGCGCCGATTTACTTCGCGCCCCATGCCGTGGCATAGTTTGGGGTGTGTCTCATGTGAACGCGGAGCGGATTGGATTACTCGAACGGAGATCGGACGATGCCCAGCAAACCCAAATCCCCGACCACCAGAATCTCGCTCGATTACACCAACGTGATGGCGGACGTAGTCGGCCCGGAACACGGCGTGTCACGCGAAGAAATTGAGGCTGAATCGGGCAAACTGCGCGACTTTTCCTTGTTGCTCAAGCAGGCGCGGGCGGAGGGCAAGCTCGCGTTCATGGACCTGCCGTATCAGACCTATTGGCGCGAGATCGAGGCCTATGTCCGCCGCATGCCCGCCTCAATCGAGAACTTCGTGGTCGTCGGAATCGGCGGCTCGGCGCTCGGCAACATCATGCTGCAGTCGGCGCTGAACCATCCCGATTACAATCTGCTCCCCAAGACTCAGCGCCGGAGCAGGCCGCGCATGTTCTTCCTCGATAACGTTGACCCCGACCGCACCGCCTTGCTCCTGGACGCGATCGATCCGCGCAAGACGGTCATCAATGTGATAACCAAGTCGGGCGACACGGCGGAGACAATGAGCAACTTCCTGATCGCGCGTGCCTGGCTGCTGCGCGCGGTGGGCAAAGCAAAGCTCGGCGGCCACATAGTCGCGACCACCGACGCCACCAAGGGCCACCTGCGGAAAATCGTCGAGAAGGAAGGCTACGAATCATTCATCGTGCCGGATGGCGTCGGCGGGCGGTTCAGCGTGCTGACGCCCGTGGGCCTGCTCTCGGCGGCAGTCGCCGGCATCAATATCAGGCGGCTGCTGGCGGGCGCCGCCGCGATGGACGAAATCTGCAAGACCGACGAACCGGCCCACAATCCCGCCGCGCTCAACGCCCTCATTCATTATCTGCTCGACACGCGCAAAGGCAAGAAAATATCTGTCATGATGCCGTACGCGCATCGCCTGCGCGATTTCGCCGATTGGTACCGGCAGCTTTGGGCCGAGAGTCTGGGCAAACGATACTCGCTCGACGGCAGGGAGGTCTTCACCGGCCAGACGCCCGTCAAGGCGCTCGGCGCGACTGATCAGCATTCACAGCTTCAACTCTATATGGAAGGCCCGTTCGACAAGGTCCTCACGTTTATCCGGCTGGAGAAGTATCCGAAAGAGGCGAGGATTCCAAAGGTCTTTCAGGATATGGAGGGCATCGCATACCTGGGCGGACACACGCTCGGCGAATTGATCCGCGCGGAACTTGAGTCTACCGCGCTCTCGCTCGCCAAGAACCGCAGGCCGAACCTGACCATATCGGTTCCCCATCTCGACGCCTTCACGCTCGGACAACTGATATATATGTATGAGGTGCAGACCGCCTTCGCCGGCGCCCTCTACAACATTAACCCATTCGATCAGCCGGGCGTCGAACTCGGGAAGAAATTCGCCTGTGGCATGATGGGACGAAAGAGCTATGAGGAATACAAGGCGGAAGTCGACAAGGGAGTGGCCAGTGAAAAACGGCTGGTGGTATAGAGTCCTCTCGCGAACGATCAACGTAGGGGCACGGCGCACCGAGCCCCTACGCCTGAAGCCGACGATGGAATTCGCACTCATCTTCCTCTTCGGCATCTCCTCCCTTTTCTGGGGATGCGCTCCCGAACAATCCGAAAATGAGAAGCAACCGAAGATTGCGGCCACCATCTTTCCTCTGTATGATATTACAAGGAACATCGTCGGCGAGAAATTCGAGACGCTCGTCATCCTGCCGCCCGGCGGCAGCCCTCACACATATGAACTGTCGCCGCAACAGGCGATGCGGCTCGAGGCCGTCGCGCTGGTATTCGCCATCGGCCACCGGCTGGACGACTGGACGGCGTCCGTCATCGAGGTCGCGCCCCGCGCGAGGAAGGTGGTTGTCGACAGGGGCATTGCGTTGAGGTCGTTCGCCGAAAATCACAATGAAGACGAGGAACACGCGCATGAAGGCGTGAATCCGCATTACTGGTTGTCAGTCGCTAACGCCAGCGTCATCGCCGGAAACATCGCCGAGGAGATGATCGTTTACGACCCGAAGAACGAAAGCTATTACCGCGCAAACCTGGAAAATTACCGCAGGGAACTCAACGCGCTCAAGGCAGAGATAGAGGGCAAGCTGAGCGGCCTGGAGCGCCGCGAGATGGTCATCTTTCACGATGCCTGGCAGTATTACACGGACGAATTCGGGCTGCGGATAGTGGCAACGTTCGAGCCTTCCCCCGGCAAACCGCCGACTCCCAGGCACCTGGCCGACTTGCACGACGCGGTCGAGAAGTACGACATCAGGAGCGTATTTTCCGAACCGCAGCTTTCCAAGACCACCATCGAGCAATTCGTGAGCGACTTGGGTCTCACGCTCTATATCCTCGATCCGATCGGCGGCGTCGGCAAGGTGGACAGCTATACAAGACTTATGCGATATAATACCGATACCATCGTAGAGGCTCTCTCACAATGAGCGACAAGAAGATCGTGGAAATAAAGGACCTTACCGTCAGGTTCAATGGCCACGTCATCCTGAACCATCTGAATTTCTACGTCAATTCCGGCGAGATCGTGGCCATCATCGGGCCGAACGGCTCGGGCAAAACGACGCTCCTCAAGGCCATCCTGGGGCTTGTCCCCCATCAGGGCGAGATCACCATATTCGGCGTCCCCGCGAGGCAGGCGCTGCGCGACATTGGCTATGTCCCTCAGAAATTCGAGTTCGACAAGACCTTCCCGCTGATGGTCAAGGAATTCATCAATTTCATCAAAGCGTCAAGCAGCGACTGGAAGGATGAGGTCCTGAGAGAAGTCGGCGTCGCCGCATTCATGGACAAGAAGATCGGCGAACTTTCGGGCGGCCAGTTGCAGCGACTCCTCATCGCGAAGGCGCTGCTCAAGCAGCCGCGTCTGCTCATGCTCGACGAAGCCACGAGCGGAGTGGACATGGCGGCCGAGATGACGTTCTATGAGCTTGTGTCCCATCTGAACAAGACCCACGGTGTCACCATCATGCTGATTTCGCACGAAGTCAACATGGTCTACAGCTTTGCCACGCAGATTCTCTGCCTCAATAAGGACCTGGTCTGCAACGGCAGGCCGAAGGAAGCCATCACGCAGCAAGTCCTCGAGAGGCTGTACGGCAAGGACATCCGGTTCCAACCCCACGAGCACGGACACTGATATGCTCGCCATCCTCTCGTATCCATTCATGCAAAGGGCTGTCGTGGCCGGAGTCGTGCTCGCGGCAGTGCTCGCGTGGCTCGGCGTTTTCGTCATCATGAGGAAGATGTCGTTCTTCTCCGACGGCATCGCTCACGCCTCCCTCGCGGGCATTGCGGTCGGCGTGGTCGCCGCCATTCATCCGCTCAGCATCGCAATCATCTTCAGCGTCGTCTTCGCGCTCCTGATCTATTACCTTGAGAAAAAAACGCCGCTCTCCTCCGACGCCATAATCGGGATGCTGTTCACTTCCGGCATGTCAATCGGGGTCGTGCTCATCAGCTTTCAACGAGGCTATCAGCCCGACCTCGTCAGTTTCTTATTCGGCAACATCCTCGCGGTCAGGACCGCCGACCTCGCGCTCATATGCGTGCTGTCGGCGGCGATTGCCGCATTCCTCCTGTATAACTACAGAAACATGGTGCTGCTCGCGCTCGACATGGACACCGCGTATCTGGCCGGCGTGAATGTCAACACGCTCCAAATCTGCTTCTATATCATCCTGGCCGTCTCGGTGGTGCTTGGCCTGAAAATCCTGGGAATCGTGCTCGTGAGCGCGCTCCTCATCATCCCGCCTTCCATCGCAAAACTGGTCTCAAGGTCCTTCAAGGGACTGATCGCCTGGAGCGTGCTTTTTTCCGAAACCATCGTGGTAGTGGGCATCATCCTTTCCTATTACCTCGACTCGCCCACCGGCCCCGTCATCGTGCTCGTGGGAACCGCCGTCTTCTTCGGCGTCTTCAGCCTCAGGCAACTCACCACCCCAGGCAAGACCCGGCAATGAGACTGCCCCCAATCCTGTAGGTGCGAATTCATTCGCACAACTTGAAACCAAGAACCGTCGCAGTTTAGGGTTCAGAGGTTTCGAGTTTCGAGTTCAAAGAGGAAGGGAGAAGACAGGAAAGCAACAAAACAGATTCATCCACGAAGCACTCGAAGCTGAAGTGGCTCTTGGTGAGTTGCTTGGTGTTCTTTCTGTCTTGGTGGTTAGACAGCCCATTTCATCAGCGAAAATCTTGGCAATCTGCGGATAGATGATCTCAG
>CAZEBC010000201.1:0-6445 GCA_964510165.1 uncultured bacterium
ACTCGTTATAGATGATGTTGTGGACGGCTTCCCGCGAGCGCTCGCCCGGGACGATCACTTTGAGGCCGTGTTTAGAGAGCCGATCCTTCAGAAAATCTCCATCCATCGTAAACCGCGTGCCGAGAAGCCCGAGCGTGGCCGCTCCACGCCGTTTCGCCTCCTCCGCCGTCGCGTCCGCAATGTGGATAAGAGGAATGCGCACGGCAGCCTGAACCTCGTCCGCCACCTTGTGCATCGTGTTGGCGCAGATGAGGAGCAGGTCGGCCCCGCCGCGCTCCAATCGCTTCGCGGCATCTACCATGAGCTTGGCTGATTCATCCCACCGGTTCTCGCGTTGCTGGCGCTCGAGTTCCTGAAAATCAATGCTATACATCAGGATTTTCGCCGAACTGAAGCCGCCCAATTGAGTGCGGACTTCCTCGTTGAGTATCCGATAATATTCCAGTGAGGATTCCCACGTCATGCCTCCGATAAGCCCAATGACTTTCATCATGTTGTCTCCTTCCGGGTTTGGAGGCGGGGTGGTGTTCTCTTGCCGGTTCGGTATATTATACACGTATTCGGTTGAGAGATAGACAAGGAGGCGGAGAATGCCTCAAGACTCACTGAACCCGGAAATCGCCAGCATCGGACTGCTGACCAGGCAAATCGAGGCGCGCATCGCGGGGCCTCTGCTCCGAGCCTTTATCGAGGAGTTCGGCAGAGAGCGCACTTTGAATGTGGTCGAGAAGGTGATCGCATCGCTTGATAGAGAGAGCGGCGCCGGGCTCGCGGGCCTTCTCGGCGGCAACAGCATGCAGGACTTTGCAAACACGACTGCGTTCTGGGGTCAGAGCGGCGCATTGGAATACGAGGTGCTCGAAGCCGGCCCGACGAAGATATCGCTGAACGTCACCCGCTGCAAATTCGTCGAGATGTACGAGCGGCTCGGCATTCATGACCTCGGATATCTGCTTTCGTGCGCGCGCGATTTCGCGATGGTTGAGGGCTTCAACCCGAAGATCAGGCTCACCCGCACCCAGACGATCATGGAAGGCGCAAAATTCTGCGATTTCCGGTTCGAATTACAGGATGATTGATCCCCGCAGGGCACGGCGCGCCGTGCCTCTACACGCTGATGCTTTTTCAGGAGATCGAACATGCCCGTTCAGACAATCGAAACCGATGTGCTCGTGGTCGGCGGTGGCGGCGCGGGGTTCAGGGCAGCAATCGGCGCAAGGGAGACAGGTGCGAAAGTCACCCTCCTGAGCAAGGGGCCGCTTGCGCGCTGCGGGGCGACCCCGATGGCCGGGGCCGACTTCACCGTTGACGGTCGGACCCTTGGCGAGATGGGCTTCGCCGGAGCCCCCAACGACAGCCCCGAAAAATTCTTCGGCGATATCGTGCACCAGGGCTACTTCCTGAACAATCAGAAACTCGTCGAGCAGTATGTGCGCTCGGCCCCGGCCCGCCTCAAGGAACTGCTGGACTGGGGAATCACCGTGCTCCATTCCGAAGAGCGCGCGATACTCACCACTGGCACCGGCATCATGGACGCTCTGCTTCGCAAGGCGCGCTCGGTTGGCGTCGAACTGCTCGAGGACGTCATGCTCATAGACCTCCTCACGCATGAGGGCGCGGTCAACGGCGGGCTCTGTCTCGACATTCGGACCGGCGAATTCATCCGCTGTCACGCAAGGGCGGTCGTCATGGCCAGCGGCGGCTGGCACAAGGCGTTCTGGCCGAATACGGGCATGCGCGACCTCTCGGGCGAGGGAATCGCCATCGCGCACCGGGCGGGCGCGGACATCGGCAACATGGAGTTCATCACGTTCGCGTGCAATGTGCTCATTCATCCGCCGCGCTGGCTCGGCAGCATCGCCACGTATATCCTTAATACCGTCTTGGGGGGCCGCCTCACTAATGCGGCGGGACAGACCTTTCTGGACGCCTATGACCCTTACATTGTCGAGAAGGGCACGACAATGGAATGGAACAAGAGCTTCATTTCGCTCGCGACCGCAAAGGAGGTGCGCGAGGGACGGGGCTCGCCTCACGGCGGGGTCTATTACGATCGCGGAGAGACGCCGTGGGAGGTGGTTGAGGCGGTGGCCGGCTTCCTGTTCCCCAACTGGAAATACAAGGGGCTTGACCTCTCGGAGCTTGGCCGCAAGCTAAAAGACGGCGAATCCGTCGAGGTGGGTTACGCGGTCGAATACTTCGATGGCGGCATCGTGATTAACGACCGCTTCGAGACCGGCGTTCGCGGCCTGTATGCCGCGGGCGAATGCACGCTTGGCCCATTCGGCGCCAATCGCATTGCGGCCGCCATCACGGAGATGCTCGTGCACGGGGCCGACGCCGGCCGCAACGCGGGTGAGTATTCCAAGAGAGCCGACGCCGCCCGACCGCGCGCGGACGATTTCAGAGTGCGTGAGGAATCCGCCGAATCTCCACTCAGGCGCGAAAAGGGCGCGCAGCCCGCCCCCATCCGAAGACGCGTCCAGGAGTCGGCGCACAAGAGCCTCGGCCCTATCCGCAATGAGAACGAGCTTCAAAGTTTTATTGTTCTTCTCGAAACTGTGAAAGAGGACGAATTGCCCCAGCTTGCGACGTCGGCGAAAAGCCGCGCCTATAACAAAGAATGGATCGACGCGCTGGAACTTGGGAACATGATGTATCTGCTGGAGGCGTCGGCGAAGAGCGCGCTGCGGCGCACCGAGAGCCGCGGTGTGCACTACCGCGAGGACTACCCGAATACCGACAACGACACCTGGCTCTGCGAAAGCGTGGTTCAGAGTTCCGGCAATGCGTTGAAGATCGCCAATAGACCTGTAACAGCCACGACGATCATTCCCCCAACCGGTGTCGTGCCGTACCTCGATATGATGAAGATGATGATAAAAGCGCACTCGGAGGTGGGTGGTCACCATTAGCCGCTGAAGCGAAAGGCGATGAACAATGACTCAAAGAACGATCACGGTCAAGATTTTCAGGTTCGACCCGCAATCTGATGCGCAACCATATTATCGCGACTATGAAGTGCCGTTCACCGAGGGCATGAGCGCCATGAACGCGCTCGATTACATCTATCAGAACCTCGACGGCTCCCTCGCCTACTACGACCACGCCGGATGCTGTCTCGGCATCTGCGCGCGATGCGCCGCAAAGGTCAACGGCAAGGCAGGCCTCCTCTGTCAAACCCCCGTCGACGGCGACCTGTGCATCGAGCCGACCACCACCGCCGGCGTGATAAAGGACCTTGTCGTTCGGCGGAAATCGAAAGAATCTGTCGCATAGGCCAAGCTCGCCAAGACTAGCCGCCCGGCGCCCAACAGGGGCGCCCCCATCTTGGAAACACGACCCTCGATGATATATACTTTGTCAGCAATTCCTCACCCATCAGAGGGTAATAGGTCCATCCAAGGAGATTCGAAATGGGAACTGAAATGAACATTGGCCACATGTTGACCCGACGGGCTTTGTTGAGTCCCGAAAAGGAGGGCCTGGTCTGCGAGGGAGTCCGCCGCACCTTCTCTCAGTTGAACGCGCGCGCCAATCAACTGGCGAACGCCATGACCGCCATCGGCGTAAAGAAGGGCGACCGCGTCGCGGTCCTCGCTTTCAACGAGCCGCAGTATTACGACCTCTTGTTCGGCCTCGGAAAGATCGGAGCCATCATGGTGCCGGTGAACTACCGCCTGGCCCCACCGGAAATTCAATACATTCTTTCGGACAGCGAACCCAAAGTGTTCGTGTTCAGCCCGGAATGCGTCGACACCGTGGACTCGATCCGAAACGAGATTCCGACCAAAAAACTGATCGCCATAATGGACAACCCGCCCGAGTGGGCGCAATCATACGAGGCCGTCATCGGCGCGGCCTCCGCCGATGAGCCGGAGTTGGTCGGAGAAAACGAGGATACGCTGACCATTCTGTATACCTCCGGAACCACCGGTCGGCCCAAAGGCGCCGAATTGACCCACTCCTACTACTTTTGGAGCAACGTCAACATCCAGTCCACCATTCCCGAATTCGGCGCAGCCATCCTGATTGCGCTGCCCCTGTTCCACATCGGCGCTCTGGCCGGGCCGCCCCTGTGCGTTCATACCGGCGCGCGGTCCGTATTGCTCAGGACTTTCGACCCGCAGCGCTTCCTGGAACTCATCGAAGAAGAAAAAGTCTACGCGTTCGGGTCGGTGCCGGCCTTGCTCATGTTTCTCAAGGTTGTGCCCGATTTCGAGAAATATGATTGGAGTTCGGTTAAGGTGATCCTGGTGTACGCCGCGCCCGTGCCGGTCACCCTGCTCAACGAGTACGAGCAGGCAGGCATCCAGGTGCGACAACTCTACGGCATGACCGAGTGCAACACCGGCACCGTGCTGGACGGCGTCTACGCGCACAAAAAGGCCGGCTCCTGCGGACGGCCGTTCATGCACACCGAAATACGACTGGTGGATATGGAGGGCAATGACGTACCCGTGGGAGAGACCGGCGAGGTTCTGATGCGAGCGCCCAACGTGATGAAGGGCTACTGGAATCGTCCCCAGGACACCGCCGCCACCATTGTCGACGGCTGGCTCCACAGCGGCGACATCGCCCGCATGGATGAGGACGGTTTCTATTACATCATGGACCGCAAGAAAGACATGATCATCTCCGGCGGCGAAAACATATACCCCGCCGAGATCGAGGACAGGCTGTTGTCCCATCCCGCCATCGCAGATGTCGGAGTCATCGGGTATCCCGATAAGAAATGGGGCGAGGCCGTCCGAGCTGTAGTAGTCCTGCGCGAAGGACACTCATTGACCCAGGAAGAGTTGATCGAATGGTGCCAAGGCAAAATCGGACGGTTCAAAATCCCCAAGTCGGTCGTGTTCACCGACAGCCTCCCCCGCACGCCGACCGGCAAGATTCTCAAACGCGTCCTGCGCGAGCAGTACAAATAGGCCGGGGATAGAGCACTGATTTTCAGAAAAATGGTCCTTGCCAAAGGCTCCGTGCTAGCCCGCGATGACATCAGCCAGCGCGCGCCGAGGGCTGTGGGAAACATCGGGGCCGTAGCCCAGCCGGAACGGGATCAATGCCTCACGGCCGGTCGTTCCGAACACGGTCGCAACTTCCTCACATAGCTCCGACCGATTCTCGATCGGATAGTTCATGGGTTGGAGCGCGATACCTCGGCTGGTGGCCCAGAGATGAATCCGCTGGTACAGCCGTCCCGCGCGCAGGCATGTCACGGCTGACTTGTCCTCGCCGGAGACGAGCGCGAACGCCGACGCTGACGCGACCTGGGCCTTTGTACTCTTGACGAACGCCTTGCCGAACGACGGCCCGTGTATCATCTTGTCCGAAATTACCAGCTTGGCGAGCGCGCGCATAAGATACGGGCTTCCGCCCGCATCGATCGTGATGCCGTCCCTGTGCTGCGCGATCTCTTCATCGTTCTTTCTGAACCAAGAGGCGGTCTCGGCGTGCTGGGCGGAGTCATTCGCCTGTATTTCGCACGCGCGCACGATCAAATCGCCGACCGGCTCACGCTCCTTCTCTCCGACATAAAGATGCAGACGCAGGCCGGGGTCGGCCTCGGCCAATTTCGCCAAATCCGCCAGCTCGCTTTCCGGAATCGGTTTTCCCGAATACCGCGCGCGATTCGTGCGGCGCTTCGGGATCATGTGGTAGAGCGGGTCCGGCGCAGGCTCAGCCTGTCGCAGAACGATATCGGCCACCAGATCGCTCTCTGCTCCCTCGGTAAGAAGCGAGACGTCCGGCTCGTACCCGTGAGCTTCCGCCGCCAGGACAAGATTTTCAAGCGCGCACCCGAGGCCGAGCATAAGCTCACGCTCATCCGGATCAATGGCCTCGATCTTGCGGCTTCGGTCGGCGAACAGAATTATCCGATTCTCCTCGATTCGGAAAAGCCACGGCTGGCTGTTGTGCGGGCTCGCGGCGAGCACGGCGGCCGCGACGAGGTTTTCCGGACCCTTTCCGGCAGGCGGCCATGGCTGCTTCCAGAGTTCGTACGCCGGGCCTTCCTCTGCGGTGAACACGCCTGACTCTGCCCGCCACACCATCCCACCAGCGGCAAGGATAACGGTGGCGCCTGTCCCCGCAAGAAACGCTTTTCGCGTCAAGCCGTTGTCAGCCTTCATTGTTCATCCTCCTTCTCGCAGTCGCGGAAACAACTCCACCGCATTATCGCATTCTATCGCGGTTCTCGCATACCTATCGAACCGGTTATACTCTCCGATTTCTCGCGCAAATTCGCCAATGGCGTAATCCGGCATGTACGGATAATCGGTTCCGAAAACGATTCTGTCGGGGCCGACCAGTTCAGTGAGCGAGGCGAACGTCCCCTGATTGGCCGCCATGGCAGTATCGTAGTAGAAGCGTTTCAGAGATTCATACACCCCGGAGGGCGCCGCCTGGCTCAGTCCCGGAACAGTGAACTCGCCGGTCCACAACC
>CAZEBC010000202.1:0-6429 GCA_964510165.1 uncultured bacterium
ACTAGGTACCGATGCCAATGGAGACAGAGGCCAAGTTGCAGTTGAAGAGCCCTTTCAAGCTCAGGGATCAATTGCGAGCGGCTGGCGCCAGCTTTGAGGGAAGGGTGTTGGAAAAGAACTGGCTATATGACCGTCGCGAGCGAACCTTTACAAGTGCGGACAAGCTTCTCAGACTCAGAGAGGACCGACGACTCACGTTGACGTTCAAAGGCCCCAGACAAGACTCAGAATTCAAGAAGAGGGAAGAAATCGAGCTCGAATTTCCCTCCGGCTCGCCCGCGCATTCGTTGTTGGATGCAGTCGGCCTGGTCCAATGGCTCTACTATGAGAAAGTTCGAGAGACATGGCGTCTGGGCGCGGCGGAAATCGTCATCGATGAATTGCCGGACCTGGGCCTGTTCGTCGAAGTTGAGGCGCCCACGGAGGCCGAAATCGACGGTATTGTCCGGACGCTCAAACTTCCCCGACGCTACGTCAATTCAACATATGTTGAGATGCTGGTGGAGCAGGGCAAACGCATGGGGCGATACTCACGCGAATTCAAATTCTCGCCGGACCACAAGTTCCTGCTCTCCGACAAGCAATAGCCGCTGCGACCGGGCACACGCCCTCCTTCGTGCCGAGCGATTTCTTCTCGCCCGTTCCGTTACACTCAAACTGTGATATGATTAAGTAGCCCTTTGTTTGTCGCTGACTTGAGATCAACGAATCAGGAGAACCAATGGCGCAACAGAGACGAAAACAAATCCGGGATATCAGCAAGCAGGCGTCCACCCGTCGTAAAACCGCCATACTTTTCCAAGGGGGCGCATCACGGGGCGCGCATCAAGCAGGCGCAATGAAGTATCTGGAGGAGATCGGAGTTAAGCCCGATGTCATTATTGGCAGTTCGATCGGGGTTATAAACGCGTGTCTCTATGCGACGGGAGGCGTAGAGAAGATGGAGGAGTTCTGGACTACGTTCCGCTCCAAACCTGTTATCAGCGGCCTGAGCGTGCGCGAGAACATTTTCCTTGGCAATTCCTTGTTGTCGATGACGAAAGTCTTCGAGACAATTGAAAAGTATTTTGACTTTCCTAAAATCCTGCGAAGCCCCGTCGAGGTATCATTTATCCTGACAAACCTCTCCGCCGGAGCCGGCGAGTTGAGATCCAATCGGACCGAGAGAACGTGGGAAGACCTGCGAACCGTTTCGAGGATCGGGTACACGATACCGGGCCTCTTTCCGCCCATCCGCTTCAAGGGGGATTACTGGTGCGACGGCGGCTTTGTATGGAATGTCCCGTTCGAATACGCCCTTCGCAAAGGAGCGACCCGCATTTTCATGCTCCTCTGCATCGGCAGAACTCTCCCGAGACTCGATAGATTCAAGAACATATATCAGGTGCTCGCGCGTTTCTATGACGTCATGTGGGTGTACACCGGCAGCGGGGAGATACTGCACAGGGACTTCACTCATTCGATGTACCGTGATGTGGAGGCGTATGTGGTTGAGCCGAGCACCTACATGGAGGGCTTCGGCATGTTAAGCCTATTGAAGTTTCATCCCTCCAAGGCCAAGAAATTCATCGAACAGGGATACAGGGATGCCCGCGAGCAGATCGGAACGCTGCGCCCTAAAGAATAAACGGCCTGCCCGTAATCGGGCAGGCCGTGTCAGTTCCGAGGGGGGGAACTACGCTTCCTCCACCTGAATGGCCTCAGTAGGACACTCCTCGGCGGCCTGTTTTATCAAGTCTTCGTTCGCGTTCAGGTCAGCGCCCTCTTTGACGCTCGCGGTGTCGTTGAGCTGGAATACGTCGGGACACGTAGTCTCGCAGAGCCCGCAGCCGGTGCAGTCCTCACTAATCCAGACCCTCGCAATTGCCATTTTTCAGCCTCCTTGCCATTTCCATGATTTTCTTGTGACAGATAATCGGCGGGTCACAAAGCCTCATTATACATCTTCTCGTGCCTTTGAGCAAGAGGTTTTTTTTGCCCGAGCTTCCGAATCCGTTCCTTTCAAACTATAATAAAAATATCAAATCTCTCCGGCGACCAATGTCTCTGTGGCCTGAACGCCTTGAATACCTCGAATCTGACGCACCACCAAGCGCGACAGGGAATCGAGGGTATCGGCCTCAATGATGAGAATGGTGTCCCAGTGCCCGAAGACCGGGTTGACCTCGCGGACACCCGGGATCACCCGGACTTGAGAAAGCGTTTTTTCCTCCAATCCAGGTACCAGACTGAGCAGCACATAGGCCTTCATCGTTCACCTGCCCTCCGATTTCATTTTCTTTTTGAGTTCCGCCAATTTCGACAACGCATCGAGCGGGGTAAGTCGATCAATGTCGAGGTTTCTCAATTCTTCCTCAACGGGCGAGGCCGTCGGGCCGGACACAAAGAGGGGAAGCTGGTTTGTTTCCGTCTTTCGAGTCAATTTTCGGCGCGGATTAGCCTTCTCTAGCTCCATGAGCACCGCTCGGGCACGCTGGATAACCTCGACCGGCAACCCAGCCAATTTGGCCACATGGATGCCGTAGCTGTGGTCCGAACTCCCCGCAATGATCTTATAAAGAAAAATGACCTGATTATTCCATTCCTTCACCGCCACATTAAGATTCTCGATCCTGTTCAGTTCCTTCGCCAGGTCAGTGAGTTCGTGGTAGTGCGTGGCGAACAGGGTTTTGGCCCCGATCTTATTGTGGATGAATTCGGCCACCGCCCACGCGATGCTCATCCCGTCATAGGTGCTCGTGCCCCTGCCTATTTCGTCCAGGATGATCAGGCTGCGTCGCGTCGCATTGTTGAGGATATTTGCCGTCTCATTCATCTCGACCATGAACGTGCTCTCTCCGCCCACAAGGTTGTCCGATGCGCCGACCCGGGTGAATATCCGGTCTACCAGTCCAATCCTGGCCCGTCTGGCCGGCACGAAGCTTCCGGTCTGAGCCAACAGCACTATCAAGGCCACTTGTCGGAGGTAGGTGGACTTGCCTGCCATGTTCGGACCGGTGATAACCAGGAGAGAGGCGTTCTCTTTCATGACCGTGTCATTCGGAACGAATGCCTGTCCGAGGTTCAACTGCTCCAGGACCGGGTGCCGGCCATCCTCGATCTCGATATCGAACGAGGTGGTCAATTCAGGACGGCAATAATCGTTGGCGGCGGCAACGTGGGCGAGTGATTGAATGGCGTCGGTTTCCGCGATCAGCTCCGCGTCCGTCTGGATTCGGGCGGCCTGGCCCGCCACCGCGTCTCTCAGTGATTGGAACAGTTCTCGCTCCAGATCGACCATCTTCTCTTCGGCCCCCAGGATGGCGCTCTCGCGCTCCTTGAGTTCCGGCGTGATGAAGCGCTCGGCATTGACGAGGGTTTGTTTGCGAATATAATCCGGCGGAACCAGTGAAAGGTTGGGCTTGGTAACTTCAATGTAATAACCGAATACCTTGTTGTAGCCCACCTTCAAGGAGTTGATTCCAGTCCGCCTTATCTCCTTCTTCTGAAGTTGCGCGATCCAGTCTTTGCCGTCCCTGACCATGCTTCGCAACGCGTCCAGTTCGGCGCTGTAGCCGTCTCGAATGATGTTGCCTTCTGCCATGCTGAGAGGCGGCGCGTCAACCATCGCTCGGGACAGCAGCGAAGTCATATCCTCAAGCGGGTCCAATGATCTGGCTATCGAAGCCAGGGTTTGCGAGCGGCTCTCGGCCAACAGCGCCTTCAGCCGTGGGACCTTCAAGAGCGAGTCTTTCAGCGCAACCATATCGCGCGGATTCGCGCCCGGTCCCGCAATTCTTCCTACAAGCCTCTCGATATCATGGATGTCCTTGAGCTCGGTCCGGATTTTCAACCGCATCGCGTTTGCTTCCACGAGTTCCGCCACAGCTTCCTGTCTTGCCACGATGTGTTCGGTACTCATGAGCGGCTGCAATATCCAGTTCCTCAGCTTTCTCCCGCCCATCGAGGAAATGGTGGTGTCCAGGACCCCCAGGAGCGACCCTCGCTTGCTCTTGTCCCGAAGCGTGCACAGAAGTTCCAGATTCCGACGGGTATTGGAATCGATTATCATGTGTTCGGACCGCGCGATCAGAGCGGGAGGCCGCAGGTGATGCAAGGAGGCCTTGTAGGTGTCCTTCAAGTACTGGATGATCGCGCCGACCGCCAATGTCGCAAGCGGCATGCTGTCCAGCCCCAGGCCGCCGAGCGAATGAAGTCCGTAATGCGAAGTTATGAGGGAAACCGCCTGAGGATGCGAGAATATCCAATCGTCCAGGGGCTTCACCGCAGTGTCCGGACAGTCCTTGTCAAGGCGCGCCTTGAGCGCGGGCTCCACCCTGGACGCCGGAAACAGGAACTCAGAAGGCCCGATCCTGAGAAGCTCCTCACTGAGAATGTCAAGAACGTTCCCGCCATTCCTCTCTGTAGCCTGGAATTCGCCGGTCGAGACGTCCACGAATGCAAAGCCCACCCCCTCATCCGCGATGAACGCGGCGGCTAGATAGTTATTCGCGCTCTCCTCGAGCATCTCGGGTTCCAGAATGGTTCCCGGCGTTATCACGCGTATCACTTCGCGCTTGACAAGACCCCGTGCCTGTTTCGGGTCTTCCATCTGCTCGCAAATGGCCACCCTCTTGCCCGCCCGAAGCAGCTTCGCGATATAACTTCTGGCGGCATGGTACGGAACCCCGCACATTGGTATCCGGTTTTCCTTGCGGGTGGAATCACGCGAAGTCAGAGCTATGTCGAGAATCTCAGAGGCGATCTTGGCGTCCTCGAAGAACATCTCGTAGAAGTCGCCCATTCGGAAGAAAAGGATTGAATCCCGATGCATCTCCTTGATCCTGCTGTATTGCTTGAGCATCGGGGTGACTTCGTCGCTCACCTGAATGTTCCTTTCAGAAGGCGCAGCCTTCCCCACTATGATGGCCGTGTCCGTGACAAGGCTTTCCCAACAGGGTCCATCCTTCGAGACGGTCTACCGATATGTCAATCTCTCGGCCAATAGACGAATTGTCCGCTCGGAAACTCGCCATTCGATGACCCCTTGTGCGTCCTGCCAGATGGCCCTTCCGCTTCGAGTCAACCTGATCCGGGAGAACGGATTGGACGGTGTTCAGCAGACCTTTAAGCCGCCCTTGACTGATTCCTTTCTGCAACTCCAACAGTTCGCGGTGCCGCCTCGTGATCGTCGCATCATCGAGCGCTCCGGCGAGCTGAGCCGCCTTTGTGCCCGGCCTGTTGGAATACTTGAAAATATATGCGCCGTCAAACTGCACACGCTCGACAAGCTCACGCGTCTTCTGAAAGTCCTCTTCGCTCTCGCCGGGGAAACCGACAATGATGTCCGTAGTCAGGCTTATCTCAGGGACCAAATCGCGAAGTTGGTCAACTATTCGGAGATAGTCGTCGGAGGTATAACGCCTGTTCATCAGTTCCAGGATACGGGTGGAGCCTGACTGAACTGGCAAGTGGATATGTTCGCATACCTTCGGAAGACGCTGAATCGCGTGCATAAGGCCGACAGAGATGTCCTTTGGGTGTGACGTCGTAAAGCGGATTCTTCGGATGCCGGGTATCGCATCAAGCCGCTCGAGTAATTGCGCGAATGTAACCCCGACTCCCAGGTCCAGTCCATACGAATTCACATTCTGGCCGAGGAGCGTCACCTCGACCACTCCTTTCTCGGCCAGCGAACGAACCTGCTGCTCCACCTCTTCGGGATTCTTGCTTCGTTGCGGCCCGCGAACATATGGAACTACACAGTATGAACAATAATTGTCGCAGCCCCGCATCACTGATACCCACGCATGCAGGCGCAAACGGTGGGAGCCAACTTGGTCGGAGCGGAGAGATTCGCCGTCTTCGGGAATAGCGATCACCGGCCTCCTCCCCTCCTTCGCTCTTTGAACAAGACTCGATATCTCAGTCACCGCGTTTGGACCAAAGACAAGGTCAACGTGCGGAAACCTCCTGGTGAGATTCTCCCCTTCCTTTTGCGCGACGCACCCCCCAATCCCGATGATCAGGTCCGCGTTCCTGAGCTTGAGCGCCCTGAGCTGCGAGACCCTCCCATACAGCCTCTGCTCGGCGTGATCCCTGACACAGCAAGTATTTAACAGGATCACGTCGGCATCTTCGGGGGTCCCTGACATCACGTATCCGGCTTCCTCCAGGATGCCCAGAAGCGTATCGGAATCATGCTGGTTCATCTGGCAGCCATACGTGGTGATGTGTACGCGCTTTCCCGCAGTCTTCGACACTCTGTTCAGACCTCGAAAATCCTCTTCTTTCATCGGAAATACGGCGCTAGAGTTCCAACGGCAGCGATGCAGGGGGTTACGCGGCACGGCATGATTAACCACATTCGCCTGAAGTCTACCATAGCATACGGCGCTTTTGCAAGCATGGCGCAAGTCACCTGAGCAACGCTGTGCCCGCTGCTGTGCC
>CAZEBC010000203.1:0-6420 GCA_964510165.1 uncultured bacterium
ACCAGCAGTTCGACAAGAGTGAAGCCCTTACGGCCACGAAACAGTTTGCTCATACTTCTACTCCTTTCCAGAATGAACACCGACCCACTTTCCCTCCTGCACAAAAAACCATGCCGCCCGCTCACAAAACCACAAAACGTCCGGCATGAATTCCCACGCTATGGTACACCCCCCATGAATCAGCCGTAAAAAATAAGGCCCCACTTTTCTTGAGATTAGAGAGTAGTGTAAAGACAGGGACAAGATTAACCGGCGTCCGCTAAACGGCCCGAACGCCTTTTCTTGCCAATGCAATGATACAGTGGACTTATCTTTCTCCTCATCCTAGAAGGCAAGTCGTTTTGGAAGGCAAATGAATCGTATCACATGCGGCTGCGTTTGTCAAGTGTTTTCTCTGGAAAATTTTCGAAAAACTAATTTTATTGTGGATATCCTAAAAGAGCATTATTTCACTATCTTCAGGGCGTCCCGAAACTCGCGGGCATCGGACCTCGAGAGTATCTCATAGATCGCCGACTCCGAACAACTCAGAATCGCTCCCGCCTGCGCCATTCTCCTGAGCGCGATGTCATGGGCTTCAGGCTTTCTTGAGCCGCACGCATTGGCAATAATATGCAATTGGTAGCCCGCCTCGATACCGTCAAGCGCTGTTTGTTCCACGCAGATATGGGTCTCGATCCCGCACAGCAGGAGCTGACTGGCCCACGGATATTCAGCGAGACGATTCACGAAGCGCGATTCCCCAAAGCAACTGAAGCTCAGCTTTTCTATCGGCTCAAGGCCCGAGAATTCGTCCGCGACGGCTTTCACCGTGCGCCCGAGCCCTTTTGGATATTGTTCGGTCCACAGGATGGGAAGCTTGAGGGCTTTTGCGAACGCGATCATTTTGACGCAACTTGTCAAAATGGTTTCCGGCTCTGGAAAGGCGGCGAGTAGTTTCTCCTGGAAATCCACCACGAGCAACAACGCACTCTCTCGTTTAAGTAATTCCTGGTGTCGCATTGACGCTGGTCCCCATGAACCCCTGAGTTACTCCCGAGGTTTCGCCAGAATCTCAAGCACTTTCAGTTCATGGAATCTTTTTGAAGCGGCTGACCGAAGGACGGCCACGGTGTCGGCGCCTCTGCCAGTCCCGGCGATCGCAATGACTTCCGCCTGCTCGGGTATGAGGCCTGCATCGCATGCCTCCATCACGATCTCGCATGCCACCTTGATTCCCTGTCCCAGCCTTCTCAAAGACAGCGCAATGAGCGTGGTCGGATAGACTCCCTGGAACTGCGTGGCGAGCGAAGTTTCGAGTGAATGGGTCAGGATTGTGCCCGTATAGATTCTGGCGCCGGCCTTCAGTATCCTTCGCCGGTTTTCCTCGCTCAATTCGAGTTCACTGGCTGTTTTGAAGCCGGCGCTGTGTGTGACTGCCACCACATTGGCGTTCGTACCCGCGAGGGCTTCCGCCACGGCTGCGCCCGTGTCGCCCGCGGTGGTGGCAACCACCACGTGTCTCATGCCGTCGAGGACCGCCTGTTTGGCGATTTCCAGGCAACGCGCGGTGTTCTCCGGGCCTGGTTTTTCAAAGTAGTCCACCATCTTTCGCATGGGTTGTCTCCTTGAGGCTGGTTACGCGGAGGGAGCGGCCTTTTCGAGGCCACATAACACGCGCAGGTGAGCGGCCACCGACGCGCCCAACGCCCGCAGGTCATATCCGCCCTCGAGCATCGAGATGAGTCTGCCGTGACAATGCCTTTGGGCCAGGTCAACACACAACTGCGTCAACCATGCATAGCCCTCTTCTGTCAGGCGCATTCCGGCGAGCGGGTCGTCGCGATGCCCATCAAAGCCAGCCGATATCAGCATGAAATCGGGCTTGAACACTTCAACCACCGGCGGGAGCATCCGTGTGTAAACCTCGCGATATTCCCTGTCTCCGCAGCCAGCCCTCAGCGGGGCGTTAACGGTGAAGGTTTCCCCCTTGCCGCTGCCGCCCTCGTGCATGGTTCCGGTTCCCGGATAGTGTGGATATTGATGGGAACTGAAGTAGAGGACCGTCGGGTCCTCGTAGAAGATCTCCTGTGTGCCGTTCCCATGATGCACGTCCCAATCAACGATGAGTACTTTTTCGATTCGGTGGGTGCGCTGGAGGTATCGCGTGGCGATGGCGACATTGTTGAACAGACAGAATCCCATGGCGCGATCGCTCTCGGCATGATGCCCGGGCGGCCTCACCGCGCAAAAGGCGTTATCAACTCTGCCGCTCATGACCGCATCGGCGGCGGCAATTCCCGCGCCCGCAGCGAAGAGCGCGGCGTCAAAGGATTTTTCTGAGACGACCGTATCAGGGTCGATATGCTGAAGTGTTGCCCCGCAGAGGCGCTTTATCTGGCCTATCAACCGTTCGGTGTGAACCGCCGAGACGTATTCAAGGGGGCAGGCGGAAGGAGTCACATGGACAAGGCAGTCATCAAGCCCCGCGCCTTCAATCGCCTGGATGATTGCCGCCAGACGGTCCGGACGCTCCGGATGCCAGGTACCGGTGAGATGCTCGAGGTAGATGGGGTGGTAGACGAAACCTGTCTTTGCCATTTGTTTTTCGGAATTGGGACAGGGCCGACTGCTATTGCGGGCCGTATGATACCACAGCCCTCCGTGAAAAGGCAAACAGTCTGGCGCTGTTTCCGTGCTACGGCAAGAGTCTGAGCGCGATCTCATTGGCGAGATGCCAACCCCGAAGCGTGCATCTCACGGCGGCGGGCGTGAATTCGAGCAGACCGAGCGAGACAAGTTCGTCAAGCTGGGGCTTGAAGAAGAGCGAGAGATTGTCGAAGAAGCGCGACTCGAATGCGGCAAGGTCCACACCGTCGCTGAGTCTCAGTCCCTGTATCATCGTCTCAACGGCCTGCATTTGGGGTGATATCTCTTCGACCTCGTCCTCCGCGGTCAACTCCTCGTCCATGGCTCGGATATAGTCGGCGACGTCGCGGTAATTGGTTATCCGCTCACCGTCAAGATAAGAAACCGCGCCCGCCCCGAGCCCCAGGTATTCGTCATTTCGCCAGTACACCATGTTATGGCGAGAGCGCCTTCCGGGGAGGGCGAAGTTCGATATTTCGTAGTGTTCGTAACCTGCGGCGATGAGCGTCTGATGGGCCGTCTCATAGAGGTCCAGTTCTTCGTCGTCGGATTTCTTCTTAAGCTTGCCCTGCTTCAGCAGCTTGCCGAACCGGGTTTCCGGCTCGTAGGTGAGACAATATGTCGAGATGTGCTCGGGCCTCAGGTCGAGCGCGCGCTCAAGCGACTCACGCCAAGTTTCCATCGTCTGGTTCGGCGTCCCATATATCAAATCGAGACTGATGTTTTCGATTGCCCACGCACGAAGCAGCGAGACCGATTTTGCTATATCGGACACCGTATGGGTCCGGCCCAGGAGCGAAAGTTCGGTCTCGACAAAACTCTGCGCACCGAGGCTGACCCGATTTGCGCGTCCTTCGGCAAGTGCGCTCACCTTTGCGCGAGTGAGTGTGCCGGGGTTGGCCTCGACGGTGACTTCCGCATCCCGCGATACAGGGAGTTGCTCGCGCAACAGATATAGCAGCCATTCGATATCTTCGGCGCTCAAAACTGTAGGAGTGCCGCCGCCGACGTACAGTGTTTCGACGGTTGAAATCTCCGCTCGCCGTCCCGCGATCTCCAAGCCCAGGCAATACAGGTATTTGCTGAGGCTCTTATCGAGCAAGGTGGAGTCGAAATCGCAGTAGGGGCATTTGGATTTACAGTAAGGGATATGAACGTAAACGGCGGTCATGCGAGGCTCATCACTTCACCAGGCCGATCCTCGATGGCGGCCAATAGATGGCGACGGCCTTGCCGATGACGTTGTTCTCGGGAACGAATCCCCAATAGCGGCTGTCTTTGCTGTTCTCAGCGTTATCGCCGAGGGCGTAGTAGTGGTCCTCGGGTATCTTGATTTCACCAATTCCGTACGCGCCCGTGGGATAATAAATCCGATTGGCGATGATTTCGGGTTCTGTCAACCGCTCTCCGTTTATGTATATATGACCGCCGTTCCGGATGAGTTCGTGCATTTCAGGGTCCCAGCGCGGATTGTCGGGCACGATTTCGATTGTTTCGCCGCCCATGCCGATCACCCGCTTGATGAAGTCTTTCTTCTGATCCAGGCCCTCGATTCCCTTTGTCCCGAACACGACGACGTCACCACGCTCCGGTTTGGAGAATTGAAGAATCTTCGTGTTAGTGAACGGGATGCGGATTCCGTAGATGAACTTGATGACGATGATTTTGTCGCCGTGCTTATGATTCATCGCGCCCAGAAGCGTCGGCTCCATGCTGCCGGTGGGTATCCGGAAGGTCTGGAGGAAGAAAGTGCGGATGAAGAGAGCCAACAGGATCGCATAAATGATGGTCTTGGTCCATTCCCACAGCGCGGATTCCCGCTGTTCTTCCAATGCGACGTTCTGCTCGGCGTTTTCCTTTTCCTTCGAAATCGCTTTCGACATCCTTTTTGAGTCCTTCCCTTATCGGTCTTCCGATTGGAAAACAGCCATGAAGGCCTCTTGCGGCAAGTCAACATTCCCCACGTGCTTCATCCGCCTCTTGCCTTCCTTCTGGCGTTCCAACAGCTTCCGTTTTCGCGTGATATCGCCGCCGTAGCACTTGGCGGTGACGTTCTTGCGAAGCGGCTTTATGTTTTCCCGCGCGATCACGCGGTTCCCGATGGCGGCCTGTATCGCAACCTCGAACAGTTGTCGAGGGATGATCCTGCGCAGTTTCTCGGCAAGCTGCTTCCCTCTTATGTAAGCTTTGTCTTTGTGGACAATGGAGGAAAGCGCGTCAACGGGATTCCCGTTCAAGAGCATGTCGAGCTTCACCAGGTCCGACTGGCGGAAGCCGATGAGTTCGTAGTCGAGCGAGGCATAACCCCGGCTCACCGACTTCAGCTTATCGTAGAAATCTGTCACCACTTCGCTTAACGGCAAATCGTAATTTATGAGCACCCTTTGCGAACTCAGGTACAGCGTGCGTTTATGTTCGCCCCTTCGAGTGGAGCACAGGTCGCACACCGAACCGATATACTCCGGCGGCGTCATGACGGTGGCGCTGATATAGGGCTCCTCGAGATATTCGACGCGGGAAAGCTCTGGAAGCTTCGAGGGGTTCTCGATATCGAAGGAATTCCCATCGGTGGTATGCACGCGAAACACCACAGACGGCGCGGTCGTCACCAGCGAGAGGTCGAACTCTCGTTCCAGTCGCTCCTGGATGATTTCCATGTGGAGCATTCCGAGAAACCCGCAACGAAAGCCGAACCCGAGTGCGTTCGAGGTCTCGGGCTCGTACCGGAACGAACAATCGTTCAGGCTGAGCTTTTCCAGCGATGATCTCAGTGAGTCGAACCCGCCCGGGTCCGACGGATACAGTCCGCAGAATACCATTGGTTTCACCGGCTGAAAACCGGGGAGAGGCTCCGTAGCCTGGTTGTCGGCGTCGGTCAGTGTGTCCCCGATCTTGATGTCGCGGATGCTCTTCATGTTCGCGATGACATAGCCGACCTCGCCCGCGCGCAGTTCCTTGACTGGAATCTCCTCCAGCTTGAAGATGCCGACCTCTTCAACCTCGTACTGGTGTCCCGTCGACATCGCCAGTATCTTTTGCCCGGGCCTGATGGATCCCTCGAACACCCGGATATAGCCTATCGCGCCGCGAAAGGAGTTATAGACGGAATCGAACAACACGGCCCGCAGGGGGGCGCTATCGTCGCCCGAAGGGGGCGGCACGCGCTTCACCACGGCCTCGAGCACTTCATGTACGCCCGCGCCCGTCTTGGCGCTCGCGAGGAGCACGCCCTCAGGACCCAACCCGACCACATCGGCCAACTGCTCTTTGACCTCGTCGCTGCGAGCGTTCGGCAGGTCTATCTTGTTAATGACCGGGATTATCTCCAGGTTTCTGTCCGCCGCGAGATAAGCATTGGCCAGCGTCTGCGCCTGGACGCCCTGTGCGGCGTCCACGAGCAGTAAGGCTCCCTCGCACGCGCCCAGGCTGCGCGCCACCTCGTACGAGAAGTCCACGTGTCCGGGCGTATCGATCAGGTTCAGGAAATATTCTTCACCATCATCCGCCGTGTAATTCAGCCGGATCGCCGCCGCCTTGATCGTAATGCCGCGTTCGCGCTCGATATCCATGGTGTCGAGCGTCTGTTCCTTCAAATCGCGGCTTGAAATTGCCCTGGTGACTTCCAGTATTCTATCGGCAAGCGTCGACTTGCCGTGGTCAATGTGCGCGATGATGCAGAAGTTCCTGATCTTCTCTCGCATCATAGATTCCCATGTTCACAATAAGATGCCTCAGGTAAACACTATATTATAGCAGACTTCGCTGCCGTCTTCAATCTGGGAAACGGGCTTC
>CAZEBC010000204.1:0-4770 GCA_964510165.1 uncultured bacterium
GTCTCCATTCGCCCGAGGAAATGCAACGTGAGCAGTATCGCGAGTATGACGAGGGCGGCCGCAAAATAGTAGCCGCCTCCGATGGCCATGCCGACGCCAGCCACGGTCCACAGGCTCGTCGCGGTGGTGAGTCCGCGCACTGTGGCGCCCATCCGCAGGATGGCGCCGCCGCCGAGAAACCCGATGCCGGTGACGATGTTGGCGGCGATTCGCGTGGGGTCGCTCCGGAACTCACCTCCGGCGTCCTGCGCCATGGTAATGGAGACAATGGTGATCAGCGTGGCGCCCACGCAGAGGATGATGTGGGTCTTGAGGCCCGCCGGCTGGTTGTGCCGCTCGCGCTCAAGGCCTATCAGCCCGCTGAGCGCGATCGAGGCGATGACTTTGAATAGGACCTCGGTGTAAGCCATGCTCGCTCCCCCTTCCTGTACGGCTTGCTGTTGGTTTCTTGAATTTCTGTCGTGTTTCATCCCCTCACCCTGCCCCCTCCCAGTGGGAGAGGGTTGGGGTGGGGCTTCAGTGGTCAGAAGATATTGGCTCGGAGGTAGAGCCACCCCGCCGCCAACAGCAGGGTTACAATTGTCACGGGCACGCCCACCTTCGCGTGCTCCAGCCAACCGATACGAACATCGAGCAGCCGTGCCTGGTCAACTACAATTATGTTCGCGATGCTGCCGACGATAAAGAGGTTTCCCGCGAGCGTGCTCGCAAGCGCGAGGATCGGGCCGGCCAGTGGATACGTGGCGGCGGGCAGCAGGAGCATCGTTGCAGGGACATTGGACACCAAGTTGGACAGAATCACCGTCACGACGAACAGGGCCACGGGATTTCCGAGGTTAACGCCGGCGGACGCAGTCGCCTCCATCATGTGGGCGAGCATGCCGGACTCGGCGAGCGCGTAATTCACGACGAACAGCCCTGCGAACAAGACCAGAAGTTGCCAGTCCACCAATCCGAGCATGTCACGTGAGGCCATGCGACGGCTGGTCAAAAGAAGCCCCGCCGCGCTGAGCGCCACGACCTCGCGCGGGAGGGGCGTCAGCAGAAAGATGAGCATCAGGATGATCAGCACGCCCGAGCCTTTGGTGGTTTGCCACGGGTTGAAATCGGGCGCTTCTACATGCGGCACCGAGACCGCCTTGTGCCATCGTCCGCGAACCAGTATCACGAGCACGAGCCAGACGGCGAAAAGCCCGAGCAGCGCCGGCGCGCCGGCATCCAGCAGATAACCGGCGAAAGAGAGATTGAGCACTTGCCCGATGAGCATGTTCTGCGGGTTCCCGATGATCGTGGCCGCCGAGCCGACGTTTGAGGCGCAGGCAAGAGCAAGCAGGAAGGGGACGGGATCAAGCTGCCGGCGCGCGCATCCTTCGGTCAGCACGGGCGCCATCGCGAGGCACACGATATCGTTTGCAAGGACTGCGGAAAGAGCGCCGGAGACGAGGATCAGCAGGGCGAGCAGTGTTGCCGGTGAGACTTGCATCGTCGCCAGCCGTCGTGTCAGGCTCGCGTAGAATCCGCCGAGGCGGAACTGCGCGGAGACGACCATGAGGCCGAGCAAGAGGCCGATTGTGGACACATCTACCGCGTCCCAGGCCTCCTGCGCGGTCACGCTGCCCGCCGCAAGGAGAACAATGGTCCCCAGGAGCGCGACCCCCGTGCGGTCGAGCGCGAGGCCGGGAATCTCGCCGAGGATCATTCCAACATAGACAAGAACGAAGACAGCCAGAACGACTGTATCCATGCGGATGATTGCAGCATACTCACGAACAATGTCGCTTTATGGCAAAAACCTCTTCGGGTCCGCCAGCTTCTCGGGAAGGTAGGTGTCCATGACGTAATTGAGGCCGTGCTTGGCGAAAGCCTGCTGCTCGACACGCTGGCCGAGGTCGAGCATCTGCTTGAGCGCATCCTGCCAGGCTTTGTAATGTTTGATGAACGGGTCGTTCTTGAGCGCGTCCTCGGCTCGCTTGATGTCGACCGGCTTGAGTTCGTGCGTGGGCAGCTTGTAGTCGAGGATGTCCTGGGGCGTGACGCCGAGATACCTCGCCTGGGGCACGCAGAAGAATTTGTTCAGGTGGGCGGCGTTGCCCGAGCCGACCTTGAGCGTGCGATAGATGTTGCAGATGCCGTAAGGGTCGCCGTCCACAAAGGCGTAGACCGGTATCCCCAGGCTGTCGGCCAGGCGTCTGACGAAGCGCCTGCACGCGCGCGTCGGCACGCCCCCCATTGAGATGAGGATGCAATCGGCTCGCTTCCAGTAGTTGTGCTTGACGAGGCGCTGGAACATGCCGGCGGTTTCGATGGCGAGGATGAACTTTGCCTTCGACTCGAACTTGAGGTGTTCGACAGCGATCGGGATCGAGTATGCGCCGGAGCCGAAACGGGTGCAATCAATCTTGAGCGTCTTGCCCGTGTCGGTCTCCTTGTCAATCACAATGAGCCGCCCGGCCACCTCGCCGCCCTTCTCCTCGGGGATGAACCCGAGCTGCTCGCGATTGACGGCGAGCATGGCCTCGATGTCGTCCATCACGGTGTCCGATTCGGGCTGCTCCTTGAATGCGGCGTCCTTCCAGTTTTTCGATATGTAGTACGCCTCTCGCTTCGAGGCGATATCGTCGGTCTCGATAAGTTCCTTCGAGAGCGCCATCATCTTGAGCGTCTGCGCGAACGTCTTGACGGTGCCGACGGTGAGCGTGCGCTCCTTCTTTCGGTTCGAGATTTCGAAGAAGCCCTCGCTCGGCTTGTAGCGCACGTTGTTGAGCGCGCGGATGGGCATGCGCATTGACGGCTTCTGCCGCTTCATGATCTTGTTGTGGATCGCGCGCGCGTTTTCCTTTATGGATTTGATGGCGGTTGTCACTTAAGTGTGCCTCCCCTAAAATTTTCTGGACTTGTGCAGCACGTCTTTCAAGATGTCGTTGATTTCGTCGGTTTCTTTCTGTTTGAGGGCGAGGATGTCGCGGAGCGCCTCGCTGATGTGCGGGATGTAGCGCTCGATGTACGTGCGTTTCGTGAACTCTTCGGCCTGCCGCTTCTGGCGGCGCAGGTGCGCCCCGAGCCGGCGGCCGCACTCCTGCAAGGCGAGCCGCATCTCTTTGAGAATCTCGGGATAATGCGCGATGGCCTCCTTGCTCTCGGAGGTGAACGGAACCCAGACCGACGCCACGTGCACCATGATTGCCAGAGGCCCCTGCGGGAGCGCGCCCTTGGACTGTGACAGTCCGTAGGAGCGCCAGTTGGTCGTCACGATGGCTTTGTGAATCGAGCAGGCCGATTGCTGATAGAGCAGCGGCACGCGGTTTGCAAACCGGAGCACGGTGGCCAGCTCATCGGCGCCTTTGCCGCCGTACGCGACGCCGCACTCGATGCGGAAGGGGTTGCCGCGATAGACGGCCGGCGGCCTGGTGCACGCCTCATAGAACTCGGCCTCGAACACCTGCGCGAGCCCCTTTTTGATCAACTCCTCGCCGATCGGCACCACGCAGTCCGATGGCGGGCTCAATATCTTTGTTTGGTTGATGGCCGCGTACAACTTGTCGGCCTCCTCGCGAGCGATGCGGGTGGGGTTGGCCTTCTCGCTCAGGCCGGCGCGCTCGCATATCTCGCTCGCCACGCGCGGCGTGACTCTTGAGAAATCGTTTCGCAGAAACAGCAGGAGCGAGCGGTTCTTGGTGTCCCTCAGCATCTTTATGAGAACGCCGAGTTCAACTCCGTATGGATGCGGCTTGATGAGCTTGGGAGGCGGCGGCAACTGGTCGGTTGCGCGCGCATATTCGACCGACTCGCCGTCCGGCCCCAGATACCTGAGCGTTACATGCGGGTTTGCAATGGCGGTCTGCGCGAGGTAGCCGTCCACTGACTGGCGGCCCTTCTGGTAGCGCGCCTCAAGTTCGATCTCGACTTGAGTGCCCTGCGGAAAATCCGTTTCGATCTCGGAGTCCCTGATTATCTCGGGGCGGTTCTTGCCCGTGTCGATCTGTACTTCGTAGTAGTGCGCGGGCTTGCGCGGCGAGGTGCGCGAGATTATCTTCATGGATTTGCCGGTGGTGAGAAGCCCGTACATACCGGCGGCAGAGATGCCAATACCTTGTTGTCCCCGCGCCATCCTGAGCGTATGGAACTTGGAACCGTAGAGCAACTTGCCGAAGATATTCGGAATCTGGGCTTTGACGATGCCGGGTCCGTTATCCTTGACGGACACGGCGAATCGGTCCAGACCGACATTCTTTATGACGACCTCGACCTCGGGCAGGATGCCGGCTTCCTCGCAAGCGTCGAGCGAGTTATCTACGGCTTCCTTGACCGCGGTCAAGAGCGCCTTTTTGGGATTGTCAAAGCCTAACAGGTGTCTATTCTTCGCGAAGAACTCTGAAACGGATATCTCTCGCTGCTTCTTCGCGAGCGTTTCGGCGGTCTCTTTGGCGACAATCCTCTGAGCCATGCAGCGTTACCTCAATGATTGCAGGCGCTAACACAATATGATGGGGTGTGTCAATACATAGACACACGATACGACAAAGATATTGTATCAAGCTTGGGTGACATTTTCAAGGCTTAAAGCGAAATTCAGGCGAAAATAAAGGCAATTCGGCAGGGGCGACGCCCGGTATCAAGGCCGGGTCAACCACGGATCGCAGTTTGAATATTCTTCAACTGTTTGAGCAGTATTGGAACGTCGGCCAGCGCGAGCGAGTTCGGGCCATCGCACCTGGCGTTGTCGGGGTCGGGATGGACCTCCAGGTAGATGGCGGACACGGCGCCGGTCGC
>CAZEBC010000204.1:4870-6420 GCA_964510165.1 uncultured bacterium
AGGGCGGGCACCTGTAACACGTCCACCACCTGCGCCACTTTTTCGACATCCTTTGTCTCATGGACGTCGGTAAGCACAGGCACCGCAAGTTCCTGTTTTATTCGCCTGAATTCTTCAAGCCCGACCTCAAGCCCCGGCCCTCGGTAGGAATGGATCGAGGTCCGGTTTGCCTTGTCGTATGAAGCCTTGAATATGAACGGAATCTGCAGTTCGGCGCACACATTCTTCAGTTCCCTGGCCACGAGAGACGTCACACGGTCCTCCATGACGCAAGGGCCGGCGATCAGGGCAAACGGCAACCGTTCTCCTATTGCAATGTCACCGATTCTCACGATGCTCATCTGCGAAGGCTCCTCCACCCGTATCGGCTTATCGTAAAGACCCGATGAACACGAGAGGTCTCTATCGGTCATTATTATACTCTAACCGGCGCCCGAAAAGACACGTTTGACAAGCGCCGGTCGCGTGCTGCCTCTGGACGGACTTTTGGGGGGAAGGACGAAGGGCGAAGGATGAAGGAGAAGAGGAGTGGATTCCCACTTGCGCGGGAATGACAACGGAGTGGGTGGGTATCAGCAGGAATGGTTGTACTTTTCGCGGAGGTCCTCGCTGGACTCGATGAGCTTTTCGAATTCCTTGAATATGACGGGATCGAATTTCTTTTGTTCGGTTTCTTCTCGCATGATCGTCATGGCCGCTTCATAGGACATCTCGTCGCGGTAGGCACGCTTTGAGCGGAGTGCGTCATAGACATCAACAAACGCCATGATTCGAGCGAGAAGCGGAATATCCTCCCCCGCCAGTCCCGACGGATAACCGGTGCCGTCGTATTTCTCGTGGTGATGTTTGATGATGGGCAGGACAGGCTCAAGTGAGTGCAACGGCCTGCATATCTTCTCGCCTATCTCGGGATGTTTCTTTACTTCCTCGAACTCCTCGGGAGTCAGCCGTCCGGATTTGTTCAGGATGAAATCCTTGACGCCGATTTTCCCGATGTCGTGAAGCACGCCTCCTTTCTGAAGGGTGTTGACCGCGTCGCGGCTGAGTCCCAGGTGCGCGCCGAGGTTCATGGCAAGAGTGGAAACGCGGTCAATGTGTCCTTTGGTGAAGTAGTCTTTGGCCTCGATGGTGTTCGCCAAGGAGAAGATGACGGCCTCGGCGCTCTCGAGGCTGTCGGTCAGGCTCTTGATGCGAAGGAGCGATTTGACTCGCGCATACAGTTCCCGCGGCCGAATAGGCTTGGCGAGGAAGTCGTCGGCGCCGGTTTCGATTCCCCGGATTTTGTTGTCGAAATCGTCCATGGCGGTCACCATGACGACAGGGATGAGTCCAGTCTTCTTGCCGTTCTTGAGTTTTTCACAGAGTTGAAGCCCGTCCATTTCGGGCATGGAGAGGTCGGTGAGGATGAGGTCGGGGTTTTCCGTAGAGACTTTTTCGAGCGCATCGAGACCGTTTCGGGCCACAACGACGTCGTAGCCGTCGCGCTCGAGCATTTTCTTGTGAACTTCGACGACTGTTTTCTCGTCGTCCACCACCAGAATTTTGGACCT
>CAZEBC010000205.1:0-6419 GCA_964510165.1 uncultured bacterium
GTCGGATTTCCTTGTGCCATTCATGCGTTGGATGAGCAGACCGACGAGGATGATGAGCAGAGTAAGGAGTGAAACCGTCACGCCGATCTTAAAACTTGCCGGCGCGTACCGGAAAACGACCGTATGGCGACCGGGGCCGACTTCGACTGCGCGGAATACGGAGTTGGCGCGCCAAATGAGCTTTTCCTCGCCGTCCACGCGGGCTTTCCATCCCGGGAAGTGACTGTCGGTCAGCACAAGCAGGGCGGGCCGGGCCGCCTCGACCTCAATCCGCGCTTCATTGACTCCGTAATGCTCGATTCGGGCAGTTCCGCATGGGGCGGATTCCTTCGGACGGGGAAACGAGGGAGAGCCGTTCTCGAGCACAACGGCGGCCGCGAGGTCGTTGATGTGTTCCTTTATCTGTGTGAGGCTTTCGTTTTCGGAGTCGACCATCAGGTAGTCGTTCACGAGATAAGCGCGGGGAACGGCGAAGGTGTTCTCATATACATAGAACATATCTCCAGCGTTATCGCTCTGATAGCAGAGTCTCAGCCCTTGCGGAGCGTCCTCGGGGCTCGCGGACAAAGGGTCGTTCAGAATCACGTAGCGCATCGAGGACAGCCCCATAGTCTGCCGAGCTTGCAGCAGGTCTACACTATAGGCGTCGATCTGCCCCATGAAGATGTCGAAGTATGAAGCCTTTGAATCAAATCGTTTTGGTCCTATTGCCATCCGGATGAAATTCTTCCATCTGGTGAGCGTGAAGGTCTCGTAGTCGGAGATGGAATAGAATCCGCGCGCGCTTGCAACGTTCTTGTTGCGTCGGTGGATGAGCACCCGATCATAACCCGCCTGCGCTTCAACCCATTGTGTCTTGGAGTCCGTCTCATTGAGGGGTGCCGTAAAGGGAATCGTTTGGTAGAAATCGCTACTCCGATGCAGCCCCACGGCAAGCAGCAGCACGACGCCCCAGGCCATGCCCTCCTTGACCGGGGCGGAAAGCTTTACGGCGTGGTACAATGCGATTCCTATAACCAGAAGCAGAGGGAAGAACGTCACGAGGTCCAGCACGGGCTTCACCACATGCCAGTGCACACCCAGCCCCGCCACGACCGCCACGGCGACAAGACATATCCCCACTGTCCTCACCCGCGCCGGATACCGGGAGTGGTGCAAGAGAAGCGCCAGGCCCATCGCCGCAACGGGCAGAAGGACCAGCACGTACGCGGAAGAGCTTTTGATCAGACTCGCAACGACCTTCGATACCGGATACAGCGCCACGGCGACGTAGCCCGCTGTCAGAATCCAGAACCAGTCGAGGCGGCCGGTGTCGGGATTGCGCAGCCGCAGGGGGCCTTTGCTCCAGAGCGACGACATCCCAATTGCGGCCAAGGCCGACGCCAGGAAGAGGCTGAAGCGAAGCATTCTCTGAGGATATCTGAACGAATCCAGGAATGGTATCTTCCCGAAGAATGACAAGACCGCCACTTCCTTGGACAGCACAAAGAGCAGGGAATAGACCAGGGCGGCCGTCAGCGCGAGGGCGGTCCGTCTGTGTTTGGGGGAGGCAAAGGCGAACGGGATAAGAAGGCAGTATGTGCCGGAGGTCGCGGCGTAGAACGAGGCTGCAATCCTTTCGGGCGCGGATCCCCAAGCTGAAGCCCCCAATCCAACGCCCATGTTTCGGACCGACTGCAAGGACACTTCAATGGTCGGAAGCAGTTGGACCGCGCAAAGTCCCGTGGTCAACACGAAGGCGAGGCCGAACAGACAGAGGCTGAGCAGCCGCGCCCTCGCGCTTTTTTCTCTTGAGAGCGCCAGCAAGGACAAGAAGTAGACCGTAACGACGATGCAGGCATAGAGGAAATACTGTGGGAAGCCTCCCAGGAACGAGAGCGTGAGAAGCACAGCCAGGATCGCGGCCCTGCCAAAACTGGCTCTCCCAACGAGGGCGTGAGCTGAGAGAAAGAGAAGCGGAGCCCAGCACAGCACCGAACCGCGCGCGAGATTGCAGAATGATTCGTCCAATTGAAGGAAACCAAACACTGCGCCACCCAGAATCGCTCCGGGCCAGTTAAGACCCAGATAGCGTGCATAAAGGCACATACCAAGCATGCCGACTGCGAGGTTCAGAAACTGGATAACGAGCATCGCGGCTGGCACGTCAAGAAGCAGCGCGAGCCAGGAGAACGGGTAAAGGAGGGCCGAATTGCTGCTCGCGAAGAACGGGTGACCGGTGGCCTGATGGGTATTCCAGAGCGGGAACGCGCCCGCCCGCATGCTCCGCTTGAAGAATTCCAGCCACGGCTCGAACAGGAGATACATGTCGGAGTTCGCGACCGAGATGCGAGGGTCGTTTCCTATTTCCCTTGTCTTGTGCAAGACAATTGCCAGGAAACAGGAAATGCAGATGATAATGAGAAGCCAGGGAAGTGTGCGCTTCATTATGTTGCAGTCATAACCGAGTTGCCATCCACGGCGCCCCTCCAATTACGGGGCGGTGTCACCCACGGCCGTCAATTTGTCTTTGACGCGAAGAGCCTTCGCGGCCTTAGGTTCTTCTTATACTCGACCAATAATCCTATCACAACGAGTACGAGCATACCAAGCGTGATTGCGGCTCCCCAACGGAAAGTCGCGGGCCGATAGCTGAAGATAACGGTGTGATCGCCCGGTCCGACCTCCACTGCTCTGAACAGAGAGTTTGCCCGCCAGATGGGTGTTTCCCGGCCGTCAACCAGAGCCACCCACCCCGGATAAAAGCTGTCGGTCAAGACCAGAATTGCCGGCTTGAGCGCCTGGACCTCGATGCGGACCTTATGGATGCCATATGCGCTGATGCGGGCAAGCCCCGTCTCCGTCGCAGTCTCGGGGCTGGGAAAAGAAGGCTCCGCGTCTTCAAGCACCACGAGACGGGAGAGATCAAGGATGTGGTCCTTTATAGCGAGCAGGCTTTCCTCTTCGTTGTGGACGACCAGATACGAGCCGGCAAGGTAAGTCCTCGGCATTGCAAAAGTGTTTTCGTAAATGTAAAGGTTGCGGCCACCTGCTCCGTTGTCATGGACGAGTTCGCGGCGCGGGACCCAACCGAGTTCGGTTGCCGGTGAGTCGCCTATTCCAAGAGGCTCTTCACGCACAATGTAGCGCAAGGATGCCAGACCTATCATTCGTGGGGAGCGAACGATTTCTCGAGAATAATGTTCGGCGCCGCCAAAGTTGATAGATGGACGCGAAAGATTTGAACAGGTATTCTCCTTCTCACTCAGGGCACACTCAAGGAAATTTCTCCATCTGGTGAGCGTGAAGGTCTCGTAGTCGGAGATGGAATAGAATCCGCGCGCGCTTGCAACGTTCTTGTTGCGTCGGTGGATGAGCACCCGATCATAACCCGCCTGCGCTTCAACCCATTGTGTCTTGGAGTCCGTCTCATTGAGGGGTGCCGTAAAGGGAATCGTTTGGTAGAAATCGCTACTCCGATGCAGCCCCACGGCAAGCAGCAGCACGACGCCCCAGGCCATGCCCTCCTTGACCGGGGCGGAAAGCTTTACGGCGTGGTACAATGCGATTCCTATAACCAGAAGCAGAGGGAAGAACGTCACGAGGTCCAGCACGGGCTTCACCACATGCCAGTGCACACCCAGCCCCGCCACGACCGCCACGGCGACAAGACATATCCCCACTGTCCTCACCCGCGCCGGATACCGGGAGTGGTGCAAGAGAAGCGCCAGGCCCATCGCCGCAACGGGCAGAAGGACCAGCACGTACGCGGAAGAGCTTTTGATCAGACTCGCAACGACCTTCGATACCGGATACAGCGCCACGGCGACGTAGCCCGCTGTCAGAATCCAGAACCAGTCGAGGCGGCCGGTGTCGGGATTGCGCAGCCGCAGGGGGCCTTTGCTCCAGAGCGACGACATCCCAATTGCGGCCAAGGCCGACGCCAGGAAGAGGCTGAAGCGAAGCATTCTCTGAGGATATCTGAACGAATCCAGGAATGGTATCTTCCCGAAGAATGACAAGACCGCCACTTCCTTGGACAGCACAAAGAGCAGGGAATAGACCAGGGCGGCCGTCAGCGCGAGGGCGGTCCGTCTGTGTTTGGGGGAGGCAAAGGCGAACGGGATAAGAAGGCAGTATGTGCCGGAGGTCGCGGCGTAGAACGAGGCTGCAATCCTTTCGGGCGCGGATCCCCAAGCTGAAGCCCCCAATCCAACGCCCATGTTTCGGACCGACTGCAAGGACACTTCAATGGTCGGAAGCAGTTGGACCGCGCAAAGTCCCGTGGTCAACACGAAGGCGAGGCCGAACAGACAGAGGCTGAGCAGCCGCGCCCTCGCGCTTTTTTCTCTTGAGAGCGCCAGCAAGGACAAGAAGTAGACCGTAACGACGATGCAGGCATAGAGGAAATACTGTGGGAAGCCTCCCAGGAACGAGAGCGTGAGAAGCACAGCCAGGATCGCGGCCCTGCCAAAACTGGCTCTCCCAACGAGGGCGTGAGCTGAGAGAAAGAGAAGCGGAGCCCAGCACAGCACCGAACCGCGCGCGAGATTGCAGAATGATTCGTCCAATTGAAGGAAACCAAACACTGCGCCACCCAGAATCGCTCCGGGCCAGTTAAGACCCAGATAGCGTGCATAAAGGCACATACCAAGCATGCCGACTGCGAGGTTCAGAAACTGGATAACGAGCATCGCGGCTGGCACGTCAAGAAGCAGCGCGAGCCAGGAGAACGGGTAAAGGAGGGCCGAATTGCTGCTCGCGAAGAACGGGTGACCGGTGGCCTGATGGGTATTCCAGAGCGGGAACGCGCCCGCCCGCATGCTCCGCTTGAAGAATTCCAGCCACGGCTCGAACAAGCAGTAGAGGTCTATATTGGCGGGCGTGACTTGGGGAGCGCTGCCTTGCCCCTTGATTTCACCATAGGAATAGGCGAGGAAACCCGCGATAACGCCCGTTGCGAGAATCGCACTCGATAATCTCTTCATCCTGCGCTAGAGCGTCCGCAAACATTCATCCAGCACATGCTGATGAACGTGGGATGTCGGAACTGTTCCAGAGTCCCGTGAAGCCCATTGACACACAGTGGCCGTGATTCGGTCCCAGTGTATCTTGATCCCCATTTGCTGTCAAGTCATCAGTTGAACGCATGTTCCGCGACGTCCTCGCCGTGATGCGGTCGCATTCTGGAAGCGGGCCGCGTGGCCGGTGAGGGTGTTGTCCGGGGTATTATTCGCACTTGAAAATCCCGGAGCTTGAATGCTAGAGTAATGATTGCCCCGGTAAGACGCGTCTTTCACGTTCGCACACAAGAGGACTCCTATCGCCATGGCCATCAAGTTTCTAAAGGAAACATGCATAACGAAGTTCCTTGATCCGACGTCCGGCTTTCAGCCGAATGAGCGGGAAACCGAGATTCGCGTGGACCCTCTGACCGGCCGGACCTCTCGCCTGATCTACTTTCCCATTCGGGCGCTTCCGAAGCCCGACCTTAAGGAGATAGTGGAGCGGTCGTCGGGTTGGTGCCCGTTCTGTCCGCCGACGGTAGAGTCGGTCACTCCCAAGTTTCCGCCAGACTTGTTTGAAGACGAGCGGATTCGGCAAGGTGCGGCGATGGTATTCCCGAACATGTATCCGTATGACACCTTCAGCGCGGTGGCCGTTTTCTCAGGGGAACACTTCAAGCCGCTTGCCGATTTCGCGCCCGACCTGCTTCGGGACGGATTTCGCGCGTCGCAGAGATATCTTAAGAGCGCAAAGAAGGCGGACCCCGCGGTCGCCACATACTGCTCGATAAACTGGAATTACATGCCGCTGTCGGGCGGCACGATTATTCATCCGCACTTACAGATAATCTCTGGCAAGACTGCGACCAATTATCACCGTCAACTCCTCGAGGCGAGTGGCCGCTATGCCGCGCAACACGGGAGGAACTATTGGGAGGAGTTTGTCGAGGAGGAGCGCAGGCGTGGGGAACGATTTATCGGGAGGCGCGGGACGGTGAACTGGCTCGCGAGCTATGCGCCCAAAGGATTCGTGGACATATCGGCCATATTCGAGGGTGTCTTAACAATTCAGGATATTACCGAGCCCGACTGGTTCGATTTCTCGCGGGGTCTCTCATCTGCGATGGAATACCTTGACAGCAAGGGGTTCTGGAGCTTTAACATGGCGATTTACTCCGGAGTCGGCGAGGAGCATTTCTGGACGCATGCCAAGCTGATCCCGCGCGCGCAACTGCCGCCGATGAACGCGAGCGACATAAACTACTTCAACACACTTCATGACGAAGTGCTTTCGATTTTCAGGCCGGAAGACGTCTGTCAGGAGGCAAAGGAGTTCTTTGAGGAAAATGGAGTGCCGGCATGAACGTGACCACTCTTGGCGAGCTGCTTGAGCATCAGGCCGGGGCTTTGCCGGACAAACCGGCGTTGTACCTA
>CAZEBC010000206.1:0-6404 GCA_964510165.1 uncultured bacterium
GCGGCATGTCGAAATTTATCGAAGACCATGACAAGCTGGCTCAGCTATTGGAGCGGCTCAAGCGCGAAGGCAAACGGATCGTTTTCTGCAACGGCTGTTTCGATGTCCTTCACGTGGGTCATATCCGATATCTGAACGGCGCAAAACGGAAGGGCGACGTGCTGGTTGTGGGCGTGAACAGCGACCGCTCCATCGAGCTTCTGCAGAAACCGGACCGGCCGATCATGCCCGACCGAGAGCGGATAGAGATTCTTGAATCACTTGAAATGATTGATTACATCACGATGTTCGACGAGCCTACGGTGGACTCGCTGCTTCTAAAACTCAGGCCTCATGTGCATGCCAAGGGCACGGATTACACGGAAGAAAGCGTTCCCGAGCGGCAGACCGTTCTCTCGTATGGCGGAGAAATCGCCATTGTGGGAGACCCGAAGGATCATTCCACGACGGCCATCATCGAAAAGATAGCGCAAACCAGGCGATACCATGCGTGAGCCTCTCAGCATACTCGTGCCGACATACAACGAGGAAGCCAACATCCGCGACTGCATGGAGTCCGTCAAGTGGGCCGATGAGGTATTCGTGGTCGACTCGTTCAGCACCGACCGCACGCTCGAAATATGTCGGCGCTACACGGACAGGATAGTCCAGCACGAGTACAAGAACTCGGCGTCCCAGAAGAACTGGGCAATCCCGCAGACGGCCCACAAATGGGTCATGGTCGTCGACTCCGACGAACGCGTGAGCGGGCAACTGCGCCGCTCAATCGAGCGCGTCCTGGAAAGCCCGGACGGCTGTGACGGGTACTACGTCAAGCGCGAGAGTTTTTTTCTCGGCAAACACATACGGCACGGCGGCTGGGAGCGTGACTGGGTGCTGAGGCTGTTCAACAAGGAACGCGGCAGGTACCAGGACAAAGAGGTTCATGCCTGCGTAGTAATCGACGGAAAGAAAGGGTTCCTCTCGGGGGCTTTGTATCATCACACGTATCGGGACCTCGACCAGTATTTCGAGAAATTCATGCGTTACACACGCTGGGCGGCGGGGGACCTGCGCGCCGCCGGTCGTCGGCCCGCATGGATGCGCCTCGCCTTCCGGCCATGGCTGCGATTCTTGAAGATGTACGTTCTTCGGTTAGGGTTCCTCGACGGCAAGCACGGGCTTGTGCTCTGCTATCTCGCCGCGTTCAGCGTGTTCACGAAGTATGCTCGGCTTTGGGAGAGCAGCGCTCTTCAATCCGCAAGGGAGGCGAGGGATGCCGCATCGCCGCTGCCTTCGCCCAACGTCGAGCCGCATCCCGATAGTTCGAGAGGGAAGAGTTGATCGGGCGATGGAGAATTGTGTCCATTTCGAATTGTTGGGTTACCGCTGGACGGTGACGCCCGAATACGGCGCCATCCTCAAGGAGCATGTCATCCCTTCGGTCCTGTCGGGCGGCGGTTCATCGCTTCGTCCGATCAAACGCAAGCCGGCGCGCGAGTTGCTGGCCTTTGTCGAAGGCGATTGTCGCATATTCGTGAAAATTCACACTTATCATAAGCGTGTTGATCGCCTCAAGACGATGCTGCTTCCCTCCCGGGCGGAGACCGAGTGGACGATTGGCAGGCAGATGCTCGCACGCGGGCTTCCGGTTGCCGAACCGCTCGGATTCGGGGTGAAGCGTTCGGGCGGAGTCGGGACGGGCGCTATCCTGTTCCAGCGCCTGATACCCGATTGCGTCAGCATGGCCGAATACCTGGGCCGCAACGCCTCCTGGTCGGAAACAAGCGGGGAGCTCCTTGTCTCTCTCGGAGAACTCTTGCGACAACTGCACGCCGAGGGATTCTGGCACCCGGACCTGCACACGGGGAATCTCCTGGTTGACTCGGCGCGCAAATTGTGGATAGTAGACCTCCACGCGACGGGGCGCATCTCGCCCGTCCCGACGCGCAGACGCATGGCCGACCTCTCAAAACTGGTCTTCTCGCTTGACGGACTCGTTGGTGAAGAGGGCCTGCGCACCCTGCTCAAGTCCTACAGTCACGCGGCCGGGGACGCGGAAGTCGAGGAGACACTTTCTCACCTGCGCGCGAAGGCCGATTCCCTGCGGAGGCGCAGGATCAGGAGCCGCGCGAAACGCTGCGTGAAGACAAGCGGAAGCTTTGTCATCGAGACGGTAAACGGCAAGAGGATATACAGGCGACGCGAATTCGACACACGTGTCGTTCTGGAAGCGATATCGCGTCACAAGGAAATCCGCGCCTCCGGGGGGACGGGCCTGATCAAACAGACCAGCAAGAGCGCCGTCACCTCGGTCGTGCTTGAGAACGCCCCGGAGAAACTATACGTCAAGGAGTTTTCGAATGGAGGTTTGATCAGGCTGGTCGAATCCCTGTTTCTCTCGCATCGGGGGCGGCGGGCCTGGAAAGCAAACCATCGGCTTCGGCTGCTGGGGGCGCTCTGCGCCGAGCCGCTGGCCCTCCTCGAGGAGAGACGATTGGGGCTGCCGCGAACCAGTTATCTCGTGACGAAGGAGATACCGAACGCGTGCCGGCTCAACGAATTTCTGGTTCATAATTACTTCCGAGTCTCGGAACGGCTCACGAGGGAGCAAACGAGGCAGAAACGCAAGTTCATCAGGGATGGAGCGCGCGCCTTCAGAGAATTCCATTCAAGAAATATCTATCATAAGGACATGTCGCCGAAGAACCTGCTCGTGTCAACGGAGAACGGAGAGACCCGCTTCTACTGCGTTGATTCCGACAGCATCCAATTTCCGAGAAGGCTTTCACTTCGGCGAAAGATCAAGAACCTGGCTCAGCTCAACGGACTACCCGGCTGCATCACCGCGACCGACAGGCTCAGGTTCTGCAAGGAATACTTCGAACTCAACCGCTTTGATACAAAGCACAGGCTGATTCTGTCCGTCGTTCGTCTCCTCAGCGAAAGGCGCGTGTGGATTTCGCGCCAGATTGACAAGGCAATGCGCGACTCGAACTCACAGACAAAATATGAAGATATTGCATCTGTTTAGCAACACCAAGATGACCGGGCCCGCCGAGCCCGCGATAAATTTGTGCGCTTCGCTTAAAGGGCATGGCTACGACGTGATGTTCGCGTGCTGCACCGCGAAGGCCAACAGCAAGAGCGTCGAGGTGACGGCGGCCACAAGGGGGCTCAATCCGATCACGCGATTCAAGTTGAACAAGCACTTGAACCTGCGGGACAACATGTACGACCTGCGCCGGCTGCCGCGGTTCCTGGAAGAGTGCCGGGCGAACATTGTGCATGCCCATCTGGATAACGACCATTTGATTGGGGGTCGTTCCTCCCGCAAGGCGAGTCGCGATATATTGGTGGTTCGCAGCAGCTATTCAGGCGAGGGAATCAAGCCGACGCTGCGCAACCAGTATCTCATGGGCAGGTTGACCGACGGGCTGATAGTCGCCTCGGAATCCGCCCGCGCCTCCGCGATAGAGGATTTCGGTTTTCCCGAGGACAGGATATGGGTGATTCCGGGGGCGATTGACACCTCGCGGTTCGACTCCTCAAAGGTCACGGAGGACTTCAGACCTCGCTTCGGCCTGAAGCGCGACGACTTCGTGGTCGGGGTGGTCGCCCGGATTCAGCCTCATCGCAGGTTCGACGCGCTGCTCGAGGCGATGAAGAAGGTGTCGAAGACCGACCCGTCCGCCAAGCTCGTCATCATCGGAAGAGGAACGCGAATGCGGCAGGTGGCGATCGAGCCGGTGGAGCGGATGCGGCTCGGCGGATGTGTGTCGTTCCCCGGTTACCAGGTGGGCGACGACTATGTGAATACTCTGGGATGTTTCGATGTATTGATATACCTGATGCCGGGCACGGACGGCACCTGTCGCACCGTTAGAGAGGCCATGGCGATGGGCAAGCCGGTCATCGCGGCTCGCCGCGGAATGCTGTCGGAAATCGTGGACCATGCCGTGAACGGCCTTGTGGTTGAGGACAGTCCTGACACTTTGGCGGGCGCAATCTCTTATCTTGCGAGAAACCCGGAGATCGTGGCCTCGATGTCCAAGCAGGCCGCCCGGAAGGCGCACCAGAAATTCCGACTCGATACGCAGGCCCGGAGCGTCGGTTGGGTATATGAACGGCTCTCGAATATGGGGCGGCTGAAGTGAACATTCTGTTCTATACGAAGGAATTTCCGCCGGAGGTTGGCGGCATCGAGACATACACGTACAATGTGGCGAAGCGCTTCCACCAGTTCGGCCACAACGTGGTGGTCGTTGTGCGCCACATGGACGGTGATGAGGAGTTTGACAGGCAGCAAAGCTTTGAGGTGGTACGGCTCAGGAAGCCATTCAGACCGGCCTCTGTGTACAGGCTCTACACGTTTCTGCGCGTGCCATGGTTAATAAGAAAATATAAGGCCGATTGCGTGTATCTGCCGTATTGGTTTCGGTTCAGTTCGGTCGTGTCTCATCTGAACAGGCTGCTGGGCCTCAAGTATTTCGTCACCTGTTACGGAGAGGAAGTGGCGTTTGCCCATAGGCGGCGGCATCATTCGCATACGCGGTTGCTGAAGGGGTTCAAGAGGGCCGAACGGATTTTCTCGATCAGCGAGCACACGAAAAAGCTGCTGTGCGACCTGGGAATTGATGAAGCGAAAATATCGGTCGTCAGGCCGGGAATAGACATCAGCAACGGAAAGCTCGAGCCAGCCGCGAGGGAGAACTTGAATCGCATGTTCAACCTTCGCGGGAAGACAGTCGCCATAACCGTTTCCCGACTAGTCAAGAAGAAGGGGCACGACAACGTGCTTCGGGCTTTGAGCGTCGTACGAGAGCGGCATCCCGAGGTCCTCTATCTCATCATCGGAGAGGGCGAAGAAGAGCAGAATTTGAGGTCGCTCGCAAGAGAACTGGGGGTCGGGGACCGTGTGATCTTTATGGGCCGGGTTGATGATGACACCCTAAGGGCGTGCTATGCCGCGTGCGACTTCTTGATCATGACCACCAGGGAAGTTAACGAGACTGCGCGGACCGAGGGTTTCGGCATCGTGTATCTCGAGGCGAATTTATTCAGCAAGCCGGTCATTGCCGGCCGAGTGGGCGGCGTCCATGACGCGGTGGTTGACGGAGTCACCGGCATCCTTGTGGACCCGTGCGACGTCGCAGATATCTCACGGGCAATGGACACGCTGCTTTCCGATCCGGAACTTCGAAAGCGGCTGGGGGAAAACGGACGCCGAAGGGCGCTCGATGAGTTCTCCTGGGATACAGCGGCGAGACGCATCGAGGAATTGATGCTCGCGGAGTTGGCGCCGGACGCGTCCAATCCCGCCGGGATGTGCGCAAGATGAAACGACGCACAATACTCCTGACAAACTTTCATCGGCATGGCGGCGGGCAGCGCGTGTACGTCCGCATCCTGGCCAAACATCTCGCCGAGCTTGGACACCAGCCTCTGGTCGCATGCCCGAAGGACAGTTTCCTGGCGAGGGATTGCCGGCAGGACGGCATCGAAGTCTTGAACGGGTTCAGGTTCGACAAAGGGTTCACGCCCATCAGCTTTTGTCGTGACATCCGGGCGGCGGGCGAGGTCAGAGGGCGAAATCAGGTGGACCTGGTCCACACCAATGGGTCGAGAGACCACTGGGTCATGGCCGCGGCCAATTTGGCCTCTGGAGAGAGACTGCCGCTCGTGCGCACGTATCATAACACGAGGCCTGTGAGGCAAAGCCCGTGGAACAGATGGCTTTACCGAAACACGGACCGGGTGATTTCGGTGTGCCATTACGTGAAGGACATGCTTTCAGAGGCGTCCATCTTCGAAGGTCAGGAGATGGCGGTTATTCACAACGGGATCGAGCTCGAACGCTTCAGCCCGATGCCGCCCGACCCGAACGTGAGCGGCGAACTCGGGCTTTCGCCCGATGATATAGTCGTGGGAATCATAGGACGGCTCGACTGGGACAAGGGGCATCGCTACCTCTTCGAGGCCGCCGCCCCAATGATACAAGGGGAGTATCCGCGCCTCAAGATATTAGTGGTCGGCTTCGGGAAGAAACAGCCCGAGCTGGTCAGGCTTTGCCAACGTCTGGGCGTCTCGGCCAACGTGAAGTTCCTCGGCGCGCGGAACGACATCAGGGAATTGATTTCCGTGTTTGACATCGGCGCGCACCCGTCGATCGGCGTCGACACGTCTTCTTACGCGGTCAAGGAGATGATGGCGATGGAAAAACCGGTCGTGCTCTCCACCTACGGTGGGCTTAGCGAGATAGCGGAGGATGGGGTCAGCGGTTTCTATGTGCCTCCGCGAGACTCGCACGCGTTGCAGAAGCGTTTGACCGACCTGTGCCGCTCGCGCGGGCTTCGAAGAACCATGGGCAAAGCGGCCAGACAAAGGGTTGAGCGCGAATTTACGTCTATCGGTTCCGTTCGCAA
>CAZEBC010000207.1:0-2090 GCA_964510165.1 uncultured bacterium
CTCTGTGATGAGACTGGCTCGGCGTCACTCGCTCTGCCAGGATTCGCCCGGGTCGAGGGCGACCATCTTGACGTGGCGGTTGCGCCGCCTGAGTTCCGCCGCAAGCTGCTCCGGCGTGCCTGTCGCGCCTCGGTCAAACAATCGCTTGAGGAGCGGAACGGTTATCGAGATATTGTAGTGGATGGGGATCACCACGCGCGCCTTGAGCTGCATGGCGGCCTCGGCGGCATCAACGGGGTCCATGACCACCTTTCCGACGCCCGGAAACGTAAGGCCGTTCATGGGAAGCAGCGCGACGGTGAGGTCAAACTTCTCGCCGATCTCCCGCAGTTCCTTCATGTAGCGGGTGTCACCCCCGAAAAACAATGCCGTCTCTCCGCTCGAGAGCGCGTAGGTGCATTCGGCGACCACATGGTTGGCGGGGAGCGCGGTCACGCACACCCTTGAGACCATTCTTGACTCCCACGGCGCCAGCACGGTCACCCCGGAATATCCGAGCTTGCGTATGCGATTGGCCGTCTTGTTATCGGGCACGATGACAGCGGCCGACCGGTTGAATCTGGAGATGGCCTTAAGGTCACAATGGTCAAAGTGACCGTGCGATATGAGAATGAGGTCGAGCTCGGGAACGTCCTGCACGTTCATCCCCAGGTGACGGGAATGTGTGACAACGCCCAGGATCGGGTCGGTGAACCATGGGTCGGTCAGTATCTTCGCCCCCGCCAACTCTATCAGCATGGTGGAATGGCCGATCTCAGTCACCTTGATGGGGGGTTTGTTTCTGGACCGGATAAAATTCGCGGGCATGTGACCCACTTTCACCCGTTCCCTTGATACTCCTGAAGAATTCCTGACTCCGCCCATTGTTGTCTCCCTTAGAAACTGTCCCGTAATATGTTTTTCGGATGCAGGTCACGCCGTGCGTCGTGGTCACCAGGGCGCCCACATAGGGACGCCCCTACACCCGTTATGGTTCCGGCTGCTGCATCTCCGAGAGGCTCAAAGGCTCCACCTTCGGAAGTTGCTTATGGTTGTTGTTTGCGAGCATTCCGTTGAGGCGAAGGATTTCTCCCCAGCGAACTGCCAGATCGCCGCGTGTGTCAATCCATGTTCGCAGGACCTTGACCTTCATCTGAACGCTTAAGATAAGGGAATAATCGCGCAGATATATGACGCTGCCTCCGTTGTTGTGGCAGTAGTTGAACGGGTCGAATGTGGAGATGGTCTCGTATCGCTCACCGTTGCGTAGCGTGACGCGCAGATGGTAGATGCGCGTTTCGGCCAGGGCGTCCGCGCTCGTTGCAAAGAGCAGGAATATCGCCAGCAAGCATGTTTGGCGCTTCAGAAGATACCATCCTTTATGACAAAATCGCCCGTCTCCAGGTTCAAATCGAAATTGCCGAGATCGGATTTCACGATCATTCGCTCGAGTTCGGCGTCTGTCGGAAACGCGACATGACCCGAGGAGGTCTGGGTCTTGCCCAAACTCGCCTTCAGGTCTGCATATCCTTTCAACGGATGTGGGTCAAAGCGAGCGCCGTTGGTCGAAAGCACGTAAAAGTTCGCAGGCGAAATATCCGAGAAGCCGGCTCTATACGAAGTGACGCTCACGTGAAACAGCCGGTTTCCCTCCACCATTCCCATATCCTTTATGTAGAACGAGGCGACAGCATCGGCAGTCCCCACATTGTCGGCGCCTCGAATGCCGAGCGCAATCCTCCGCTTGCGAACCTCCACGTTATATGTGCGCTTGGCCTGCGGTTTCTTCTCGGGTTCTGCGGGCTTTTCTTCGTTTTCCTTCGGCTTGGCCTTGCTCTGTTGCCACTCTTCTTTTAGCGCCGCATTGACTTCGTCGGAGTCGCGCTCGATTGATTCGATGCGCGAGAGCGGCATCTTCATCTCGCCGAGCTGGGTCAGAAAAGTGACCCACTTGTCATCCTGCTTGATGATGACACACTTCTTCTGGGCCCCGTACTTGAACTTTATCATATCACAAAACGCGGGCGAGTCCCAGGCCGCCGTTGAAACGATGAGACACAGGGCTGCCATCGGAATGGTGGAACGCATGTTCATCCCCTCCCTTTCTTCCG
>CAZEBC010000207.1:2190-6363 GCA_964510165.1 uncultured bacterium
GCCTCGATATACTTTTTCCTGAGCGATTCGAAAAACAGCCGATAGGCCTCAGTCTTATAGTCGGGATACGTCCATGGCCACGCGTTGAACCGCTTGTTTGCGTAATGCAGCGTGACCTCGGCGAAGATGCCGTCGCCCATGTAAATGCGATGCGAGTAATCCTTCGTGGATGCGAGCACCAGCTTCGCGAGCGAGACATAGCCCGGGTCCAGGTTGACCACCCGGCGCTCGCTCCCCTCCTGTTCCGACATCCTCTCCTCAAGCTCGTTGGTGAACAGCTTGGCCGTGACCAGGTCTTTCGGATTTATCAGCCGGTCAAACGCCACAAACTTCCTGAGCAGATGCGGCCCCATCTCTTCCTGGTAGTAGTCCGTCTGGTCAAATGTCACGACCTCGCTCACCGCGTCAATGTTCCCGAACCTGGCCGATATCTCGCGTTCGGCCGCGTCAAACAAATCGGTCCGGCCAGCCAGCATCCCCACAAACAACTTTACCGGGCGAGGAGGCTGAATGTGTCCCATGTTCAGGCATCTCCTCCGCCTCGGCTGCCCCGGCAGGCCTTGACGCACAAACCGCAAATGAAATGAGGCTCGCCCAGCCGCTCGTTGAAATCGCCGAGCTTGTTGAAGCATGCGCGGAGGTCGAAGTCCGACGGCTTCTTGCCGGCGGCATGCGCTGGGCATACTTTGACGCATCGCGCGCACTTGCCGCATCCCTCTTCCAGCGGCGCTCCGGCCGGCAGCGGGAGGTCGGTCAAAATCGAAACGTATCTTACACGCGCCCCGAACTCCGGATTGACGAGCAATATGTTTTTCCCGATCCAGCCATGCCCCGCGTAACGACCGATGAGCTTGTGCGATACATGCCCGCGAAGGTTTTCCCAGTCAATGACTTCCGACGCGGGGATACGGACCGCCCTCCCTCCGGTCGCCAGTATTTCTCTTGTGACAACCTCCGCCGCAGAGTCGAGGAGTTCGTTCACCCTCAGGTACTCCCGGCAATACTCGTCTGTCGGCCCGTCAACGATACCCTCGAGCACCCGGTCATCCAGCTTGATCCCTATCGAGATGCCTCTTAAGTACCCGTCATAACACGGATTAAGGAGGTCGGTGTCAGCCCGGATAGCGGTCAGATCGGCCACCCCGAACAGTGTCACCCCTTTATTAATCGCCGCCGAGCGCAGTTTTTCGAAAAGTTTTTTCAAGTTTTCTTCTTTTTTCATCCGACCTTGCGCCTTCCCCGCGCCTTCTTGAGAATTTTGCGCTCCTTCCGGGTGAGCGAATGGATGCCCTCTCGGCTGATCTTGTCCAGGATCGGGTCGACCTCTTCGTTCATGAAGCGCTCCCAATCGGCCTCTTTACTCTTGCGACTGGTCCGGTTCGTAAACCGAATTCGAGGGAGCGAATAATGGATCTTGTCCGCGTACTTGAGGTAAAGGAATCCGAAAAGGGCGCCACCCAGGTGTGCGAGCCTGGCGACTCCGCCCGCATATGGTCCGGCGGTGAGGGTAATCCATAGCTCGATGGCGCCCAACAGCAGCACGGCGTTGCGGGCGCGCATCGGAAAGAAGAAGAACATGAGCACGATCCGGTTGGGAAACAGCATCCCGAACGCCACCATGACGCCGAAAATCGCGCCCGATGCTCCGATGGTCGGATGGGGATTAGCCAGGCCCACCAGAAAGCTGAGGAGCCCCGCACCGACGCCAGTGACGAAATAATAGCGGAGGAAAGACTTTGCCCCCCACATGGCCTCCAGGTCTGAGCCGAACATCCATAGAAACAGCATATTGAAAAGGAGATGAAACATGCCGCCGTGAAGGAACATGTAGGTCACGGGCTGCCATATCATCCCCCGAAGCGCTAAGGGGGAGGTGAGGCCGAAGAATACTGCGAGATAATCCCTGTTAAACGCGACAAATGAGACGGTCTGGAGCATGAAGACCGCCACATTCGCGATGATAAGCCACTTGATGGCGGTCGTCAACCGGACCGAAAAAGGAAATTCCGATCTTCCGTAATAAGGGCGTCCCATTGGATTCTCATGTCGTGTTTCGTGTTTTGTGTTTCGTGTTCTTAATTTGAATCCGCAACCGATCTTCATCGCTCATTTCTGGGCGCTTCCTTCCCCCGACTGCGGGAACACCGGTTCGGCATGGATCATTTGCCTGAGGCGAAATGAGATTGCGTACTCCGGCAGAGTGCCGAAATAGCGCTTGTGCTCAAACGGCTCATAGCCCGGGAACTCGACGAGGATCGTGTGCTCCTTCTCTTTGGCGACCTGCACCTCTCCGACCACCAGGTCGTTCCCCACGAATTGGCTGTAAAACGGGTGGCGCGTGTAGCCGAAGAAGGCGCTATCAACGTACACTTCGCCCTGCGACTGGACCTCCTCGGGCATCGTGCCGACGTTCTCGAGCACGAGATACACTGTTGTCGTGGCGCCCGCGCCCTTCTCCGTGCCGGGAATTCGCCAGCCGGTAAGGTTGGAGCAGCCGGCAAGCAGGCCAATCAACAAGAGCGGAAGTAATTGCAGTATCCGGGAAGGCCTGGCGGTCATGCGGGTCTCCTCAAGTATTGGTCCAGTTACTTCTCCCCCGTAGTACTTAATCTGAAAATCACGAATTTCTGCCGTGTTTTTCCCCTCACCCCAACCCTTTAGGGCAGGGTGAGGGGCTTCGGTTACAGATCACCTCTCAGTGTATCGCAAACCCCGGTTGTTTTCAACTCGGTGTATCCGTTCGGAAACCCTGCGGAAACATCGCGCGCGCCTGCCTGATCCGCTTATCTATAGACGGATGAGAATACAGCACAAATTCAATGACCGGATTGGGCCGAAATTCGGCAAGGTTCTGCTCGCCCAGTTTCGACATCATTGAAATGAACGCGGCCGGATTCGGATAGACCTCAAGCGCGAACCGGTCGGCCCGGCGTTCGAGCCGCCGGGAAAACGCGTTCGCCATGGGCAGGAACAGGAGCGACACCGCACCCGACGTGAGCATCAGCAGGGGGAAGCCCGCGATGTCCGCCGGCTCCCTCAGGCCGAAGCGGTCGGAACCGGCCCTCAGAACCACATAAGCGATATAAAACCCGACCAACGAGATAACCGATTGAAAGGCCAGCCCCTTCCACATGTCCCAGTGCTTGTGATGACCGAGTTCGTGCGCGAGGATCACCTCGATCTCATCGGGTGCGTAACGGTCAAGAAGCGTATCGCCGAGCACGATGCGGCGCGTGTTGCCGAGTCCGACGACGGCCGCGTTCGCCGCGCGAGTCTTGCGGCTCATGTCCATCTCGTACACGCCCCTGACACGCGTATTCACTTTCGCGCAGAGCGAGAGCAGCCTTCGTTTCAGTTCCTCATCTCGAAGTGGAGTGAACTTGTAGAAGATCGGCATCAGAAGGACGGGCGTGAGATTGGCCATCACGACCGCAAACCCGATGAACAGCGCCCAGCCGATCAGCCACCAGTAATGAGGATAGTTTCGGAGCAGCCAGTACACCGCCTCGAGTAAGGGCGCCCCGATGGCGAATCCCACGAGGTTGCCTTTCGCATAATCCCACAGCCAGGCCCGGAAGCTCTGCGTCGACTGGCCGTATTTGTGCTCAAGAATGAATCCGCTGTAGAAATCGAGCGGGAATGAGAGCAGGTCATAAAGCAATCCGAAGAAGACTAGATAGAGAAGAACGACGAGCCAGACGTTTGCGCTCGCGCCTTCCAGCCAGCGTGCGGCGCTTACGGACGCGCCTGACACCAGGAGAACCACGAGGAACGCTAGGCCGAATGCAAGCTCGACCAGGAACAGGATTCGCTTGATGCGGTTGTACGACTTGGCCTTTTCGCTCTCCTTGCCGGTGAGCGCGTCGCGTTCATCATCGGCCCGTTCGTCCCTCACGTCTTCAGGGTTCGTGTTTTCTTTCATGGATTCAATATAACACACCGTACTATGGAAAAGCATAGGGCAAAAGGGGAAGGGGGAAAGGGGAGTGAGAAGTGATGAATGATGAGTGATGAGTACGGAGTAAAAGACGGAAAAGGATCATCCGCAAAGCGCACGAAGGCGGAGGCTTCGGGTCTGCCCGATTGTGGAATGCGGAGTGACGCGAATGATGAATGTGGAATGATGGAGTCGGCGCTCATCATTCATCGCTCATCAATGAGGAGACCAGAGAC
>CAZEBC010000208.1:0-6350 GCA_964510165.1 uncultured bacterium
CGACCGACCAGAACGGAGACACTCTCGAGTACGGCATCTACTTCAAGGGCGTTGAGGAAATTAGATGGAAACTCCTCGAGGAAGACCTGACGGAGGCCAAGTATGAGTTGGACACCTCGTCAGTCCCGGACGGCGAATATCGCCTGAAGATCGTCGCTACCGACGCGCCAAGCAATCCCGAAAACGTCGCGCTCACCGACGAACGCATGAGCGATTCGTTCATCATAGATAACACGTCCCCGGTCGTGAAGCCGATTGGCGCCGTTGCCGGCGGCAGGTCACGGAGCTACCAGATCACCTTCACCATCTCCGACAATCTCGCTCCCGTCCGCTCCGCCGAATATTCAATCGACGCGGGCGACTGGACTCCCGTGCTCCCGCAGGATGGCATTTTCGACTCGCCTTCCGAGCACGTGGTGTTCGCTACCGACGAACTGGACGAGGGCGAACACACCGTGGTGCTGAAGGCTGTCGACTACTATGGAAACATTGGCGCGGGCAAAACAACATTTGTGGTCAAATGACTCTCGAAGTGACAGACAGAGGCAGGATTCTCGTTGTTGACGATGACGTGCTCAATGCCGACCTGCTCAAGGCCAAGCTCACCAGACACGGCTATGACGTGGTCGCCGTCAATAGCGCGCGCGAAGCGCTCCTCGCGGTTCAGGAGTACCACCCGCAACTGGTCCTGCTCGACGTGGTCCTCCCCGAGATGACCGGTTTCGAAGTCTGCAGAAGACTGACGCAGATGACCAAGGACACTTATATCCCCGTCATTCTGGTCACCTCCATGCGCGACCTCGACGACAAGGTCACCGGCCTCGAAAGCGGAGCCTATGACTACGTCACCAAGCCGTTCGAACCCGATGAACTGCTCGCTCGCGTGCGCTCTGCCATGCGCACCAAACGACTCTACGACGAACTTCGGGCCACCCGCGAAAAACTGACCGAGGCCGAAAAAATCGCCACCCTCGGACAGTTGGCCATTACCCTCCATCACGAGATCAACAACCCGCTCCAGGCCATCGTGCTCTCGGCCGAGAACATGATGGCCGACCTCAAGGAAGGCGCAGTCTCGCGTGAGGACATCGAGATCGTCCTCAAGAGTTGCAGCCGAATCCAGGCCGTCCTCAAGCGGATCACCGGCCTCAAGCGCGTTCGCTCGGCCCCCTACGTCGGACACACCGATATGCTCGACATCGAGGACTCCACCTCCGAACCCTCAAACGACGAATAGCGCTGGCGCCGTGTCCGTGTACGTCAGCTTCATCCACACCGTCCACTGAATATCGGTACTCCTTTACTCGTCTTGCAGACCCTCAGGCTCCTCGCCCAAACCAGCCACATCCTGCACTTGTATCGGCTCGCCGAACGGCGCCTCGGGCAGCAGGTGCTTCGGCAAGAACGCGAAGTTCGCAATCATCGTCGGAATCACCGCGCTCGCGATCACCGTGGCTACCAGAAAGGAATATTGCTCTCGCGACACAATGCCGTGCGAGTACCCATAGAGCGCCGAAATAGTCCCAAACGTCAGCCCGGTTGACATCATGAGCGTGTAGTACCATCGTTCCTTACGTTGGGAACGGAACGGCGCGATAACCGGGTACAAGCCGAAAATCTTCGACCCCACCTTGCCACCCAGGAGCAGCAGAAAGACCAGCGGCGCCGAGAGGATAGCAGGGAGCGAGACCAGTGAGCCTGCGCGAATGAAATAGAACGGCGTCAGGAACCCGATGGTCAACGTGCGCACTCTGCGCACCCAGTGAGGGTCTTGCGCTGCCGCTCCCGCGAGCACCATGCCGGCGATGTAAGCGGGAAGCACGGCCTCGCTGCCCGACCACAAAGCGAGCGCCCCAAGCCCGAACAGAACAAGCAGAACCCACTTTGTGCGGATGGCGGCAGTCCGATGAGCATAACGGCGGGTGAGCGAACCGGTAACGAACGGCAGCGTGCCTATCACAACCACGCTGACTGCAAGGAAGATTCCTGTTTTGTACGTAAACGGCGCGAAGATGAGACCCAACGCAATCACGGTTCCCAAATCGTTGATAAAACACGCTCCCAGAATTCCCTTGCCAAACTCGGTCCGGTTAAAGCCCGTCTCCAGCATCACCGCGTACACGACCGCCATTGACGTCGTCGAAAGCGCCACGCCCGCCAGCCAGCTCGCGCTTTTGTCCCACCCCAACACGTAATAGGCGACCGCCGCGCAGCCCAGGAAAGGGGCGAAGAATCCGACCAACCCGACAACCGTCACCTCCTTCACCTTCGCGCGTAGCACCGCTGGCTCAAGCTCCGCTCCCGCCAGAAACGTCAGGACCACCGCCCCGGTCGCTGCAAGGAATCGCAGCCAATCAATATTCGCGCCCAATGAATCAGGCCCAATGAAATACTCACATATCGCGCCGGCAAAAACACCAACGCAGATTTCCGTCAGCGCCATAGACACGCGCAGGTGATTCGCAAGAATAGTGGCGACAATGGCAAGCGCAAGCCACAAAGCAGCAACGGTAAACGTCTCGGTCATACCGGTCTCCTTTTCGAAAGAAGGCTCTTGATTGCAGGCAGGAAAATCAGACCTCACCAAGCAACGCACAATGGGGGTGACTCATGAGCCTGGCGGCGCATAATCAAAAACTCCTTCCATTTACATTCCTGGAAGGAGTTGTCTGGACCATCCAAGCCAACTCCCCCCAGAGCAACAGCCTTGGTAGGAGTTATCAGCCCGGATGGGCAGTCATTCGGTGAACTCCATCACCTCATAAATCAACCCCAGTATAGTGGCTTCTCTTCCAATTTGTCAAGGAATCAGCGAAGCGTTCGCTCAATTCGTGCTTTGACACAAAGCGTTGATTCCGCTATAATTCGGAAGAATCTCTCGTAATACTCGGAGAACCCAGGCACATATGAAAGCAGTCTCACGCGACGGCCCGCGCATCCTGATTGTCAGGCTCAGCTCCATCGGTGACGTCGTCCGCACGCTGCCCGCGCTTGCCTCGCTCAGGCGCGAGCATCCGCGCGCGTACATCGCCTGGGCTGTTGAGGACAAATCGAGCGGCATCCTGGAGGACCACCCCGAACTCGATGAGATGTTCGTGTTCGAGCGCAGGCGCATCGTACGCTCGCTCAAGAATCCCGCGCGGTGGCCCGACGCCCTTGGTCTGCTCGGCGGATATTTCTCTCGGCTGCGCAAGGCGCAATTCGATATGGCCTTCGACTTCCACGGAATTCTCAAGAGCGGTCTCATTGCGTTCCTCTCGAAGTCGCCAGTCAAAATCGGCTTCGAGAAAGACTTCGTGAAGGAGAGCAGTCACATCTTCACAAACCGCAAAGTGCATCCGGGCGACAAGAGCCTGCCGAGGGTGCTCCGCAACCTGGAACTCATCAAGCCGTTTGTTTCGCCCATGAATCTGACCGAGAGACCGGCCCTCGGCGTTGGCTCGCGCCACCGCGAAAAGGCGAGGGAATTCGTGCGGCGGAAGTTCGGTGACGCCCATCCCCTGATTGCAGTCCATCCCGGTACGAGCCGCGAACTGAAGAAGTGGCCTCCCCAATCTTTTGCCCAACTGTGCGACCTGCTTTCCGATTCTCTGGATGCACGAGTGATGCTCACATGGGGACCCGGTGAAAGGGAAGAGGTCGAACGAATTCGCTCTCTCACTAAGACAAAACTTGAGGTCGGAATGCAGACCGCCAGCCTGCTCGAACTGGCCGCGCTGTTCGAGATGTGTGACCTCCTGGTGAGCGTTGATTCCGGCCCGATGCACATCGGCTCAGCCGTCGGCGCGCCGGTCGTCGCTATCTTCGGCCCGACCGATATCCGTGTGAATGCGCCCCACTGGCAACCTTACAGGGTTGTCTCGAGCGGCATCGAATGCCAGCCCTGCGACGAGGATTGCAGGTTCGCGAAATGCATGGAGGCGGTCGCTCCCTCCCAGGTCTTCCTGGCCGTCAGAGAACTGCTGAACCAGACCCATCTCGCAAGAACGGGCGATCCCAAAGCATGAAGGAGCGCGAAGATGGCTTCACATGTCGAAAAAGTGCACGAACGCGTCTATCAGGTCGGAGGCAGCGATATATCGCATCCCGCCGATTGCTCCGTGTACCTGGTTGATGGCGGAGATGAACTCGCATTGATTGACTCCGGCGCCGGCCCGGGCATAAGAACCATCATCAGCAACGTCCGAACTCTCGGGGTTCCGCCCGGGAAGATACATCTGGTTATCTCGACTCACGCCCACATCGACCATATCGGCGGCAACTCATACCTGCAAAGGGAATGCTGTTCCAGCGTGTTCGCTCATGCCTTCGATTGTGAGCGAATAGAATCTGGAGTCAGCGTAGGCGCCGAGTTCTACGGGGTCACCTATGAGCCTTGCCGCGTCGCCAGAAAAATGACCGGGGACCAGGAGCAAATACGTGTGGGCGAGGTCACCTTGACCGCGATCCACATTCCGGGGCATACTCCCGGTTCGATCGCGCTCTGGGCCGATATTGAGGAGAAGCGAATCCTCTTCGGGCAGGATGTCCATGGACCCTACATGCCGCAATGGGGCGCCGTGATGGAGCAGGTCGGTCCGTCGCTCTCCAAGCTCAAGGCGCTCGACGCCGACATCCTCTGCGAAGGCCACTTCGGCGTATTCAAGGGCAGCGGTGCCGTTCGCAAATACATAGACCAATACCTCCGGCGATTCGAATGAAGTCGAGAATGAGTGGTATAATCTGATGAATGATCTTGTGGGGGCGCACGCCGTACGCCCTAGTGCTCAAGCGGAAAACCATGACAGAAATGCACAAATCTCAATAACACATTAGAATTGCGCGGGACATCTCACGGGAGGTCAACAATTGAAACGCGAACTGCACGATGGCCGTGAGGACGGCCTCGAACCGCTCAAGTCAATCGACGTCAGGTCTGCCAAAAACTTCGCCGATTTGCTCCAGCAGATGTCTAAGACCGCGTTCGGCGGGCGCGAACTGGGCGAAGCGTATCAAGTGCTCAGAGAAATGGCCGCCGACCGTGACTGCACCATCGTCGTCACCGTCTCCGGCGCGATGACCGTCGCCAAAATGGGGCGTGTCCTCTGCGAGATGATTGAGGAAGGGCTCGCCCACGTTATCATCAGCACCGGCGCGCTCATGGCACACGGACTGTCGGAGGCCATCGGAGGCGTCCACTACAAGCATGACCCGAATATACCCGACAGCACGCTGTACGAGTGGGGTTACAACCGGGTCTATGACACGATCGAGATGGAATTGAACCTGAGCGCGGCAGAGGAATTCATGAGCGATGTGCTTGCGCGCTTCGACTGGTCGCGCCCGACGTGCTCGTCCGAAATCAATCGCGAGATCGGGCGGCGACTCTTGGAAGACGGTCAGATGCCGAGCGTGCTCGGCTGCGCCTACGAACGCGGCGTCCCCGTATATGTGCCCGCGTTCACCGATTCCGAGCTTGGTCTCGACGTGGCCACCTTCTTTCTCGAACAGAAATACGAGAAAGGAGGCGAGCGCGACCTGGCAACGTTTTTCTCGAGTGTGCCGCGCTTCAACCCCTTTCTTGACTTGTATGACTACACGCAGAGAATGCTTAAGGCCAAAAAACTCGGCATATTCACGATCGGGGGGGGCGTGCCCCGCAATTGGGGCCAGCAGATCGGGCCGTTTATAGACATCATCAACATGCGCTTGGGAACCGAACTTACAACACCGCGATTTCAGTATGGCGTCAGGATTTGTCCCGAACCGAGTTATTGGGGCGGCTTGAGCGGATGCTCCTACAGCGAGGGCGTTTCCTGGGGCAAGTTTGTCCCTCGTGACCAGGGCGGGCGGTTCGCAGAAGTCCACTGTGACGCCACCATCGCCTGGCCCATCTTGATCCGCGCTCTGCTCGAAAACCGCTCCGGCTCAGGCAGGTAGGCGGACCCTCTCCCTCTGGGAGAGGGCAGGGTGAGGGGCTCTGGGTGCGGCTCCGCCGCGCTGTAATACTTGACGTTCAGTTTCTTGAATTCGCGTCACACCTTGGTGTGCTTTGTGCCTTTGTGGTTGAAACAAGCCTTTCTTCGCAGCTTGGCGTGAGACGTCTCTTACGCCTTTGGCCGAGTAGGGGAGAGAATTCTGAAAAGCTCGTTGGCTCGTCTCGTCAGAATTGCCGTGGGAATCACCCTCGTCCTTCTCGGCCTGCTCGGATTCCTGCTCCCGATCTTGCAGGGCTGGCTGTTTCTCGCGCTGGGATTGTTGCTGCTCTCGAAGGACGTCCCGTTGCTTCAGAGAGCATGGAAAAATCTGAAGGCCAGGTATCCCTCCCTCGGCCATGCCGCCGAGCGCGTCCGCATCCGGCGCCGCGCCGG
>CAZEBC010000209.1:0-1338 GCA_964510165.1 uncultured bacterium
TGAGGGAATTTGCGGTCATTCCTTGAAAAACGTCCATACCTCATCGCTCGTAAGTATGATCTGAGGCGTGACGCTCAGGTCGGTTCCTTGCACTCGCCAGTAGAGCTGACTTCCCGATGGGTACTTGTTCCAGACGCTTGATGGCATTTTCCACAGAGGCTGGCGAATGACCAGATGCAGGTTCTCATAGGTGGACCAGTATTGCTCGAAGTCCGGCGTGAGGCTGGTGTCAACGGCATAGGCGTTGTCAGTGCCGCCGGTGATAGACCACTTGAACGTCGGTGGAGAGCTGAGCGCGGCCTGGTCGGAAGGAGCGAGAAGATTGATGTGTGCGAGTTCAGGGGAAAGCGCCTTGATCAGCCAGATGTCACGCTCGCCCGCTCCAAGCGAGGCCGTGTATCCGGTGACGATGTATTGGCCTACCGCAATCTCGCGCACGCATCGGCCATCGTCAGTTGCCGGGCCTCCGAAGGTCCGGTTCCACAGTTGGTTCCCCTTGGAATCAAGCTTGATGAGCCACAGGTCCGATTCCCCTTCGCCGTAGGAATACGTGTAGCCCGTGACGATGTAGCCGCCGTCGGTGGTCTGCTGCACGCTCATCCCGTAGTCTCGCGCCGCTCCTCCAAAGCTCTTCTTCCATTGCGCCACGCCGGCTGGATCAACCTTGATCACATACATGTCGTAGTTTGTCGCGGGGGAGTATTTGAAACCCGCGGTGATGTAGCCGCCGTCGGCGGTCTGCTGGACACTGTAGCTTCCGTCGGTGCCAGTTCCTCCTGAGGTGAGCTGCCACTGTCCGACTCCCGCCGAATCGGTCTTTATGAGCCAGCTATCCCAGTTGCCCGCCCCAAAGGACCCGGTGTAGCCGCCGATGATATAGCCGCCGTCAGCGGTTTGTTGCACAGCGCGGCCGGAATCGTTCTCGGATCCCCCGAAAAGCTGTTGCCATTGAGGGTTCCCGAGTTCATCGGTCTTTATGAGCCAGACATCGCACTCGCCGACTCCAAAGGAATATGTCTTGCCCACGATAATGTAGCCGCCGTCAGTGGACTGCCACACGCTGTTACCCGCGTCGGCGAGGGAGCCGCCGAATGTCCGGCTCCATTCCTCATTGCCGAGCGAATCGGTCTTGACGAGCCACACGTCGCACGAGCCTTCCCCGAAGGAATACGTTTTTCCGGTGAAGATATAGCCGCCGTCCGTGGTTTGTCGGACACTGAGGCCGAAATCGGCCTTCGCCCCCCCGAACGTCTGATACCACTGAATCTCGCCGGCGCCGTCGGTCTTTATCAATATGGCGTCGGATTCCCCTGCGCCGACAGAATAGGAGCGTCCTGC
>CAZEBC010000209.1:1438-6347 GCA_964510165.1 uncultured bacterium
ACAATCGCCCGTGCCAGTGCCCGTCTCATGCCTCAACTCCTAATCCCTGGGTTTATGACCTCTAAGTTAATGTGGTCATCATTATAGCCTAGAGACGGCCACCAGTCAATGCTCGAATATGTTTCCTGTTAATAACTCATATGGAGGTCGCAGACGCGGCCTTTCCCTTTGGTCGGGTCACTGCATAGGCTCGACGAATACCGGGCTTGGAGAGAGCCGAATGGCGTTGGCGGCCACGGTTCGGGTGACGGGCTTGCCCTCGGCCGAAAATGGCTCGGTGAGCCATACATTTTCACCGCGAACCATCGCGCTCATGTCGAAGGTTTCCTGTCCCTGGTCTGTCCAGAGCACAAAGACCGGCTTCCCTTTGACGATGAACTGATATTTGGTGGGGCTGATTCTCTTGATCTCCGAGAACCCCTCCAATTTGTCGACCATGGTCTTGAGCGCATAAAAGCTTGGCCGCTTCCGGGATCCCATCTTGTCATAGGTGAGCGACATGTGGGTCCATCTCGATTCGCGGCGTTCCTGGTCGGTATAGGGGCTTATCCTGAGTTGGAACACCCGGTCCACTCCTGAGGCGAACGCGAGGACGTACCGCTTGACCGTTTCCTCAGCCTGGAGGGTGATCCACTGAGGCGAGGTGACTTGGCTGACATATCGCTCGCCGTAATACTCGAGGTCCACCTGGCCGACTTCGGTCACCCAAACCGGCTTGCTGTAGCCCAGGCCGCGCATCTTTCCACGGAGCCAGGCGATCTTTTCAGGGTCTTCGTAGACGCCGAGGTACAGGTGAACGTCAATGAGGTCGGTGTAGTCTCTTCCCTTGTCCAGAATGTAGAGCAGAAACGGATTGTCTCTCCGCAAAGGCCATGGCTCGAAGGTGAAACTGGAAGCGAACACCGTGGCTTGCGGGTCGGCCTTCTTGATCGTCTTGTAGCTTTCCTTCAGCATTTCCAGGTATTCTTCCATGCTACCGAGCCAGAACCGGTTGGCATGCTGGCACTGCGACGGCATTTGTCGAAGTTCCGGGCGAGGGAACACGGAGCCATATATCTCGTTCTCGATCTGCCAGTACTTGACCCTGCCTTCGTATCTATTGACTATCTGTTCCAGGAACTTCCTGTAATCGCTCATGTTAAGAGGGATCGAGGAAGGAGGCTTGTTGTACAAGTTGGCTCCCCGTTTTTGGCGGGCCATCTCGCGACACTCGCTGTATTTGGAACCCCATTTATTGGTGCTGTAAAGCGTAAAAAGGATTTCGGTGTCTTTGTCAACGGAATTGACCAATTGGTCGGTGATCGTCCAGTCGTATCGGCCGCGTTCCGGCTCGAGCAATCCCCAGTACACGTCGAAGCGAACGGCGCGCATTCCAAGTTCGTCCACCATTCGCCCGAAGGTTGAAAGCACCTGGGAGTTAGTCCGGGAAGGATTGGCTCCGAACCACAAGAGGTCTGCGCCGAAATGAACGGGTTCATTCGTGGTGAGATGCGCCGGCGTGGGGGGAGTGGCCGTCACGCGCGAGGGCCCCCTCATGGCTTCACTCGATGGTTGCTGCCTCGGCTGTCTTCCCGCCATTTTCCCGACAGCTCCGTCGCGGCATCCGCCTGCCAGCATCACGACAACGACCAATAGCGCCAGCATCTGCATTCGTACTGTCATGGGCATTCTCCTTGTTCGACACCCGAAATCCGTGTATTGAACGTCTGACCGTATATCTCGACCGTGCTCGCGTAACGCGTAATATTATAACCCGCGACCCGCAACGATACAAGCGCCCGATTCCAGAGAGCCATTTGCTTAGCGACCATCACGGATTTGTGCCATTTTATTATTAGGCATGCGGGAACTCCGGAGTTTGGAGGGTCCGCCATGCTCAAGGAGAGACTCAGAAAACTCGCCGACGTCAGCGAGCCCGGCTCGCTGGCAACAAAGCTCAGGAAGAAACGCTTCGCCCTGTTCAAGAATCTCCTCGAAACGGCTCCCAATGCGGCGCATATTCTCGATGTGGGCGGCACTCAAACGTTCTGGGAGCGGATGGGATTTCCGGAGTCCGACGCTGCCGACGCCGACATCACCATTCTCAACCTCACGGAATTGCCCACAACCCGACCCCAGTTCAGGAGTGTCGCGGGCGACGCCACCGATATGAGTCAGTATGGCGAGAAAGAGTTCGACGTGGTGTTCTCGAACTCGGTCATCGAGCACCTGGGAAGCTTCGAGGCTCAGAGACGGATGGCTGCGGAAATCAGGCGCGTCGGGAAACGCTATTTCCTGCAGACCCCGAGCAGGTACTTTCCGATTGAACCCCACTTCCTTTTTCCGTTCTTCCAGTTTCTGCCCCGTCGAGTGCAGGTGTTCCTGATTGCGCGTTTCGACATCGGGCGAAACTATCCCACCGCAACAAAACTGCAAGTCCTCAACTCGCTCCGGCTCCTCTCCAAGAAGGACATGGAAACCTTGTTCCCGGAGGCAAGGATCGTGAAGGAGAGATTTCTGGGGCTGACCAAGTCCTACATAGTGTATAATAAATGGAGCGCCGAAAAGACGCAAGCGGCATGATGGCCGCCTCGATCTTGCGGCTGACTTCTTGCTTCAAAATCACACAAGCCAGTATGAGAAAAAAGAACATTGCTATGCTGTTTGGCATGAGTTTCCTGCCAAACCAGGGGAGGTATCAGCGCTCGTTCAACGAGGCCAGGTCGCTGGCGCGCGCGGGCCACAATGTGGTCGTGCTTGCGTGGGACAGAGACCTAAAAAGCCCGGAACAGGAGATGCTGGATGGCGTCAGGATCGAGAGGCTGCGCGTGCCGGCTGGGTTCCAGGCCGGGCCTTTGAAAACGTTTCCGAAACTGCTGAAATTCTATCGGAAAGCGCTGAGCCGGTTGAAGGAGATGGACGCAGACGTCGTTCACTGCTTCAACCTCGACCCGGTTGTTCCGGCGCTTCTTGCCGCTCGGCTCAGAAAGAAGCCTTTTGTGCTTGATCTGTGCGAGCCTAACTATTACGGAAACTGGAAGCCGGCCTACAGGCCGCTGCACGCCGTAGTGAGCTTTCTGGAGAAAGCGGTCTCGCGACGCGCAGATTACCTGTTCGTGCACAACCGCTACCAGGTGGAAAAATTCAAGAGCTATGGTGTCACGCGCCTCGAGCAAATCGGGAGTTATCCCAATCGGCCCAGCATCGCCGAAAACCCGTGCGTATCCGACAGGACCGATGACGCCGTCATTGGGCGAATCGGTTCCATTTACGAGGATAACGGAGTCGAAGAACTGGTGGCGGCCTTTACGGTCCTGCTCAAGGAATTTCCACGTCTGCGCCTGCTTCTGGCCGGCAAGGTTGCGCCCCGTTACCATGGGACCTTCGAGGCTTTGATCGCGCCCATCCGGGACCGTGTCGACGCGACGGGCGCGTTCTCGTTCTCGGACATGCCCGCTCTCTACAGCCGCATCGATGTCTCCGTGATGCTCTACATACGCAACGAGCATTTCATCAACGTAACGCCCACGAAGTTTTTCGATTCGCTCGCGAGCGGCGTGCCCCTGGTGACCTCAGACATCGGCGGGCTCAGGGAAATAATTGAACAACACCATTGCGGCATCGTGGTCGATGAGACGGACTGCGCTAGCATCTGCGGCGGACTGAAACGGCTCATCCAGGACCCCGCGCTCCGGAAGACCCTGGCTGAGAACGGGCTGCGGCTCGCCAAGGAGACATACAATTGGGAAGCCCAGGAGCAAAGGTTCATCGAGATATACAACAGCCTTTGAGCAAAATAATGGAGACCTCTATCGAAAGGGAAGACGCCCGATGAAGCACGATTACGTGGTTGTGGGAGCGGGGCTGGCTGGCTGCGTTGTGGCTCAACAATTAGTCGAGCGTGGACATAAGAAAGTCCTCATCATCGAGAAGCGAGACCATATCGGCGGCAATTGTCATGACTACTTTGACGAGAGCGGAATCCTGGTTCACAAGTACGGGCCGCACATCTTCCATACCACCACGCAGCACGTGTGGAATTATCTATCCCGATTCACCGCGTGGCGTCACTACCACCATCGCGTGCTCGCCTACGTGGACGGCATGCTCGTGCCCGTGCCCATCAGTCTCGACACTATCAACACCCTGTACGGACTTAATCTGTCGGTCGCTCAACTCGAGAAATTCCTCGAAGAGAGGCGGCGGAACACTTCGGGCGCTAATTCCGCCGAACTCATGATCGGCCAGGTCGGCGAAGAACTCTACAAGAAGTTCTTTCAAGGCTACAGCTGTAAGCAGTGGGGCATGGACCCCGAGATGCTGGACCCTTCAGTCTGCGGGCGCGTCAGTGTGAGGATGAACCGCGACAGCCGCTACTTCACCGACGCCTACCAGGGGATTCCGAAGAACGGCTACACCGAGATGATAAGGAAGATGGTAGCCCACCCCGATATCCGCATCCTTCTGAAGACCGATTACAAGGAGATAGTTGATTCCATATCCTTTGACGGTTTGATCTATACGGGACCTATCGATTATTTCTTCGATTACGCGCACGGCAAGCTTCCGTACAGAAGTTTGCGATTCGAGTTCGAGACACTCGACATGGAGTTTCATCAGCCAGTGGCGCAGGTGAACTATCCGAATGACTACGATTTCACCAGGATCACCGAGTTCAAGCATCTCACCGGCCAGAAACACCCCAGGACTACGGTGGCCTATGAATATCCGACCTCAGACGGCGACCCCTATTATCCCATTATCGCACCGAACAACCTCGCCATGTATGAAAAGTACAAGCAAGAGGCGGAGCGGCTGAAATCGGTCGTTTTCGTGGGGCGTCTCGCGGAATACCGATATTACAACATGGACGTGGTCGTGGCGCGGGCGCTCGAGGCGGCCAACAAGCTGCTTTCGTGACGCTGCGAGC
>CAZEBC010000210.1:0-1870 GCA_964510165.1 uncultured bacterium
CTGTCCACCTCACTTGGATCACCCTTCGGGTTATCCACATTTCCACAACGCCTGCCACTCCTAATTCGCTTCGCATCCTTAAAAGAAGAGACCAAAAGAACGGAGCATTTTACAGAAATATCTTGACATTACTGCTCATGCGCTTCTGTGATTCACTTTTTTCTGCTGATTCGCCTCAGGGATTCTTGTCTTTCAAACCCTAAACCCTGAACCCCAAACTCTCGTTCAGCGAGTTACTCTTTTCCCTCTTTCCCTTTTCCCCCTACGCGATCCCGTACATCGTCACCTTCCGCCAGAGCGTGACTCGCGAGACGCCGAGCTCCTTTGCGGCGCGGGTGCGGTTGCCTCGGTGTTTGCGGAGGGCGGCAAGGATGGCTTCGCGCTCGGCCTCGATTGATTTCTGCTCCAGATTCGCTGCGCCTGCGGAGGCCGTGCGCGGACCAACCACCACCTGGACGGGGAGGTCGTCGGACGTGAGCAACGGCCCGCGCGCCATGGCGAGGGCGTGCTCGATCGCGTTCTCCAACTCGCGAATGTTGCCCGGCCAGGAATAATCGAGCAGCGCCTTCTGCGCGGAATGGTCGAGGCCGGCGGGTTGTTTCTTGCCTCCCTTTCGGTGCTTCTTGATGAAGTGTTCGGCCAGGGGCAGGATGTCCTCCTTGCGTTCGCGGAGAGGGGGAATCCATAGCGGAATCACGGCGATCCGGTAATAGAGGTCGTTTCGGAATTGCCCCTGCGAAACCAGTTCGGCGAGGTCGCGATTTGTCGCCGCGACCACGCGGACGTCCACAGAATGCGCGCGGTCGCCTCCGACCGGCCGGACCTCCTTTTCCTGGAGTGCGCGCAGCAACTTGACCTGCAGGGGAAGGCTCAGGTCGCCGATCTCGTCGAGGAAGAGAATCCCGCCGTGAGCCTCGCGGAACAGACCGGTCCGCTCGGAGATGGCGCCGGTGAACGCGCCCTTCGTATGCCCGAACAGTTCCGATTCCAGCAGCGTTTCAGGCAGCGCGCCGCAGTTCACGGTGACAAACGGTTTGTCCTTCCTCGCGCTGTTGGCGTGGATCGCGCGCGCGGCCAGCTCTTTCCCGACGCCGGTCTCGCCCAACACCAGCACGGTCGAATCCACCTCAGCGCAGCGAAGCACGAGGTCGAACACCTTGTTCATCGCGCCGCTGATGCCAACCATGTTCGCCTTGACCTCGGAGCGACTCATGTCTCGTCTGATCCTCTCGAGTTCGCGCTCGCGTTCGCCCAGCATGAGCTGGTCGGTGATGTCTTCGAGAATCTCGACGAACGCGAAGGGCGTCCCGTCGGCGTCGCGGATGGCCTCCAGGCGCGCGTTGAACGTGCGCCCCGCGCCCTTCATCTTGATGGTGATGTTCTTCTGACTCCCCGATTGCAGCGGCAGAAACGATGTCGGGCGATTGCCGCGAATCTCCGTTCCCCTCGGATTGCTCAAGATGATGTTGCCGTCCATATCGAAAATCGTGACGCAATCTCCGATGCCGAACAGGATCGCCTCCAGTTTCTTTTTTTCCTTCTCGAGCCGCTCGCGGCTCGCGATGAGTTCGCGGTTCGCGCGCTCAAGCTCGGCCTGCGCCCGCTTCTGCTGGCGGATGTCGGTGATCATCACATTGATTGACTCAGGCCTGCCCTCGCTGTCCACGTTGATGAACGAGTTGTAGATGACCGGTATCCTCTCGCCCGTGGCGGTTGGCAGGACAAACTCGAACTGGTACGCGCCCATTCGCTGGAGCGGGCCGGCGATCTCCTGCAACCGCGTAAACTCCTCCTTGCTGTAGAATTCTCGATTGTTGTGGCCAATGAGCTGCTCGCGCGTCGCGCCCGTCATCTTGACAAGTGTCTCGTT
>CAZEBC010000210.1:1970-6288 GCA_964510165.1 uncultured bacterium
GGAGTCCATTACCCCAACATACCGTACGAAGAATATCGAAGCAGGGTGGACCGCGCGAAGCAGTGCCTGGCCGACCACAAGCTGGACGCAATGGTCTTGCTTTCTCCGTATAATTGGTGGTACTACGGCGGGTTCACCGACGCCGCGCAGATGCACAACGCAATCTGGCGCACGGCGCTCATCGTGAGCCAGGACCGCGACCCCGTAGCCGTCGCGGACATGAACTTCGTGTGGGAGCTCGCGCACACCTCGTGGGTGGAGGATGTCAGGTTTCACAGCGGCTCGACGCACCCGTTTGTCCTCGCGCTTCGTTGGAACGAGGATTTCTACGCGCTCCTGTTCGACACGATCAAGGAACTGGGCCTTGCCAACAAGACGCTCGGCTTCGAGACGGGCGCGGACATCTCCACGTATCTGTCCGTTGACGAATACCACATGATGAAGGACGCCTTGCCGAAGGCGAAGTTCGTCAGTGCGGACCCTGCCATCTGGACGCAACGCATGATCAAGACCCCGTACGAGCAGGACTTGATCCGTGAGGGCTGTCGCCGTGCCTGCCTGTGCGTGCGCGAGGCGTTCGACAGCATCCGGCCGGGCGTGTCCGAGCGCGACATTCACAAAGCGTTCTGGCGGAAAGCGGTCGAGCTTGACCTGGTGGAGTCGCCCCACCATGCCACGTGGCTTTGCTTCTCGACGAATCCGGACGAAACACTCGGCGGGCATCGCTGGATCACTGGCGCGGTGGACCGCATCATCAAGAACGGCGACATCGGCCATTGCGATTGCGGTCCGACCTACAAGATGTATCAGCTCGATTTTCAGCGCGCTTTCTGTGTCGGCAAGCCGTCGGAGAAATTGCAGCACTACTACAATCTCGGCAAGGAGGCGTTCCTGGAGACCGTCGAGGCGATGAAGCCCGGCGTGCGCCTGTGCGATTTGTTCAACATATCGGTCGAGGCGCTCAGAAAGAGGGATTATCCCGAAGGGCACAGCATCGTGTTCATCGGTCACCAGGAAGGCTTGTCGAACCATGAGCCGCCGTGGGTCACCGCGAAGGAAGAGGCCACGCTGCAGCCTGGCATGGTGGTCGCTATCGAGGTAGGCGCGTTCGACCCGAACGGCGAACACTTCGGCACGATGCCGGAGGACGTGCTGCTGGTGACGGAGACGGGGACCGAGAATTTGACGGCGCATCTGTCGCATGAGCTTTATGTGGCGGAGTGAATTCGCGGGCGGCCACATAGGGCCGCCCCTACGGAAAGCCGGCGCGATGTTGCCCGAATGGGCGAACACAAGGTTCGCCCCTGCACGGAGATTACGCAATGAGTAAGCCGCTCATTATTGATACCCATTATCACTTCCTCCCGTTCGTGCCGGAGGAATTCATTGACCTGCTGACGGGCGAGATCCGGTACGGGTTCCAGAAGAGGGGCGAGACGGTCGACCAGGAAACGCTGCGCCGAATCGCAAAGGGAACATTGATAGACGCAGACGGCGCACTGGTCATGCAGCGCGACCAAAGGCTCGGCATCGGCGCCACCTGCATCAACATCACCGATTTCCCGCTGCCGGGCATCGACGCCGAGTTGGTGCTTCGCTCGAACAAGACTGCGGCGGACCTCGCCAAGAAAAATCCGAAAAAGATATACGCGTTCGCGGGCGTTGACCCGCGCCGCCCCGCCGCGGCCGAAATAGCCAAGACATGTCTCGAAACCTACGGCATGATCGGCATCAAATGGCACCCGGACTATGGCTTCGACCCGACCAGCCCCGAGGCGTACGAGGTACTCAAGGTCCTGGACAAGAACGGCGGCATCCTGCTGACGCACACCGGCTATCTGCCCGGCGGGCGCTGCAAGTACACCAGCCTTTCGCTCATCTGCGACATCCTTGTTGACTTTCCGGACCTCAAGGTCATCGCGGCGCACATGGGCAAGACCGCGTGGCACGAATGGGCCGGCCTGGCGCACGATTTCCCGAACCTGTACGGCGACCTCGCCGTCTGGAGCAGATATGCCGACCGCAACTACGATTTTTTCTGCCGCCAACTGCGCGAGCTGACCTTCTGCGCCGGCATCGAGAAGGTGCTCTGGGGAACGGACGACCCGTTCGAGAACCACACCGTTCCGACCGAGAGGTTCATCGGCATGATTCGCGAGCTTCCCGAGAGGGCGCCAAAGGGATACGAGTTCTCGCAGGAGGAAGCGGACCTGATGCTTGGCGGCAACGCCGCTCGGCTGCTCGGTTTCATGTGAGAGGAGCGATGATTTCAATGAGCAATGATTCCTTGAAAGAATATCTGGAGCGGTGTCGCAGAGAGATACTCGAGCGCTGTACGTCCTGCGGCGCGTGCGCGGCGAACTGCGAGATCAGGCCATACACCGCGCTCAAGGACGCCGATCCCGCCAAACTGGTTGAAGCGACAAAGAGATTTCTCGAATCCGGCGAGTATGAGCAAGCGGTGTACGATTACGTGTTCCAATGCATCAATTGCCTTGAGTGCACGATCCATTGTCCCGAACGGCTCGATGCAAGCGCAATTCCCCTCCTCGCCAAAGAAAAACTGGTTCGTGATGGGCATGATGCGCCGCCGCTCATGAAAATGGCGCAACCCTGCCAGCGATATAGTTATCAAATGATGTTGAGCGCGCTCCAGACAAAGCCGTCGGACATCTGGTGGCTGGAGGATGTGCCACAGAACCCCGAGCATCATGACATTGTCCTGTTCCTCGGATGTCATGAGGCGATATTCCCATCGGCGATGAAAGCCACCCGCGACATCCTTGTGGCCATGGGAGTCGACTTCGTGGCGGTAGGCGGCGGAAAGAGCCTCTGCTGCGGAGCGGTTCATCTGAACACTGCGGACATCGGAATGGCGCATGAGATGTGCATGAATCTTGTCGAATCGCTGGAACGGTTTCGGCCACGAAAAGTGCTCTTCACGTGTCCCACGTGTGTGTATGTCGTGCGAAAGGCGCTATTGAACCGGCAGACCAAACGATCTCCGACATATCAGCATTTCCCAAACTTTCTGGGCGAGAGAATCGACACGATTCCCTTCGGCACTCTGCCCAATAAGCGGTTCACAATTCAGGACCCGTGTTTCACGGCGCGCGGTATGGGCGATTACGACAGCCCGAGAAGGGTTCTCTCGGCTATCGTCGGGGCCAAACTCGTGGAGATGAAGCACAACCGCGAGAAGGCGCTTTGCTGCGGCGCATCGGCGTTGGGGAATCCCGAGATTGCGCAAGCGTTCATCCGCACTCGGCTCCAAGAGGCGCGGGAGGCCGGCGCCGATGCTGTCGTCAATCTCTGTGCGGGATGCCATCTCGCATTTTTCAAGTACGAAAAGGAATTCGGGATCGAAAGCAGGCAGTTCTCCGAGGTGGTGGCGGAAGCGATGGGGATCGAGGTCGCGCCGGACAAGATGAAGCGGTTCCGCGACCTGGGCGATTGCGCCCGGATTCTCGAATCGGCGCGGGAAACCATCGAGGCCGGTCATTACACTGCCGATGAGATTTCGCTGGTTCTTCCGCTGTTGTTCGGATGAAAGGCTTTGTAAGGGCACGGCATGCCGTGCTCCTCCGCACCGTGAGAATACGGAAATGGCAAATGCGGACACATTCATAATCGATGTTCATCAGCACCTCGTGCCGGAAGTGTTTCGCTCGATGCTCGGCGAAGTCGGCATCAGCGGGGGAGCGGGGGAGGAGCTGGCCCGGTGGGATGAGCAGACTGCGCTTGGCGTGATGGACGAGTATGGAATCCGCGCGTCGGTCCTCTCCTATGTGCTCTCCGGAGTCGACATCACAGACCCTCGCTTTTTTCGCACGCTGTGCCGCGCGTGTAACGAATACCTGGCCGGGCTAATCGCGAGGCATCCGACACGGTTTGGCGGCTTCGCGCTGCTTCCGCTTCCCGACATTGACGGAACGCTCGAGGAGATGGCCTATTCGCTGGATGTCCTCAAGCTCGATGGCGTCGGCATGCACAGCAACATGGGCGGCATCTATCCTGGCGACGGCCGCTTCGATCCCGTGTTTGAGGAACTCAATCGGCGCGAGGCTATTGTGCACCTGCATCCGACGGATATACCCGTGGGGCGCGAGCTTCGACCTCAATGGCCGCCCTACATTGTGGAGTTCATGTTCGAGACCACTCGTGCGGTCGCAAACCTCGTGTATAGCGGGACCATGGAGCGATACACGGATGTCTCGATTATCTTGTCCCATGCTGGCGGGGCGGTTCCGTACCTCGCGTGGCGGTTGTGGACCGGCGAGTTCACTGTTCCGGGACTGAGCCAGGCGGCGCCCTCCGG
>CAZEBC010000211.1:0-6282 GCA_964510165.1 uncultured bacterium
GAGCGGAACCAAAGCTCCCTCACCCTGCCCTCTCCCACCAGAGAGGGGTGGGTGAGGGGAAAAATCACGACGGTAATTCAAGAAATTGACAGTGAGTAGTACAGTTCACGACATCAAGAGGAGGAAATATGAATGAGAAGCTCGAGTTCTTGAAAGTGACGCTCGAAGAAAGAATAGCGACAGTAGTGCTCGACCGGGCCGCCAGGATGAATGCCTTGAGCACGTCCTTGAGGGACGAGATCGAGCGCTGTTTCGCGCTCTTGAGTTCAAATGACGAAGTCCACGCAGTCGTGCTTACGGGCGGAGAAGACATCTTCAGCGCTGGCTTCGACATCAGGGAAATCGTAGACAAAGGGCTTGATTCGTTCACTCACCGAATCCTTGAGTATCATCGCTGCATCTACGAGTTCCCAAAGCCGGTGGTGACCGCGGTCGGCGGGTTCGCGCTGGCCGGCGGATTCGACCTCGCGCTGTGCGGTGACGTGATAATAGCGTCGGAAACCGCGATCTTCGGACATCCTGAGGTCCGCTTCGGCATCAACCCGCTTCTCTCGCCGCTCTGGCGAAAGGTGGGGCTGGCGAAGGCGGTGGAAATTGCAATGACCGGCGAGACCATAAATGCGCACGAAGCCTACCGCATCGGTCTCGTGAACAAGATCGTTCCATCGGCCGACTTGCTCAATGAAGCCGTCGCGATAGCCCGAAAGCTCTCAAAGATAGACAGGGCCGCGCTCTTGGCCGTCAAGCGGGCGAGCGCGGTCGTTCACAGGCTCGACATGGCGGCAGGGCTGGAGTATGAGTTCGGCATGTCCGCCGAGATACTGAGAGGTCCGGACCTGCGGCAGCGCGTTGAGTCCTACGCCCGCAAGGTTGGGCTTATCGCGTAGACTCCCGATGTCTCAAAACATCCTTTGGGCGGTATCTCTTGGGGTAGGGCGGAAACACCGAACGATGCCTAGCCGATCCTGTCCGATGCAGCGTCGCCCGACGGAAGACCTGTGAATCCAGCCACTTAGAAATAGTCCTCATCCTTGCCAAGGGCGTCCTTCCCGAGGTGGTACACATATTGCTTCTGTATTAGGCGTCATTTCGTTCCTTGAGGAGGAAGCTGGAGGCATCATGTCACACCGCGCCCGTATTCTGCTCGTTTCTGCCAATCCTGAACTTCATCGCATCATGGAACTTGTCGCATCCACGTGCAATTTCGCGTTTCGGTCAATCGAAAGCCCCAAGCATGGCATCACCGCCATGATGTCCGAAAAGGTGGACTGCGCGATCTTCGACCTTGACACGGTTCCCAATCCCCGTCACAAAGCCGTCGCCAAGCAGAAGGTCAAGGAAACCGGCATCCCTGTCCTGCTTCTCAACGACTCGCCAAACGGCGACCCGAACGCCCATCTTGCCGGGGCTCCCGTGAAACTGGAGCTGATCGTGAAATTCGTAATGGACCACGTGGAGCGGGTCAAGAAGAATTCAAACGGCGGATTCCTGGGAAAGGTATCGGGGCTTTTTCGGTTGAGGCGAGCATAGCCCGCAGCCTCGCGTCTACACTCGCGACTTGGCGAATTCGGTCAGGATGCGTTCCACGTCGCTGTCTTCGACCTGTTCGAATCGCTCGTAGAATTGGCCGACTGCGGCGAAATACGGCGGCCTCAAGAGACAAACGATCTCATCCACTTCAGGTTCAAGCTCCGCCACCTGCTCGGGCGGGCCCACCGGAATGGCCGCGATAAGCTTCCTAGGGCTGCCCGCCTTGGCGCTCTGAATGGCCGCCCGCATTGTGGCGCCTGTGGCGATGCCGTCATCGGTGACTAACACTATGCGGTCCTCCAGAGGAATTTTGGGATAAATCCGCCTGTACGATTCGGCCCGCCTGCGAATCACCTGCAACTGTCTGTGCCGTTCTTCTTCGATAGTTCTTTCTGAGACTCCAAGAATTCTGGCGATCTCCTCGTTCAGATATACGTTCCCGTTCTCGTCGACCGAGCCCATCGCCAACTCCGGGTTGCCCGGCGCCCTCAGCTTGCGTGTAAGAACGACATCGATATCCCCCTCCAGTTCACGCGCCAGAATAGAACCGGTCACCACGCCGCCGCGCGGAACCCCGAGAACCAACGGCTTCTTATCCTTGTATTCTTTTAGCTCGCGCGCCAATTGGAGCGCCGCGTCGCGCCTGTCTCGAAACATGGCCCCTCCCGACGGTTTCGTGCTCTTGTTGAGCCCCTCATTCAACTATAGCAAAATGCAGCACATAAATTAACTGACGCGCACGATGAATCGCGCCCCTGCAATTACCAGGTAGCGTTGGCAGGCAAGATGCCTGCGCTACGAGAACCGCGCGGGCGCTTAGAGTGAACACTGGGTGCGGCTGATAATCTCGTCCTGCGCTTTTTTGCTGAGATTCGTGAAGAGAACGCTGTATCCGGCGATTCGAACGACGAGGTCCCGGTACTTCTCGGGATGCGCCTGGGCATCCAGCAATGTTTCGCTGTCCACCATGTTGAACTGAAGCTGCATGCCGCCGAGGTCGAAATACGTCTTGATGAGTGAGCGGAGTTTGTCGGGCTGGGCGGAACTTGGCTGGAACCGGAGGATGAGGGTGTTGCCGTTCGAGATTTCGGTCTGTCCGAGCTTGGAGGCCGACTTGACGATGGCGGTCGGCCCTGCGAGCGCCATGCCTGTCTGTGGAGTGATCCCGTTGCCGAGCGGCTCACTCATCTTGCGGCCGTCGGGCGTCGCGCCCGTAAATGCGCCCATCGCGATATGAAAGGCCACCGAGAAAATCCCCATCTGGAAGCGTCCTCCGCGGTAGTTCTTGTATTCGGCAAGCTCATCGGCGAAATGGCTCACGATCTCGGCGGCGATCCGGTCAACATAATCGTCATCGTTGCCGTATTTTGGGGCGCGTTTGAGCAGCATCTGGCGGAGCGGCTCGCGGCTGCTGAAATCGTTCGCCAATGCTTCCGCGAGTTCGGGCGCGGTGGTGGCGCGCTCGTCAAACACCATCTTCCTCACTGCCGCCAAAGAATCGGCCACGTTTGCCAGCCCCATAAGCTGGACACCCGTGAAATTGTACTTGGCGCCGCCCGCAGTGAGGTCGCACCCCTTCTCCCTGCATCCGTCAACGAGGGCGGAGGCGAACGGCGACGGCACGCGCTCGGCGATCGCGGTGTCGAGATACCGCATCGCGTCGGTCATCTTCTTCACGAAGTGGCTCACCTGCGCCTTGTAGGCCTCGAAAAGCTCGGCATACGAGGAGTAGGTCCGGAGACTGCCCATCGCGAGGCCGTTGGGCAGGCCGAACACCGAACACACGCCGTCATGAAGCGCGAACTCCAGGCATTTGGCGGCGTTGAACTGAACTGCGAACGTCGAGCCGAACGTCTTGCCGTGCGGATTCGGCTCGACGCATCCAACCGCGCTGTAGTCGCGGGCGTCCTCCAGCGAGCATCCGCGCCGAACGAGGGCGGGCACGATGAGATCGTCGTTGAAGAAGTGAATGAGCACTCCCTCGCGGGTCAGTTCGCACGCTCGCAGGAAAATGTCCTGCGGAGTGTTTCGGTTGATACGGATTCCGAAGTTGGGCTGCACCGTGCGCAGGTCCGCGTACGCCTCCAGCGCAAGGCGAGTGAGCTCATTCGACTCGTCGGCGCCGTCTTCACGGAGTCCGCCCACAATCACATTCTGAGTGGTCTTGCCCTCGGGCCCTTCTCCGCCCGGAAGGTACGTCTCTTCGAGCACGTTCCAGATTTCGCCCATCTTGAGGAACATGCACTCGATGAGCGTTTGCGCCGTCAGCGGATCGATCCTGCGCGATTCCAGGTCTTTCCGGTAATACGGACAAAGTATCTTGTCGATTCGCCCGACCGAGATCGAGTTCCCTCCGCTTTCGATCTGTGCGAGGAGTTGTATGAAGTAGAGTGATTGAACCGCCTCATGAAACGTGCGGGCCGGCCCGCCGGGAACCTGCTCGCACACCAGGGCGATTTCCTCGAGTTCACGCCGACGGTCCGCGCCGGACGCGTCGCGCGCCTGCCGTCGGGCCTCGTGTGCATACCGTTGTGCGAACGAAACCGCCGCCTCACATGATATGCGGGCCGCCTGATAGAATCGCGCCTTCTGCCGGTCGTCGGTCTGCTTCTCGGCATGGCGAAGGTCTTCTGTGACAGCGTTAAGTCCTCGCTCGAGCACCTCCGAGGTGTTCATGGTGAAATGGCCGACGCCGTACGTTATCTGCATCATCATCGTGAAGACGAGCTTGTTCATCTCCGCCTTCAGGTCGTCGGGCATCAACTCGTTCATCCGGTCTTCGACGGTTTTGCCGCGCCAGTAGGGGATTATGCAATCCCTCAGTTCGTCCCGCTCAGAGGCCGAAATCAATGCGCGTTGAAATTCGCGTCGGTCAAAGCCATCGAGGTCCTGCTCGACCCACGAGATTTTATTCTCGGGATAAAGGGGCGCGCCTTTCAGCTTGCTTGTGCGGCAGCCCACAATCAGCTCGTCATCTCGGATGATCACGGAGATGTTTTCGAGGACGTGGCTGAAGGCCTTTGCAAACCGAATTGGCTGAGGCTCGGCTTCTGTCGCCTTGTAGGATTCAGTCAGATAGCGCGCGCGCTCGATACATATCTCTTGCGGGGCATCGAGCAATCGCTTTCGGAGTTTTTCGACCCTGGGTATATGGGATGGCATAGGGGTTCTCTCTTGTATGTCGGGAGCGTTTTAGAAAAGCAATCATAGTGTAAGGAAAGTATAACCAGCGCAGGCGGGGGATGTCAAAAGGCAATGCGCGCACAAGCGCAACAGTCATCTCTCCAGACGATTCGAGAACCCCCCTACAAAGGATATCTGAGCATACCACGCCCGGCGAGAATGCCGGTGGCCGATGCGTTCACGATGTCGCGAGAAAGGCCGGTCCCGTCACCCGCCACAAACAGGCCGGGGATGCTGGTCTCAAGCCGGTCGTTCACCTGGATTCGCATCGAGTAAAACTTGATTTCCGGGGCATAGAGAAGGGTTGAGTCCGAGGCCACGCCGGGAATGACCTTGTCAAGGGTCTCGAGGCTTTCCACCAGGTTGGCAACGATGCGGTGCGGCAGCGCCATCGTAATGTCGCCGGGCGTCACGTCTTTCAGGGTGTTCTGAACCATGTTGCGGGCGATGCGCTGCATAGTTGAGCGCTGGCCCCGGCGAAGGTCACCCATCCGTTGGAGGATCGGCTTGCCGCCGCCCAGCGTGTAGGCGAGCTTGCCGATGCATTCGCCGTACATCGTCGTGTTTTCGAGCGGCTCGGTGAGGTTCACCGTTACGAGGATCGCGAAATTGGTGTTGAGCGATTCCTTGTCGCGGAACGAGTGGCCGTTGACGCCCACGATGTCATCATAGCGCTCCTTCACCACGAATCCATGGCGGTTCGTGCAGAACGTGCGCACGAAATCGTCGTGATGCGACGTGTGCACGTGAAACTTCGGGTCGCGATTGATCGCCGTCACCCAGTCCATCACGATGCTCGCCACCTCGACTCTCACGCCTATGTCGATGGGCGCATGCTTCGCGCGGATTTCGTGGTTCCTGACGAGATCGTTCACCCAGTTCGCGCCCACGCGGCCCGGCGCAAGAAGAACAGTGCGCGCGTGAATGCGGCCGCCCTTCTCGAGCGCGACGCCGCTGCATCTGCCGTCGTCCACGCAGATATCGCGCACCTTCGTGTTGAGCAGGAACTGCACTCCGGCGTCTTCCAGATACTCTTTGAAATTGCTGACCACCCGCTGCGTGAAATCCGAGCCGATGTGCCGCTGTTTGATGTCGACGAACTTAACGCCGAACGAGGCAGCCTCCCGTTTCAGGCGTTCGATCTCTGGCTTGTTGTCATTCAGGAGTTCGTCGCGGACGCCGTACGTAATGAAGGCCTTGTCCACTTCATCTACCAGGGCCCATGCCTCTTCGTCGTTGCTCGTGTAGTCACGGAGGTTCCCGCCGACGTCGGGTCGGAGGTTCAGCGTTCCGTCGGAGAACGTGCCCGCGCCGCCGACGCCGCAGAGGATGTTGCACGGGTCGCATTTATGACAGATGCCAGCATCTTCCATCTCGCAATGACGCTCGGGGACATCGCGGCCCCGGTCGATGATGACGACCCTCTTCTTCTCCCGCGCCAGTTCGCGCGCGGCGAACATACCGGCGGGGCCCGCCCCGACAATGACGGCGTCGTAGTTGTCCGATTTCTTCTTGGCCATTCCAAAGCCTTCCACCGAGAAACGCTCAAAGGATCTAGATTATTCTAGC
>CAZEBC010000212.1:0-6281 GCA_964510165.1 uncultured bacterium
GTTGAGATACGGGTACCGGGGTCGGCGATCGTGATTCAGGCGGCGCCAAGGGCGGATTATCCGGCGCTTGAGGACCCTGAGGGCGCTATCCGCGAAGCTATTTGCTCGCCGCTCGGGATGCCGCCGTTGGGCGAGCTTGTCGGGGGCAATTCATCCGTTGCGGTTGCGTTCGATGATCCGCTGAAATACGGGCCGAAATACTTGAGCGTGCCTATTCTGATCGAGGAACTCGAGCGCGCGGGCGTGAAGAGAGGCAACATAACACTTGTGAGCGCGAACGGCACGCATGACAGGCCGCCGAAGGAGGATTTCAAGGGATTCTATCGAGGCCTTTATCCTGTGTTGCCCGACGCTATCGTGGAGGAATTTTGGCCCGACCGCTTCATTAATCATGACGCGAATGACCCGGGCGGGCTGGTTGACATGGGAGTTTCGCGGCTGGGAGACCTTGTGGAGCACAACCGTGTGCTCGTTGACTCGGATCTGACCATTTATACGGGGAGCGTGTTTCCGCTGATATGGGGCGGTTACAGCGGCGAGGGCGTCGTGATAGGACTTGCGAGCGCGCGGAGCATTTACTCGCATCATCGTTTTTCGGTGATCGGCGCGGCGGATTCGGTTCACAGCGACCCGCGCACGCAGGGATACCGGCGGCACAAGGACGCGGTCATGGACCGCATCGAGGAATTTCTTGGCAAGAAGGTGTTTTATGTGAACGGGGTATCCGATCCGGTTGGCAATTGGGCGGGTTTTTTCGCAGGACATTACAAGGGCATCCAGGAGCCGCAGTGGGCGTGCGCGGACCGGCAGCATCTGCACGGCGTGCCGCAGGTGGACATCCTGGTTGCGGGATTGCCGCGCTACGTCTGGTATTCGGACACGCGGAACCCGATCATCAACATCGTGGCCGCGACCACGATTCTTCGAAGCTGGCGCAACAAGCCGTTGCTCAAGAAAGGCGGCGTGCTGATTCTTGTGAGCAAATGTGACGGACACATTGATCCGGCCAAGCATGCGTCGTATGCGCGCGCGCTTGAGCTTTACCGGGGGGCCGGCTCGGCGGCGGCGCTTGAGGAGCGATATTTCGAGAAGCTGTTTACGGATGGGGCGCTCACGTCAAAGTATCAGCATGAAAACGCCTACCATCCGGTGCATCCGATATGGCTTTTCAACGAGAACCAGTACGCGCTTGACCATGCGGGCAAAATCATCATCGCGACGGGCGAGAACGCGGACGCGCCCGCGCTCGTGGGGGCCGAATACGCGGCCACATTCGAGGACGCGATGAGGCAAGCGAAGGAGCTTACGGGGCCGGACCCGCGCATCCTGGTGCTGCCAAATTTCTTCTCGTTTGCGCCGATGACATTCCTTGTGGAATGAGGAGGAGACCCGTGGAACTGAAAGGAAAATGTGCGCTCGTGACAGGCGCGGCCCGAGGTATCGGCCGCGCGATCGCGCTTTCGCTGGCGGCGGAGGGGGTCAACGTCGCCGTGGCCGATTTGGGCGGCAAGGCTAGACACGAGCCTGGCTACGAACTTGGGAGGAGCGATGAACTCGAGATGACCGCCCGGTTAGTCTTGGAGTTTGGCGTAAAGGCTGCGGCAGTCCGCGCCGACGTGACCGATTGGGCGCAAGTGGAGCGGATGGTCGAGCAGACGATAAAGGAATTGGGGGAACTGCACATCCTCGTAAACAATGCCGGCATCATTGTGGCCGCGCCGGTGCTGGCGCTTGACGAATCGCAGTGGGACGCCGTGCTCAATGTGAATTTGAAGGGTGTGTTCCTTTGCTGCAAGGCGGTAGCGGGTTACATGATAGACCAGAAGTGGGGGCGTATCGTCAACATCTCGTCGATCGCGGGGAAGCGCGGACATGCGGGCATCTCGGCATACGGCGCGTCGAAGGCGGGCGTCATCTCGCTGACGCAATGTCTGGCCGAGGAACTCGGCCCGTTCAACATCACCGTGAACGCTGTGTGCCCGGGCTTTCTGGACACGACGATGTGGTCGGGCTGTCTTACGCCGGCGGCGTCGGCGGCGCTTGGGATCGAGGTGGAGAAGGCATTCGAGGAGTTTGTGAGGCGCAACACATTGCTCGGCCGCCCGCAGACGCCCGAGGATATTGGTCAAGGGGTCGTGTTCTTATGCAAGGCCGACAACATAACCGGCATCGCTCTGACAATTGCGGGCGGGGCGGAAATGGGTTGATGAGCAGGCCCGGAATCAGGCCCTTACTGCTTGTAGAATGACCATATCTGGCCGCTTGTTACTACTCTGAGCGGCGCTTCAGACAAGTCCGCACCACGAACCCGCCAGTAGACACGAGTTCCCGGTGGAATCATGTTCCAAACCGATTGCGGCATGGTCCAGGATTCGGTTGGGATGATCTCGTGCAGGTCGCTGTAAGTAGACCAGCACCTCTTGAATTTTGGCGAAAGGCTCGCATCAACCGCGAACGCGTTTTGCCAGCCGCCGATGGTCTGCCATGAGAACGTGGGAGGCGACGATAGTGTGGCCAGCTTCGCGGGCGACAGGAGATTGATCTGAGTTAGAGGAATCTACGCCGGATTCCAAGCTCCATTTCGTTTGTGTGCGCGGAGGTTACATTCTGTCGAGGGCGCTCGTGATCTCTTCCTTTACGGGGTCGGTTTCCTGCGAGAGGCGCGATTCGAGTGCGCTCTTGGCGTTTCTGCCGCCGAGCTTACCGAGCGCCCATGCGCACATGGCGCGGACTTCCTCGGCGGGGTCTTCGGTGAAGACCTGAATCAGGGCCGGCACGTGGCTGCGGTCGCCGAGGTTTCCGAGGGCGCGCGCGGCGTTCATTTTCCATTTGGCGATGTTGTCGCGGGAGATGTAGAAGGTGAGCGGCCAGACCTTGTTGACGTAATGCTCCTGGGACATGGTCAAGAGGGTGGGGAGTTGGAAATCGTTTGCGCGGTCATTCAAGGGGCGGTTTTCGGGGAGGTCTTGATTCATCCAGGCTTGATTGCGGGGGCAGACCTCCTGGCATCGGTCGCAGCCGTATACCCACGTGCCCATCGGCTCGCGCAGCTCGAGGGGTGTGATTGCGGGTCCGTAGTAGGAATTGAAGGCGATACAGCGGAGCGGGTTCATTTTCTTTGGTGCGAAAAGGGCGCCTGTGGGGCAGGCGGCGATGCAGGCGTTCCTGCACCAGTCGGGGCATCCGAGTTCGATGGAAGGCTCATCGGGCTCGAGTTCGGCGTCGAGCAGAATGGGGATGCTGACGAGCCACGAGGCGCCCAGCATGGCGCGCCGGGAGTACGCGAAGCAGTTTTTTCCGTAGGTGACAATGCCGGCGCGTGCCGCGGACATGCGCGCGGGAACTTCCTCATCGAATAGAAACCGAATACCTTCCTCGTTCAGGAAGCCGAATAGCTGCATGATGCGGGCGTATTCATCGGCTTTTTCCTTGCGGTCATCCACCTGGTAGCATCGGCCGATCTTGCCGATCAACTGAGGCGGGAACCTGCGGCGATGGTAGTTGCTGATGACTACGAGAAGGGATTTGGCCCAGGAGTGTTTTTGGGAAGGAGAGGCGCCGCGCCTGAGATTGAAGGCGTCGCCCAGGGCAAAGAAATACATATCCTCGCGCGACTCGATTTCCTTGAGATACAGGTCGAGCGGCTGTGTTGTGGTGACGCCGACATCCTCAAAGCCGAGTTCGAGGGTCTTTTCGAGGAGACGCTGTTTCAGAGCCATTTATATTCCTTTCGCATTCATGAGCAGCAGTGCGCCTTACGAGCGCGCAGCTTGGCGCGCCGCTTCGGGAATCCTCTGTCCTGCGGAGTACATATTCGGAAGACAGAGCAACAACAAGAGATAGCATGCCGATGCGATGTAGAGGCTGACCGAGATTCCAAAGTATATTGAGATAAAGACAGCGAATGCCGAAGAGAGCAACCCGAAAATTCCATTGAGCGCCCAGTACCATGGGGTGTCGGCATTTGTGACGAGGCTGACAAGGCGCATGCCGGTTGGGAAACAAATCCCCAGGAGCATGCCGAGCGGAACGATTTCGATGACAGCGACGAGAATTCGTGATGGGAGCGGATCAGAAACCATGTGTTCGCCGACGAACTTGAGCAGGAATCGCATTGCGAGGATGGCAACGGCGATGAATATCGGGTAGATGAAGATCCAGGGTTTCAGGGTCAAGGGGAGCCGTTCGCTCAAGAAACTTCCGATCCCAGCGCTGGCGATGATAGAGAAGAGCAGGATTCCCAGGGCATAGACGGGATGCCCCAGGAAGACGGAGAGCCGCTGGAGCAGGGCGATTTCAGTGAACATGAACCCCGCTCCAATCAGGGAAAAATATGCGGCTGCGGACCAGATGAGTCTGTTGGACTCACCTTTGTTTTTTTCCAGACGAGTTCCTATGGCCAGAGGGAGGACGATGGTGAGGATTGTGAGAAAAAGGAGGGTGACGATGAGTCGCACCAGGGTGAGGGTTGCGACGAGGTTGCCCTTTTCCACTCCGCCCGACTGAACCTGTTCTTCTCCCTTCTGCAAGAGGTTGGCGAGTCTTAAGCGGTCAAGCCGGAGCATATTGAAGAAATAGGGGGTTTCATCGGTTGGCGGGCGACAATTGAGCGGCTGATTTTCAACCGCCTTGTTCAGATCGCTTAAAGAATTTGCCCGGAGTATCTCGTTCAGGCTTTCGTTGTCGGCTGGGACGCCGGGGGTGATGACGAGGTTGTATTGCAGACTTGAACAGACTCTAATCAATTCCGCGAAATCGCTGTCACTTGCGGGTTGATCGAAGAGTAGGAGAGTGGCGAGCGGCCCGCAAGTGGCCAAGGCAATATGGTTTTCCGGCTGGTCAATTCCGCATTCGAGAAGCGTTGCGACTGCGAGGCTGACCAGACGTCCGGTCTCTCCGAGATGCCCGGGCGCGTACCATCGTGAGACGGTGAATATCCCATTGTTGAGATGAGAGAAGACAATCTTCCAGGCCTCAATGGTATAGAGCGAATTTTCGGAGAGCGAGAAAGCTCCTGCGCCGGTTGCCGCCCAGGTGTCAATGAGGGACATCTGGATGACGGAGAAGGTGTCGGACGTTGTGGAGAGGTAGCTTCTCGCGTCGTCAACAACGAGTGTTACGCCGTTCCTGTCAGCAACTCCTGCAAACTCTCTGAATCGGCCCTCCAGCAACCTGATGAATACGGGATTTATGTCTATCCCGACGATGGTCTCGTGTCCGAAGAGGATTGCGCTCTGCACGTCACGCGCGCCGCCGACGCCGACAATGCATGCGCCGCCGGAAGGACGCAGATAATAGGCGAGGTTGGTGAGGTCAAAGCGAAAGTGCTCGATGTCAGCGAGCGAGTGAAAACGATGGAGGATAGTGGCGGCCTCTCCGTCTATGTTCATGTTGTGCTGATAGACGTGTTCTTTGGGGGCCAGGGGACTTCCCCCCCAATAGAATGGTTTGTCACGCTTCATCTCATACACGAGTACTCTGGAGAATGAGTTCCATTTTTCGAATACGACATTGGGGTCTTCGATTCGGCCCTTGACATAGGCGGGCCGTATCCGGGCCGGTTCGACAAGATTGATGAGCACGAGGGACAGGAGAATGAAGAAGACCCAGCTTCCCGTCCGGCGAAGCCTGGCGAAGCGAAAGCGGCTTGCGAGGACAAGCCCGGTCAATGCGCCGATGCTTCCGCAAAGGAGGATGAGGGTAGGCGCATCCATCAGTTCGAGTCCGCCGAGCACGAACAGACAACCGAGAGAAGCGCCGGTCAAGTCGCTAGCATATAACTTGCCTATTGGCAATCCGGACTTTGTCAGAGCGGCCGTGACCGCTATTCCGGAAAAATAGAAAGGCGCGACGCAGGCAAGGGCTGCGCTGGGCATTTCAATTACGGGGACCTCGGCTTCAAACGAATCACGACAGAGTGCGTAAAGGGAGACGAGAACGGTGATCGCGAGGCCAAAACACGCGATTGACAGGCTTCCTTCCAGTTTCTCGCGTGCGAACCAGCCGGGCTTGACGTACACGGTGGTCGCGCCGGCGGTCATGCCCAACATGGCGGTGGAGATCACAAGAAAGGCCAAGTGGTACCATGTGACCACGCTGAGAAGGCGTGTGAGGGTGACTTCCAGGGCGAGGGTTACAAAGCAGACGAGGAACAGGACCGCATAGACAGCTTTGGAGTCTTTTGGAGGCAAGGTTTGTCGGTCGGCAAGGTTTATCTCGGAGGCCAGATTTCGGGTAATAATCCACAGGGCGAGCGCGGTGTCCAGGCAAAGCAGGAATCT
>CAZEBC010000213.1:0-6250 GCA_964510165.1 uncultured bacterium
TGGGGGCGGAAGCTCGTGATGGACTGCTCCAGGACGGGGACGGTGTCGGCGGCCGCCATCATGTCGAGAAGCTCGACCTCATGCCCAGCCTCGCGCGCAGCCGCGCCCACCAGGACCAGTCCCAAAGGAAAGGTGGGCATATTGATTCGTTCGGTGTTTGCCGAAATGAGCAGAGCGCGCATGTTCAAGAATTCTCCGGGATTCTTTCCCAATCGAGTATACGTAAATATGGCATGATTTGGCAACGAAAGCGAAAATCTCTTCCCCATTTATGATATGATGAAGTTTCAAGGTGTTCGAAAGGAGTTTTTCCCATGATGACATCCAAAGACTACATGGACAGTCTGAGAGGACTCAAGACGAAGGTATATGGATACGGCGAGAGGATAGACGACGTGGTCAGCCATCCGGCGACCGCGCCTCATGTGCGGTGCGCCGCGATGACGTATGGCATGGCGAACTCGGCCGAGGGCAAGCCCCTTGTGACCGCAACCTCGCACCTCACCGGCGCCACCATCAACCGGTTCCTCCACATTCACCAGAGCGCCGAAGACCTCGTGACCAAGGTCAAGATGCTGCGGTTCCTCGCGCAGCGCACCGGCTCGTGCTTCCAGCGATGCGTGGGCTTCGACGGCATCAACGCCCTCTATTCGACCACCTTCGAGATGGACGAAGCGAAGGGCACGGACTATCATCAGCGCTTCAAAGCATACCTGAAGGAAATGCAACAGAAGGACCTCATGCTCTGCGGCGCAATGACCGACTCCAAGGGCGACCGCTCGCTCCCGCCACACCAGCAACCCGACCCCGACGTGTTCGTTCACGTGATTGAGCGCCGCAAGGACGGCGTCATTCTGCGCGGCTCGAAGCAGCATCAAACCGGCGCAGTCAATTCGCACGAAATCCTGCTGATGCCCACGGTCGCCATGCGCGAGGCCGACAAGGACTTTGCCATCTCGTGCGCTGTCCCCGCCGACGCGCCCGGCGTCACGATGGTGTTCGGCAGGCAGTCGAACGATTATCGCAAGCTTCTGAATGAGAAGACCGACGTCGGCAATCCGGCCTTCGGACTCGTCGGCGGCGAGGCGATCGTGATCCTCGAGGACGTGTTTGTGCCGTGGGAGCGCGTGTTCATGTGTGGCGAGTTCGAGTTCTCGGGCATGCTCGTCGAGCGGTTCGCCGCGTTCCATCGGCAGAATTACGGCGGATGCAAGGGCGGCGTGAGCGACGTGATTACCGGCGCGACCGCGCTCGCCGCCGAACTCAATGGCGCCGCCAAAGCGTCACACGTGCGCGACAAGCTGACCGAGATGATCCACCTTACCGAGACCTTGTATTGCTGCTCGATCGCATGCTCCTCCGAAGGAACCCGCACCAAATCGGGCTCGTACCTCGTTGACCCGCTGCTCGCCAACGTCTGCAAGCACAACGTCACCCGCTACATCTATGAGATAGGCCGGCTGGCGCACGACATAGCCGGGGGCGTCATCGCCACGTTGCCGAGCGAGAAGGATTTCCTGAACGAGGAGATCGGCGACCTGCTTCGTAAACATTACCAAGCCGTGGCTTCCTCGCCGACCGACGACCGCGTGCGCGTGCTCCGCCTCATCGAAAATATGACCGCCGGAACCGCACTCGTGGAGTCGATGCACGGCGCCGGCTCGCCCCAGGCGCAGCGCGTCATGATCTACCGTCAGGGCAGTCTCGAGCAGAAGAAGGCGTTCGCGAAAGCGTTGTGTGGGATCAGATGACTGGAGAACTCAATGAAAAGACTTCAGGGAAAAGTTGCGCTCATCACGGGCGGCGGGCGCGGGCTTGGGCGCGCGTATGCGCTCAGACTGGCCGACCTGGGCGCGCACATCGTGATCAATGACATACGCCTCGACTCAGCCCAGGAATTCGGGGAACAGTTGACCGCCGCCACGGTGATGGCAGAGGTCGAGGCCCGCGGTGTCCGTTCGCTCGGAATCGAGTGCAGCGTCGCCGACCGCGACGCCGTTCAGAGCATGATCGGTCAGATAATCAGGGAATTCGGCCAGCTCGACATCCTGATATGCAATGCGGGCGGACTGGCCGGCCAGGTCCTCGAGAGCTTCGCCTCGAGCGTCTCGGAGAACGACCTTCGTACCACGCTCGACCGCAATCTGATGGGCACGATCTACTGCTGCCAGGGCGCCAGCATCCCCATGAAGGAGCAACGCTCCGGGAAGATCGTCACCGTCGCGTCGCAAGCGGGCCTGCAATCGCAAGCGGGCGGCGTGTACGCCTCATATGGGGCGGCGAAGGCGGCCATAATCCGCTACACCAGCTATCTCGCCCAGGAACTCGGTCCTTACAACATCAATGTCAACTGCATCGCACCCGCCTATATAGAAACCGCCCGACTCCGCGAGATCGCGTTCAAGTATGAATCAATCCGCGAGAACCTTCTCTCGCAGATACCGCTTGGGCGCATGGGCACGACCGACGACTGCGCGAAGGTGATCGAGTTCCTCTGCACCGACCTGTCCGATTACGTGACCGGCCAGACCATCAGCGTGTGCGGCGGCGCAATCAGGTTCTGACCTTTCTTTCGACGCGCCGCCCGTCTCGCCATGTCATATTTCGCTTCCCATTCTTCCAGCATGCCTTGCGCCTGTCTCGCCCTCATATGATAAGATTTAATGGGATACGGAATGAGGATGTGAGCAAAGATGCCGGCCAATCTCAGTCCCGAATATATTGATGCCGAAAAGGCCTACAAGCAGGCCAAGTCGGCGGACGAAAAAATGGAGTGCCTGGAGCGGATGCTCAGCACCATCCCCAAGCACAAGGGCACCGAGAAGATGCAGGCCGACATAAAGCGGCGCATCTCGCAGCTTAAGGACCGCATGGAGCAGGAGCGCGCGCGAAAGCGAGGCGGGCCGTCGCTGGTGGTCAAGCGCGAGGGCGCCGGCAAGGTCGTGCTTGTCGGCCCGCCGAACACCGGCAAGTCCCAGCTCATCTGCTCGCTTACAAACGCCACACCCGAGGTCGCGCCCTACCCGTTCACCACGCGCGTGCCCGTCCCGGCAATGATGCCATATGAGGACATCCTTATTCAGCTTGTGGAGTTGCCGGCCCTTGCGGAGGAACACTTCGAGCCGGTCACCGGCGACAATATCCGCAACGCCGACCTCGCGCTCCTCGTGGTGGACCTCTCCTCCCCCGACCCCCTCGAGCAGGCCATGACGACCCTTCGCCTGCTCGAGCGGATCAAGATAAACTTGTCGCGCGACGGCTCTTCGGACGGTCTCGAATTCGGCTGGACCACAAAGAAGGGCCTCATCGTCGCGAACAAGAGCGACTCAGACGAGGACGGCGTCGTCGTCTCCCTGATGCGGGAGTTGTGGGAAGGCGACCTGCCGATTCTTCCGGTTTCCGCCCAGACCGGGGCCGCGCTTGAAATGCTCAAAATCGAGATATTCAATCGGCTTGGCATCGTGCGCGTGTACTCGAAGGAGCCTGGCAAACCGATTAAGAAAGACACGCCCTACACGCTTAAGGCGGGCAGCACGCTCCTCGATTTCGCCTCCGCCGTCCACAAGGATTTCGCCGAAAAGCTCAAAAGCGCCCGGGTCTGGGGCAGCGCCACCTTCGACGGCCAGAGCGTCTCCGCCGACCACGTCCTCGCCGACGGCGACGTGGTTGAACTGCGGATATAGCGGAGGGCAGGGCGCATACTCAGCCGATACGTTCCGACACCCGCTCGATGTGGAGCGCGCGGCCCGTAGCCTCGTCTATGTCCACGACGACTCCGTGAAGCCGCACGTTCTGATCGGCCACCTCGAAGCGCGACGGGATGCCGGTGACAAACCGGGTGAGCACCTGCTCCTGTTTCATCCCGATGACGCCGTCATGAGGGCCGGTCATGCCGACGTCGGTGATGTAGGCCGTCCCTTGCGGGAGTATTCGTTCATCCGAGGTCTGCACGTGGGTGTGCGTGCCGAGGACCGCCGACACCTTGCCGTCCAAATACCAGCCCATCGCTATCTTTTCCGATGTGGCCTCTGCGTGCATGTCGAGGATCACCATCGGGGTCCTCGCCCTCAGTTGTTCAGCGACTTCCATGCCCATGCGGAAGGGGCAGTCGTTGCTATCCATGTAAATGCGGCCGACGAGGTTGAACACGCCCAGGGTCCGGCCGCCGTCAACCTCATACACCAGACTGCCGACGCCGGGGCTTGCAGGGGGGTAGTTGGCGGGACGCACAACGTTTTGGAGCGAACCGATGCCGGTGATGAGTTCCGCCCTTCGCCACGTGTGATTGCCCATGGTGACGACATTGACGCCGTAACCCATGATCTCGTGAATGAGCTGCGGCGTTGCGCCGAGTCCGCCGGCGAGGTTCTCGCCGTTGGCGATGACCACCTCGGGCGAATACCGGTCCTTGACTGAGGGCAGACAGTCGCGGAGCGCGTGACGGCCCGGTTTCCCCACCACGTCACCTATGAGCAGGATTCGCACATCGGCGTCCCTTCTAATGAACACAAAGGCCCCTCCCAAATGGAAGGGGCCTTTGCCTTCAGTCATTCATTTCGCATATTCGACCGCGCGGGTCTCGCGTATGCACGTTATCTTGATCTGACCCGGATACTCGAGTTCCTGCTCGATCTTCTTGGTGATCTCGCGGGCAAGCTGGGCCATTTCGGCGTCGCTCATCTTTTCGGGCTCGATGATCACGCGTATCTCGCGGCCGGCCTGGATGGCATACGTCTTCTCGACGCCCACGAAGCTGTCGGCGATATGCTCCAGCTTCTCAAGCCGTTTCACATATGTTTCCAGCGTTTCCCTGCGGGCGCCCGGCCTGGCGGCGGACAGCGCATCTGCCGCCTGGGTGAGAACCGCGATCAGCGAGGTCGTCTCCACGTCGTTGTGGTGAGCCTCGATCGCGTTGACGATGATCTCGCTCTCGTTGAATTTCTTGGCGAGCTGCGCCCCGATCCGCGCGTGGGAGCCCTCGACCTCGTGGTCCAGCGCTTTTCCGATGTCATGCAGAAATCCCGCGCGCTTGGCCTGTTGAACGTTGAGCCCGAGTTCAGCCGCCATGATGCCGCTGATGAAGGCCACCTCCCGCGAATGCTGGAGCATGTTCTGGCCGTAGCTCGTGCGGTATTTCAGCCGGCCCATCAGCCTGATTTCCTCGGGATGCAGCCCGTGCACGCCGGTCTCGAGGGCGGCGTTCTCGCCCTCCTCGCGGATGGTCACTTCCATCTCTTCCTGCACCTTGGCGACGATCTCCTCGATGCGCGCCGGATGAATCCGGCCGTCGGCGATCAGTCGCTCAAGCGAGATCCGGGCAATCTCTCTTCGAATGGGGTCGAACCCCGACAGGATGACCGCTTCCGGCGTGTCGTCCACGATGATGTCAATCCCGGTCGCGTTCTCAAGCGCCCTGATGTTTCGGCCTTCTCTTCCTATGATGCGGCCTTTCATCTCATCGTTGGGAAGCGAGACGACCGAGACCGTCGACTCGACGACGTAATCCGCCGCGCACCGCTGGACTGCGGTGCATATGATTTCCTTGGCCTTCTTTTCGGCGACTTCGCGCGTCTCGTCCTCGATCCGCTTTATACGAAGGGCCGCTTCGTGACGCACCTGCTCCTCGATCTGCGAGAGGAGCAGTTTCCTTGCCTCGGCGGCGGTCAACCCTGAAAGGCTTTGGAGTTTTTCGGCCTGCTGATCGATGAGGCCCTGGAGTTCGTCGCGCATGCGATTGACCTTCTTGTCGCGCCCGGCCAACTCTTTTTCCCTTGAAGAGAGATCGCTTTCCTTCTTCTCCAGCAGCTCAACCTTCTTGTCCAGGTTCTCCTCGCGCTGGATCAAGCGCTTCTCAAGTTCCAACACCTCTTGCTTGCGTTCCCAGGTCTCCTTCTCAAATTGCGTGCGCATTTTGAGGCGCTCGTCCTTGATCTCAAGCAGCGCCTCTTTAATTATCGCATTGGCCTCCTTCTGCGCGTTTGCGGTGATTTTCTCGGCTTCCTTTCGGGCCGACCGCACCCGCCTCTTTCCCAACAAGAACCAGAGTCCTACGGCAATTGCGCCCAGAACAACCCCCGCGATAACCCCTAAAAGAAGATCGAGCCGAGGGTCGCCAGGCAAGTATTGAGTCAAATTCATGATATTTATTTTCCTTCACCCCCCACCATATGGAAACGGAGCATCCCTCGAGAAACGCATTGGATGCTCCGGCTGCCTGTTGCGGACGGATTTCGCCGCCCATGCCAACCTC
>CAZEBC010000214.1:0-6146 GCA_964510165.1 uncultured bacterium
TCCCAAAGTCAAATCATTATACGAGAAATCGGGAACGCCTTGCATATTTTGCACCTACTAAATTTTGGTTGCGGCTATGCCGCGCTATGAAAATCCGTGCTAATTCGTGGTTTGGATCTGCCGCAGTTGCTCTTACGCCACCAGGATCAGGCCGTGGAAAAACCACTCGTCTTCGCCGCTTTTCTTGAGTTCGATGGGGATGCGCGCGTTCTTGAGGGTGGCGAAGACGTCGATGCCGACGGCTTCCATTGCGGGGCGCGCCTTTTCGGGATGGCGACATGGCTCATCCTTGGCCGTGCACTCGGGGCACAGCAGGCATGGCCCGCCGCGCAAACCAAGCGCGAGATAATGGCCGAGCAAAAACGCCTCGCGCTCGACGGCGACGACGATATCATTAATCTCGTGCGGGCGCGTTTTCACGAGGACGCCCCACTTGAACTTCCTGAGCGCCTGCTCGAATTCGCGGGGAAGGGGCGTATTGGGCGGGCACATCTTGGAGGAGCCGTAGGATTGACAGCCGTACGTGCACTTGTAGTACACGCGCTCATCGACGACCACATGCTCGATGGGAATGCCCTTCGCGAGCACGGCGCCTTTTTGCTTCGCGAAGCGCTCGAGCTTCTTGAGGTCGTTTTCGATGGACGATGGTTTCGATTTCATGAAGAGAAGAATTCTATCAACCGCCAAGACACCAAGAATTTTTCAGACAAATCTTGGTGTTTCCTTCATGTTCGGGGTCTTGGTGATTGAATCAGCCTTTTCTCGTTACCTCCGTATCTCCTCGACCCCCAGTTGGAATGCCTTCTGGTTGATGGCGAGGATTTTCTGCGGGATGAGTTCTTTGAGCACAGAGTTGAACGTCTCCAGCGGTATCGGAACCCAGCCCGAGCCGGCCAGCGCGCCGATGATGACGACGTTCGAGGCCATCGCCTCGCCCGCCTGCTTCGCGAGTTCGGTGCTCTCGACGACTTTGACCTCGGCGGTCATCTCCTTCAATCGCGCCAAGAGTTCCTCGACCGCCGGATATTCCTGCGCGCCGTAAAGTACCATGAGCGGATAGTTGGGCCGCGGATTGACGATGACTTTCGTCTCGGGGTTCGCGTAATAGGCGGCCACGCGCAACGTCTCCATCGGCTCGAGGCCGACGATCACCTGCGCCTGTCCGCGCGGGATGAGCGGGCCGTACTCCAACTGTTTCGAAAGCCTGACATGGCTCATGACCGCGCCGCCGCGCTGCGACTGGCCGTATGTCTCGCCGATGGTCGCATGATAGCCCTCGACGATTGCGGCGCTTGCGAGGATGTGAGAGGCCAGGATGTTGCCCTGTCCGCCGACGCCGGTTATCACGACGTTGAGACAATCGCCGTTCGTTTTCATGCTTTCACCTCCACGGCCTTCTCGACCTCGATCGCGCCCGCCGGACACAGGTATGCGCACACGCCGCAGCCGGTGCAGACCACCTCATCCACCATCGCGCGTTCCTTCTTCGGGTCCCAAATGAGCGCCGGACAGCCAAACACCCGGGTGCAGAACCGCGCGCATCCGCACGAGTCGCCCTTGCATTTCTCCGAGTTGACGGTGACCTTGTCCTTCTTCTTCTGGCGGCTGGCGATCAGCCCGCACGTCCGCCTGAGTATCAGTATGCTCGAATCATCCCTCTGCATCAGGTCGTACAGCGCTTCAACGGCGTCGTTTACCTCGAACGGGTCGCGCACCTCGACATGGAACCCGAGTCCCTTGCACACTTCCTCTATGTCCACCGGGGTCGTGGTATTGCCGAGCGCATTGACGCCGATGCCCGGATGCGGTTGGAACCCCGTCATCGCGGTGGCCGAATTGTCGAGGACGATGCTCACGAATTTCGAGCCGTTATAGCGCGCGTTAATCAGCGCCGGAATGGTCGCGTGGAAGAAGGTGGAGTCGCCCATCACCGCCAGCACCGGCTGCTGGAATCCCAGCTTATCCAGGTTGCCGAGCCCGCACGCGACGCCCGCGCCCGAACCCATGCAATGGAGTGTCCGGTTGAGGAAATAGCCCGAGCGGCCCGCCCCCATGCCGTAGCAGCCGATGTCGCCCAGAAGGAAACCGCCGCGACCGTCGAGTGCGAGCGCGTTCTTGATGACCCAGTACGACGCTCGGTGCGGGCATCCTGCGCAAAACGCAAGGTCGCGCGGCGCGGTGTAATCGCTGAGGAGTTGATTCGCGCGCTCCGCGTACTCGGGAGTCTGTGGCTGGTACTGGATGCCTTTGACTTCGGCGAGCGCCTGGATCACGATGTCTGGGTCTATCTCCCCGAGCGCTGCGCCGAACCGACTCCTGACGTGGCCCGAACCTTTTCCGAAGAACTTTATGACCTCGAGTTCGCTGCCGATGTAATCGGCCAGGAGGCTCTTCACATTGTTTTCGAGGAACGGGTCTATCTCCTCGACGAACAGGACCCTCTTGACACCCTTGAGGTTATTGACGATGAACTGATTCGGCAGAGGCCAGGTCGTGCCGAGTTTCAAAATGCCGACCTCATTCTCGAGACCGAGCGCGCGGACGGCCTCTTGCGAGTAGAGCCAGCCGGCGCCGCACGTGATGATGACAAGCTCCGCGCCGGGCGGGCCGACGTATTTGTTGAACGCGGATTTCTCGAATATCTCGCGCGCTTTCTCGAACTTGCCGTGAAGCACCGAGTGGGTGATGGTTCCGAGCGCGAGGAACCGGTCATACGCCTCGAAGCGAGGAGCGGGATGCCCGCGCTTGATGTCTCCCAGGCACAGGTCGCCGCGCGCGTGCGAGATGCGCGTGACGCTGCGGAGCATGACCAGCATTTCCAGTTCTTCGGAAAGCTCAAACGCCCAACGCGTCATTTCCTTCGCTTCCTCGATGCTGCCCGGCTCGAGCAGCGGCGCGTCGAGCATTCGGGCGTACGAGCGCGAGTCCATCTCGTTGTTGCTGCAATGACCGCCCGGATCGTCGGCGACCACGAGCACAAGGCCACCCTTGTTGCCCGAGTAGATGACGGAGAGCAGGAAGTCCGATGCGACATTGACGCCGTTTTGTTTCATCGCGCAGATAGAGCGCATGCCTGCGAAGGAGGCGCCTGCCGCCGCCTCGAGCGCCACGATCTCGTTGGTTGACCATTCGGCGTGATGCCCGAAGTTCTCGGCCACCTCCGGCATGGCCAGCGTTCCGATGATCTCAGACGAAGGCGAGCCGGGATACGCCGCGCAGAACTTGACGCCGGCCTCGATCGCGCCGCGCGCGATCGCCTCGTTGCCCATCATCAAGACGCGCTTGCCGGGCTCGTCCAATAATATGCCCAACATTATTTCGGCCCTCCTTCCAGAAAATGCTTGCGCTGCTCTTCGTCGAGCTTCAGATAGAGGAGCGGGGCGTTTTCATTGCCGCGCTGGCTGAGTTCCTTGAGCACGCGCCGCTTCTTGTTGCCGACCGCCTCGCGGAGGACACTCTCGCGCTCGGCTGGGAACTTTTTTGTTTCGATGGCCTTCGCCTTCAGCGCGCCCTCAACCAGTTTCGCGCCTGCCTCGCTGCGCACCAACATGGTATTCCAATCGTCCATCCACTCGGTCGAGCCGATCGAGATGTCGGCAAGTTCGGCGGTCACGTCGAAGCAGACCTGGCAGGTCGGCCTAATAAAAGACTTTATCTTGTCGATGGGCACGCGCGCCGTGCCGCCGTTAGTGTAGACGATAAAGTCATCGTTCTTGGGGATGTCGATCTTCTTGATGGCCTTGAGTTCGACCTGTTCGCCGAGGTAGGCCGAGTACTTGCGATAATCGAGCGCCCATAGACAGAACAGCCCGATCACAAGCTCGATGTTCTTTGCATCGGGACGATCGTCGTAGCGCTGCATCTTGCGAATGGCCGTCACCTGGCACGGCCGCCCGACGACCGCGACTCTCTCGCCTTTTTCGATGAGTTCCTTCAGAAGGGAAAGCGTGGGCGAGGCGGTGTACTTGGAGCCAGTGCATGCGAGCACTTCCTTACGGGTTCGCGCCACGGTCGGCTGAGGCAGCACGTGCTTTCGTTCGGAATATTTCGTGAGAAGCGCTGCGCCTATCACCTTCTTCTTGAGCGCATGGATGAGCAGCGCTGAGACGGCGCCGCCGTACTGACCCTTGGACTGCACCGTGGTCTGCGCCGCCCTCGCCATCACGAGCGAGCGATAGCTGCCGAGCACCGGGTCGGCGCGTCGGGCGCCGAAGACAAATTCATCCAGAGCGGCGAGGTCGGTTGGCGTGCGCGGGCAAAACTTATAGCATCTGCCGTCGCTCCTGCCGCAGCGCTCGATGACGGCCACCTTCTCCTCCATCTCTTTGATGTAGGGGCACAGTCCGACACACATGCCGCAACCCGTGCACAGGTCAGCCTGCTGGACCTCCGCCTGCAATTCATCCGGGCCTTTGTTCATCAATTCCTGCATAAGATTCTCCTTCCCGCGTTCTTTCTGCCTTACAGCAGCGGTTAGGTTTCGGTCATGAGATTGTTCGGTAGCCTGCCTGGATAGTTCGGGGTTGCCGGCTTCCGCACGACCGCGGTGAATTGTACCAAGTATCTCTTTACAGCCGCCCCTCACGCATTATCTTGAATCCCTTGTCCGAGAGGCGATCAAAGAACGGCACGGGATCAATGCACATCTCCGGCGCGACGACTCCTCTGCGCTTGATCTCGCCCTCGAGCAGCATAAGCGCCGCCACGGCGCATGGGGTTGCCGCGAGCGGGCGTATCCGGTCAATCATATTGAACACAAGGTGCCGCGCCTGCCCGTTGGTGCTCCCGATTATATCCACGCGCAGGCCTGAATGCTGCACGCCGCCGACACTGAACATCTTTTGCATCTTATGGATGAGAGACGCGGCCCTGTCTATCCGCTCCGGCGAGCCGGTCAGTCCCATCGAACGAATGGCCCGGAGCGCGTCGTTGTTCCACGGCGGGCTTATGCCGCCCCTGAGCGTGATATTGGCGGCTTTCAGCGTCTTCGGAAGGGTGACGGGCTCGGGATGCCCGAACACAAACGTAGGCAAGTCGCCGAGCGGGGCGGGGAATTCCACCATTTCCATATCGGTCCACGCAGGAGTCATCACCTGCTTGCCGTCCTTGACGATCGGGACCGTCCCGGTGATCCCGTGAAGCGTATGCTTGAGGGCCGCGAGGCCCCTGGAGTCACCCGACCCCGCGACCCACGCGATCTTGATTTCCTGAATCGCATCCAGCAGGTCCGCAGCCAGACGCGCCGCCATGTTTGATGTCCCCGGGTTCCAGCCCATCCCGGTAAGAACAGTCACGCCTGCCCGCTTGGCGGCGTTGTCGAGCGCGAACAACTTGGGAAGCGGTTCGTGATCGTCGCAGATATCGATGTAGTGTGTGCGAGTTTCAATGGCTGCCGTCGCCACGTTGGCGCCGTACTTATAGAATGGCCCGGCACAGTTTATGACAAGGTCGAAATTGCCGAACGCGCTTGTGAGACTGGCCCTGTTCTGCACGTCGACCTGCAAAACGCCGACATAATTGTTGAACGAACTGCACACCGCGCGCGCTTTCTTCAAACTGCGGCCTGCAATCGTTACCTGGTGGGAAGAAAACTCGGTAAGCTTTTCGACGACACAACTTCCGATGTCGCCATATCCGCCAACTACAACGATTTTCACCCTGTGTCTCGCTTCCGCCGTTAGCCCGGAGCCTACCCTCCTCGTAGATACTATATTACCATAATTCGCTTGTTTTTGGAACAGGAAAATCGCGGGCGAACCATAGGGCGGCAGAGCGGCAACTGAAGCGCCCTCTCCCGGCCCTCTCCCAGTGGGCGAGTGCCAACATACATGCTCCCTCTCCCAGTGGGGAAGGGTTGGGGTGACGGAAAAAGCGTCGCGCGGGCCTCGTGTCGCGCGCCCAGCCGACGACGCCGACGGAATTCGGGTAGAGAATCATATTGCCATATGCTATAATCACGGGCGACCATGGTAAAGCCACCCGCATAGACCGACATGCCCGGCGCACTCGCGCGTGCCATGGTACTGCTCGACCAGCGCTTTGGCTACAAGGGTTTCCTCCCCGGCCAGAAGGAATCCCTGCAATCCATCCTCTCCAAGCGGAGCCTCCTGGTTGTCATGCCGACGGGCAGCGGCAAATCGCTGCTC
>CAZEBC010000215.1:0-4216 GCA_964510165.1 uncultured bacterium
TCTCATGCGCGGCTTGCTTGACGCCTTGTTGAGCGCGCGATTATGATGGACTGCGGGATTTCCAATACTGATTTCTCATACACGGGGAGTATTAACACAGCGATACGCGGAGGAACAGCCCCATGAATGCTGCTTCGGCGCGCGCAAGCGAGTATGTCTTCTATGTGAATGGGCAATTCGTGCCAATGAGCGAGGCGAAGATATCGGTCCTCGATTCATGTTGTCATGGCGACAGCGTGTACGACACGCTCAGGACCGTCAATCGGACACGGGTGTACAGAATCGAAGACCACCTGGAACGCCTGTTCAGTTCGTGCAGGGCGGCGGCCATTGATCCGCACATGAGCATCGAGAACGTGAGGCGAGTGATCGAGGAAGTGGTTGACCGCAATCGGCATCTCTTGTCCGACAACGATGACGCGTGGATCATTCCGCGCATCTCGTCAGGCTCGCTTCTTGGAGGAGGCGAACCAACTGTCATGGTGATGTTCGTTCATCTTCCGTTCAGGATGTACGCAAAGTTTTTCAAGCTGGGCATGCACGTGATCGTGTCGTCAATCCGACACGTCCCGCCCGAGTGCATGGACCCGAAGCTCAAGAACGATTCCCGGCTGTTCATGCACATTGCCGAGCGGGACACCAGGCGAATCGATCCTGATGCCGCGACCCTGATGCTCGACATTGATGGAAATGTCGCCGAGCTTACAGACGCAAACTTTTTCATTGTGAAGAAGGGAACTGTGATGACGCCGACCACCCGCAACGCGCTGCCTGGAGTCAGCAGGCAGGTGGTGCTGGAATTGTGCGAGAAGATTGGGATTCCCGCCGTTGAGCGAGATTTCCAACTGTACGATGTCTATAATGCGGACGAGGCCTTTCGGACCGGGACGAGTTACCGAATGATGCCGATCTCACGCGTGAATCTGCGACGCCTCTGGAGGAAGGTTCCCGGGCCGGTGACCGAGCGGCTGTTGAAGGCATATAGCGACGACATGGGGCTGGACATCGCGGAGCAATACCTCGGCCACCTGACCGCCGAGGAGCGACATACACTTGAACACGAAGCGGCCGCTCTCCAATAACGCGCCACCGGCAGTGATGACACAGGGACATCATTGCAGTTGGGAATGCTCTCGAAAGTCTCTCTCAGGCGAACGTGCGGAGCAAAGTACCCGGGATCAGCATGAGCTTTCCGATAGGCCTCATGGATTCCCGTCTAGTTCTCCTGCTTTGGACTGTCAATAGGCGGAGTATTCTTGGAAGGTTTCCCACATCGCGTGGATGTTCTCAGGCGGGACGTCCGGTTGTATGTTGTGCACCGCTGCGAATACAAAACCCCCGCCAGGCGCGAGGTCATCGATTCTACGCTTCACCTCGTCTCGAACCTGCGAAATGGAGCCGTGCGGGAGTATTTCCTGTGTGTCAACGCCACCGCCCCAGAAACACAGGTCACGGCCAAACTCCTTCTTGAGTTCATGAGTGTTCATGCCCGCCGCACTGACCTGGATCGGGTTGATGGCGTCAATACCGGCCTCAATAAGGTCGGGGATAAGGGCGCGCACGCTGCCACACGAGTGCATCAACACTCTGACATCATTTTGTGCGACCTTCTTGATGTGCGTGAATAACTCGGTATGCCTCGGCTTGAGAAACTTCCGGTACATCTCGGGCGACATGATGGGGCTGCGTTGAGTGCCGAGGTCTTCACTGTGAAGGCAGACGTCGACGTTCTTGCCGACCGTTTCAAGGGTTTTCTGCCATAGCAACATTTGAAATTCGGTAATCCGATCAAATAACTCTTCCATCAGCGGCGGATTGAGGGCCATGTCCATAAGAGTTGCCTCTAATCCATGGAGCATCCATGCGATCTCGAATATGCCAAGGCCATAGAGACTAAACATGACTGCGCAGCCGGTCTCGCGTAGGCGCTTTGCCTCCTGTTTGATGCCCGCAAATCTCTCCTCATGCGCCGGGTCAGGCCAAGGGAAGTTCTTGAGTCTTTCCCGGGTCAAGTCGCCTCTGAGCGGATGATCGGTGGGGTCCATATAAAGGCTTGATTGGGGCTTTGCCCACTTTACACCCCATTCGTCATAGATAACCACAGTATCTCCTTCGGATTCAATCGTAGTGCCTCCGATAAGTGGCTGAATGAGCGTGCCGCGTGTATCAACTTTTAAGGCTTTCAGTATGTTTTCGGGAATTTGTTTGAAACCCCCTGCATCGATCATCGAATTGAAGAGCGTGTTGTCCGGTTCTTCTCTCAATTTCCTGAGTTCGACAAACCGGTCATATGCCTGCACCGTTATCCCTGTCTCAATGGAACTGCCAAGGTCAAATGGAATTCGGTCGGGCTCACTATGATTCAAAGCTTGAATTACTCGTTGTCTGGAGGCATTTATTGACTTGCTCATTTCCTATGGTCTCCTGTAAGACGGATGATGCAAACCATGACCACCTTGGGCAGTCTCCCTGCTTAATCATCTGTCGCCCTGCGGCCCTGATTCCGTATAGAACAACAGCCGCGAACACGACAGAAATAAATACCTGCGCCTCGACATGTTCTCATCTCCTCCGGGACAGCCGGATTCTGCCGATCCGGGAGAATAGGAAAGAGGGCATCGGCTCGTTGTTAAGGTTATCAGTCCGGGTAGTGAAGCACGGTCCGCGACTCGATATGCCCGGCCAATTCTTCTGGCGCATACCATGTCGGCTTCAGCCTGCGCGGGCTGAACAGTTTCTCGGCCTGGTCCCGATAATGCGGCGAGTCGGGGCGGTCGCTTTGTCCGATCGGCACTGCCGTCCAGCTTCGAATCGGCCTGCTTAGAACGACGATCTGCGTGGAGGTCTGCCCTGATTCCCCCCATTGAGTGTGGTCGTCTCGTTCCTGCGCGTAGTCCACATTTCGAAGGGTAGCCATTCCGAGCATCTCATCCCCTCCGCCGCCGACAGGCCAGGAGACATCATCGCGGCCCACTCTAAAGACATCGCCATATTTGACATCAAGCGTGCGGAAGTGGCTCTTCATGCGCGCCATAGCAGTCGAAAACGATACAAGCAGAGCCTCAAGCTGCTCGGGATGAAGTTCGACCGGCGGAAGCGGCCTGTCCACGGAGGCGAACAGGTTGTTGATCTGCTGCGCGATCTGTACCGCGGCCGGGTCGCTCGCGTATTCGTCGAAAAGCTGCTTGCGCCAATAGTAGTATTTCAGGGCGGCAGTCGAATCGGCGCGCAATTCCCCGTTCCAATCGCGGATATCCTTCATTCCGGCGGCATAGAGAGGGTCAGAGCGGTGGTTGTCGCCAAGCTTGGCGTGGGCTTCCTTCAGGACTGCGAGCCAGCGGTCAATTCCCGCCGGATGGACGTCGAGAATGTAAGAAGTGGCTTCCTCAGCGGTTACCGAATCGTCGGCGCGCAGCAGCTCGACGGCGCGGGCGCCCCTTTGATTGGTCCAACCATTGAGCGGGCCATAGATCATGTCGCCGTAAAGATACGAAAGCGTTTTGTCGGGCGTGAGGGGGCTGTCTATCATCATGACATCGGGGGGGATGTTGCAGTTCTGCATGTAACCCTGGGAAGGGTTGAGAATCTGCACGTGGTCCGATGCCGGATGAAAGCCCTGCCACTCGGTGGCCGAGGTGGACCCGTTCACTGGGCGCGACCAATCGAAGCCGGCAGGCCGCCGGGGCACACGGCCGACGCGTTGATAGTAGATGTTGCCAGATGTGTCGGCAGCCATGATATTCTGAGGGTAGAACTGGAGGGTTTCCGCCGCCCTGATCACGCCCCTGTAATCCTTTGCGAAGCTCAGTTCCTGCCAGGCGTCTCCCGCCTGAACGCAATCCGCATATGCGGTCTTGGCCGCATACGCCTTGTCGCCCTTGCGGGCAATTATAGGGCCGTAATGGGATTCAAGAATGAGAAATCTCTGCGGAGCGGCGCCCTTGACTTCTATCGTAACCTCGCGGGAGGTTAACTTGCGCCATTTGCCGTCATAAAGATATCTCGAGGGATCGTCGGCGTTCAGGGTGAGCTCGTACACGTCTGCCGTATCCGGGCCGCCGGTGGTCATTGCCCAGGCGAGATTGTCGGTATGGCCGAGGCCGATATTGGGAAAGCCCGGCAGGGTGAACCCGCTGCCGTGCCAGTCGGCGGCATGGACGCGGAACTCCCAAAAACGAGTTGCTCCCCACCATGAGAGGTGCGGGTCAATGGCGAG
>CAZEBC010000215.1:4316-6095 GCA_964510165.1 uncultured bacterium
ATAGGCCTGCTGGAGTTTGCGGAGGTCTGGATTGATTCGGTCAAGGCCCTGCTTTGAGACCTCGTAGTTGTTCCACAGGTGCATGGCGAGGTCGGACTTTATGGAAGTGGGACCCTCGACCCTGGCGATCTCGCCCGTGCCGCGGAGGAAGTTCTTCAGCAATTCCTCGGGACGGTCCTGCGCCTGCGCCCAGCCGATTGCGTATGCGCCGGCTTCGCGCGTGGGCGCGTAAATGTGGGGGACTCCCCACGTGTCTCGGTATATGACCGTCTTTCCAACATCGTCGCCTGTTCCGGGTGTGTCGGAAGCCATGGCGCTCGACGGCACAATCGCAGCCATCACAAGGACACATAACACACACGACATACACTTCGAAATGATTCGGGCGGATTTCGATATACTTCCCATTTTCATATTCAGCAACTCCTTAAAAGGTTGGGGCCCGATACGGGGCGTCTTGATAGCCAGTACGCCATGCGAGTATATAACAATTGTGATGGTCTTGCCAAACTGGACATAATGTTTTGGTTGAGATTGGCCGTGGGGATGCGGTAGAATGATGACAAGACGTTTCATTGACACACGGCAGTTACTACGAGGAGCATCGCATGGATAAGCGGGAAATTGTCGGTCTTATAGAGGCTTTCGTGGCGAAAGGTCAGGGCAATGCCATTCCGGAGTGCGGCGGCATGAGGATTTATGACATGCCGCTGGTGGCGTTTGGCTCGGCGCAGGACCCGTTGTATTCTCGATTGAAGAGCGATGGGATAATCGGCGCGCACCACCTGATGCCGTCCGATTGGGTCGAGAACGCGAGGACGGTGGTGGTGTTCTTCCTCCCGTTCACCAAGGAAGTAATCGAAAGCAATCATCCTGAGGGGATGTCGTCGGAGGAATGGTATCTCAGCCGGTATTACGGCGAGGACTTCAACAACGCGGTCCGCGATCATGTGGCGTCGTCGTTAGAGAAAGCGGGACACAGGGCGGTCGCGCCCTCGCGCTCGGGCAGGTTCGAGATGCTGAACGCATCGAGCAACTGGTCGGAGCGCCACTCGGCGTACATCGCGGGCATGGGCACGTTCTGCCTGTCGTATTCGTTCATCACAGAAAAGGGATGCGCCGGGCGTTTCGGGACGGTGGTGACGGACCTCGAACTCGAACCCACAAAGCGTACGCTGGGGCTGAGAGACAACTGCCTGTTCGATGAAAAGGGCACGTGCGGCGTGTGCATTCCGCGGTGTCCCGCCGGCGCCATCACGCCTGAGAAGAAGGACCACTTGAAGTGCCAGGAATACCTGGTGACAAAGGTAATGGCCGAGTACGTGCCGAAGTACAATATCGTGGTCGGCGGCTGCGGCAAGTGTCAGACGAAGGTGCCGTGTGCGCGCGGGATACCGAAGAAGAGCGAGTTGTAAATCGGAGCTGTGCCTTCGGCTCAGATCTTCTGGCAGCGGGCGGATATGTACATATCATCGGTGGTGCGGAGGCGATGGCACAGCAGTCCTATGATGTTGACCAGAAACCTCTTAGGTATCTCATGTTCAAAAAATTTGTTAAGCGTGTCGGCGTTGAATTCGAGCACCTGTGAGCGCTCCGAGGCCACGGCGTAGGCCGACCGGGTCCGGACCTTGTCAAAGATCGCCATTTCGCCGAAGATGTCGCCCGGACCCAATTCAGCAAGGATTTCCCGGTCGTCTTCCAGTGAATCGAGGATTTCGACTTTTCCCGTCAGTATGACGAACATCTCACGGCCGATATCGCCCTTTTGGAGTACCACCG
>CAZEBC010000216.1:0-6061 GCA_964510165.1 uncultured bacterium
CCCTCGCGGGATAAGTGAGCACGATAAAGGGTTCTCGCCTGAAAAAGGAGTGAAGACAATGAGTCCCAACAAAGGAGCAACCCCAAGACAATCCTCCCACAAGCATCATATATTGCTTGTAGAGGATGAAGCCAATGTGGGAAAAGGGCTTCAAATGGTTTTGAGAGAGGAAGGGTATGAGGTGGAGCTGGCAACGACGGGGTTGAGCGCACTCGAAACGTTTCGGGGGAACGGCTTCAGTCTCGTGGTAGCGGACCTTCGACTGCCGGACATTGACGGCATGGACGTGCTCAAGCAAATCAGCGCGGAGCGCCCCGAGACCAAGTTGCTCGTCATCACCGGCTACCCTTCGGTTTCCTCCGCGGTCAAGGCCGTCAAGATGGGAGTGATCGACTATCTTCGGAAGCCGTTCACGGAAGATGAATTCAAGGCGGCGGTCGAGTCGGCCCTCAAGTCCAAACAGGGTGCTTCGATGGAGCAACTCCTTGTTGAGACTGAGGAGGGCCGCCTGATTCAGAAGCGAGAGGTAATCCGGGTTCTCGAGAGAACCGCCAAAGACGCCGAGTTCTGGGATGAATTGATGGAGAAGGGTTCGGAAGCGCTTCAAGGGTATCGGTTGACCCGCCAGGCGAAGGCAGCGATCCTGTCGGGCGACGTCGAGTGGATTCGGAAGCATGTCGGTGAACTCTCCGACGAACAGCTCACGTTCATCCGCAAGCGTCTTGAGCGCGAGGCCTGGTAAGGCGGAAACGCTTTGCGCTTCACGTTTACCGCAAGACCGCACGCATAAGAAAGGAACATGTGGATGGCACGAAGCATATGCGATATGGACTACTGCAGGATTGAGACGGATATGGAGCAGCGGCTTTCGGAAGCCCTCAGGGAGTTTGCCGGAACGCCCGCGGACCTGATCCCCATGCTCCAAAAGGTGCAATCGGCGCTGGGTTACTTGCCCGAGGGCGCGCTGCTGGAAATCGCGCAACGAACCGGGTTGTCGGCCGCAAGAGTGTATGGGGTGGCCACGTTCTATGCGCAGTTCCGGCTTCATCCCATTGGGAAATACACCATCAAGATATGCCGGGGCACGGCGTGTCACGTGAGCGGGTCCGACGTGATTCTTGAGGATATTCAGAGTAAGCTGAGGCTGACACCCGGCGGCACCACCGAGGACAGGCTGTTCACGCTCGAGACTGTCGCCTGTTTCGGCTGCTGCGCGTTGGCCCCTGTGGTTGTAATCAATGATCGAGTCTACGGAATGATGACCGCGGCCAAGACCAGAGACCTCCTGGAAGAGCTTCGTCGAGGAGAAATGCCTGCCGGTGAAGTGTATGAGGAAGTTCGTGAGGCAATCGGGAAGGACCATTGCAATGGACTATGCAAGCATAAGGGCTAAGGCGGATAGACATTGGCGGGAGCTGTCAAGCCTGGAGCATCCCCTGATACACATCGGGATGGGAACATGCGGCCGGGCGGCCGGCGCCGATGACGTGCTGTCGGCAGTTGAAAAGACGCTGAATCGGATAAGCCCGCTCGCCCGGATCGTGAAGGTAGGCTGCATCGGCATGTGTTACCTGGAGCCGTTGATGGCTGTCCGCAAGCCGGGGCGGCCTTTCATTTATTACGGGCATCTTTCGGCAAGAAAGGCCGAGGATATCCTGACCAGTTATCTCCTGGAGGACAACCCGAAGCCCGAAATGGCGATTTGCACGCTTGGCGAGGGGTCCTTGAACGGAAATGGGATTCCCAAGTTCTCGGACCTTCCGATGATCCGTCCCCAGGTCCGCATCGCGCTGCGCAATTGCGGCCTGATTGATCCCGAGAACATTGACGAGTACATTGCGCAAGGGGGATACAGCGGCCTGGACAAGGCGCTTACCATGACTCCGGAGGCCGTGATTCAAGAGGTGAAGGAATCGGGACTTCGAGGACGTGGAGGGGCCGGTTTTCCCACGGGAGCAAAATGGGAATTCGCCAGAAAAGCGGCCGGGAAGCAGAAATACATCATCTGCAACGCCGACGAAGGCGACCCCGGCGCATTCATGGACCGTTCGCTTCTTGAGAGCGACCCGCATGCTGTCTTGGAAGGAATGGTTATCGGGGCGTACGCCATCGGGGCCAGCGAGGGATATGTGTACGTGCGCGCCGAGTATCCTCTGGCCATAAAACGCCTCGAACGCGCGATCGAGCAGATGAAGCAATACGGACTCCTGGGCAAGAGAATCCTCGGCAGCACGTTCAATTTCGAAGTACACATCAAAGAAGGCGCCGGAGCGTTCGTGTGTGGCGAGGAGACCGCGCTCATGGCCTCCATCGAAGGAGGTCGCGGAATGCCTCGTTCCAGGCCGCCGTTCCCGGCGCAGGCAGGCCTGTGGGGTAAGCCGACCAACATCAACAATGTGGAAACATTCGGCAATGTCTCGGCGATACTTGAGCGGGGCGCTCGCTGGTATGCCGGGTACGGGACGGAAAAAAGCCGGGGCACCAAGACGTTTTCGCTGGCCGGCAAGATCAAGCGAACCGGACTCATCGAAGTTCCGATGGGAATAAGACTGGAGGAAGTAATCAACTCGATAGGGGGCGGCGTTCGCAAGGGAAAGCGCTTGAAGGCGGTCCAGACGGGCGGCCCATCGGGCGGCTGCATACCGGCGAGCCTGCTGCACCTTCCGGTCGATTACGAATCTCTGGCGCAGGCAGGCTCGATCATGGGGTCGGGCGGCATGGTCGTCATGGACGAAGACACCTGCACCGTGGACATGGCCCGCTACTTCCTCACGTTCACACAGTCGGAATCATGCGGCAAATGCATGCCGTGCCGACTGGGAACCAAACAGATGCTGGACGTGGTGGAGGATATTTGCAAGGGACGCGGAGCGCAGGAGGACATTGAACTGCTGGAGCGTGTATGCGAGGCCGTCAGCAAGGGTTCTCTGTGCGGGCTGGGGCAGACCGCCCCGAATCCGGTGAAGACAACTCTGCACTATTTCGCCGATGAATATGAAAAGCATGTCGTCGACAAGAAATGTTCGGCGGGCGTCTGCAAGGCGCTCTTCCACTATGAGATAGACCCCGAGGAATGCACCGGATGCACTCTGTGCGCGCGGAAGTGTCCGGTGGAAGCGATCAGGGGAGAAAAGAAGCAGCCGCACGTGATCGACCAGGAAAAATGCACGAAGTGCGGAACCTGCTACCAACTCTGCAAGTTCAATGCAGTGACGATTCAATAGGCGCCGGCCCAGCGCGTTTCCTATAGGAGGAAAGAGCAGTGAAGCACATCACAGTGTCCATAGATGGTTGCCGGGTAACAGTTCCCAAAGGTTCCAGGGTACTGGACGCGATTCAGAAGGCTGGCCGGTACGTGCCTACTCTGTGCCACGACCCCGACCTGAAACCACATGGCGCATGCCGTCTATGCATCGTTCAGATTGAGGGAGTTCGGGGATTGCCCACCTCATGCACAATCCCCGCGCAGGAAGGCATGGTCGTGCATACGGAGACCGAGGAGATTCGCGGGATTCGAAGAACGATTGTGGAACTGGCCATTGCGAACCATCCCTACGATTGTCTGTTATGCGAGAAGAATCAGGATTGCGCGCTGCTTGAGGTGGCTCGATATGTCGGAGTTGACAAGAAGTCCGTCGAGCGGATGCGAAAAAGCGTTCTGAACAGAGCGCTTGACACCTCAAATCCAGCCTTTAATTTCGACCCCAACAAGTGCATCCTCTGCGGGAGATGCGTGCGGGTTTGCCATGAACTCACCGGGGTTGGAGCGATTGATTTCGCGTACCGAGGGAAAGACACGGTCGTCGCCACATTTGGCGCGAGACCGCTGGCGCTCTCGCAGTGCCAGAATTGCGGGGAATGCATGGAGCATTGCCCCACCGGGGCGCTCTCGCCGAAGTCTGCGCTTGCGCCCGAACGAGAAGTCGAGACAATCTGCCCATACTGCGGCGTGGGTTGTTCCATCCATCTGGGCGTGCGCGGAAGAGAGATCGTTCGGGTGCGCGGCGCGAAAGAGAACGGCGTGAACGTGGAAGGCCTGTGCGTAAAGGGGCGCTTCGGGCTTGATTTCGTGAATCACCCGGACCGTCTCACCAAGCCGCTCATCCGAAAGGAAGGCGCGTCAAAAAGTCTCGGCAACGGCGATGTTTCCAAGACGTTTCGAGAGGCCGAATGGGACGAGGCGCTTGAAGTGGTGGCGCGGGAACTGTCTTGCATCCGCGACCAGCATGGGCCGGACGCCATCGGGGTGGTGAGTTCCGCCAAATGCACGAACGAGGAGAATTATGTCATCCAGAAGTTCGCGCGGGCGGTCATCGGCACGAACAACGTCGACCATTGCGCGCGCCTGTGCCACGCCTCGACGGTGACGGCCGCGCTCGCGTCGTTCGGTTCGGGCGCGATGAGCAATTCGATTTCGGATATTGACCACGCCGATATGCTGTTTGTGATAGGCTCGAACACGACGGAATGCCATCCCATCATCGGCAGGCGCATCAAGCGAGGCGCGCGGTTTCATGGCGCAAAGCTGCTCGTGGCAGACCCCCGGATTACTGAACTGGGCGAGATGGCCGACGTGTGTCTCAACCATTTCCCCGGAACGGACGTCGCGCTGCTGAACGGGATGATGCGCCAGATTATAGAATCGGGACTGCATGACAAGAAGTTCATAGAGGAACGCTGTGAGGACTTCGAGCCATTCCTGGAATCGCTGGAACGATATACCCTTGAGTATGTTCAGGAGATCACCGGCGTTCCCGCCGACAAAATCCGGAAGGCGGCGCTGTTGTTCGGCAAGGCTAAGAGGGCCATCATTTTCTATGGAATGGGAATAACCCAGCACACCACGGGCACGGATAACGTGAAGGCGGTCGCGAATCTGCTCATGCTCACGGGAAACATGGGACGAAGGGGGACGGGGTTCTCGCCGTTGCGCGGCCAGAACAACGTACAAGGCTCCTGCGACATGGGGGCGCTTCCCAATGTGCTTCCGGGCTATCAGGCGATTAACAATCCAGAAGTGAAGGCGAGGTTCGAGAAAGCGTGGGGAGTGAGCCTGAGCGAAGCGCCGGGACTCACACTCACTGAGATGTTCGAGGCCATACACAGCGGTCGTCTCAAGGCGATGTACATCACGGGCGAGAATCCGACGATGAGCGAGCCGGACGCGACCCATGCAAGGACTGCGCTCGCGAAGCTGGACTTCCTGGTGGTGCAGGACCTGTTCTTGACAGGCACGGCGGAATTCGCCGATGTTATTCTGCCGGCTGCAAGCTTCGCCGAGAAAGACGGGACGTTCACGAACACGGAACGCAGGGTGCAACTGGTTCGGAAGGCCATTGACCCGCCCGGCCAGGCCAAGGTTGACTGGGAGATCACCGCAGAGATAGCGAAGCGGATGGGATATTCGATGAACTACAAGTCGAGCGCGGAGATTATGGATGAGGTCGCCGCCCTGACGCCGATTTACGGAGGCATCCATCACGATCGCCTGAGTAAGGGCGGATTGCAGTGGCCATGCCTGAACCGCAAGCACAAAGGCACGCAGATTCTGCACAAGGACCGCTTCACGCGAGGGCGCGGAAAGTTCCACGTGCTGCATGACAAGCCGCCGGCGGAATTGCCGTCGCGCGCGTATCCGCTGGTGCTCACGACCGGCAGGATTCTCGAGCACTGGCACACGGGCAGCATGAGCCACAGGTCAAGGGTGCTCGAGGCGTTGCAACCGGAGAGCAGTGTCGAATTGAGCCCGACCGACGCGGCCATGCTGGGCATAGAAGAGGGCGACCGCGTATCCATTTCCTCGCGGCGAGGCACAGTTCGCACGAAGGCAAAAAAGACACGGCGCGTCAACCCGGGGCAGGCGTTCATGGCGTTTCACTGGCTCGACGCTCCGGCGAACATGCTCACGAATCCCGTCCTCGATCCCGTAGCCAAGATTCCCGAGTTCAAGGTTGCCTCCGTGAGGGCGATGCTCGATGTGCTTGAGCGCGCGGCTGAGGACAATGCGTTTCTGACTGCGCTGGCCGAGAATCCGGCCGGCGTTCTGAAGTCATATGACCTC
>CAZEBC010000217.1:0-5993 GCA_964510165.1 uncultured bacterium
TCAAGGTCTGACCCCTGAAAGGAGACACCATGGCGAAAGCGACGAAACTTCCGGCAAGCAGAAAATCAACCATCCCCATTCTCACGTTCGGCGTGTGCGCGGCATGTGACCCGCGAATCGACACCCCGGCCCGCGATCGCACCGTCAGCATAGTGGAAACACTCGCGAACGCAATAGCCCGTCACGTGAAAATGCCAGACGGCACGCCCGTCGGCGTTGTCTGGACTCCCGTCCTTATCGACGGTGAAGAACAGGCCGACATTGTCGCCCGGCAATTCAAGGAAGCGGGTGTCGGGGCCATCGTGTGCGCGCCCGACACCTGGGCGTTCCCGCAACTCACCCTCATGAGCCTCCTGGCGCACATGCCCGCCGACATGCCAATCAATATCACTTGCGGCAATAGCGCTCCCAAGCCGGGCGTCGTCTATGCCCACGCCGTCAACGGCGCGCTCGCACAGACCGGCAGGCTCACACACCTGAACGTAGGCTCCTGGCCCGACACCGGCATGAAGCCGGAACCCTCCGAATCAACAATCAAAGCGCTCATAGACTGGTGCTATTCGGCGCTCACATACGCAGGCCTCAAGGGAAGACGCGTCGTCATATTCGGCCACGACTCGATGGGGATGGAGACCGCGTTGGCGCATGTGATGGCCACCAGAAACACCTTCGGTCTGGAGATCACCCGCCTCGACATGAAGCTGCTCGCCGAGATGCTGAACAAGGGCGCTTATGACCGAAAGGAACTCGCGAAACTCCGCTCCTGGCTCAATCGCAACCTCGGCGACCGGATCGATCTCTCCCAGGAAAAGGCGCCCGAAAAATTCGACCAGTCGCTGGCGATGTATCTCATCATGCGCAACATCATGAAAGACCTAAATGCGGTCGGCGGCGGTTTCATGAATCAGCTCGAGTGGGCCAGCGACCTCAGGGGGATTCCTTTGCCAATCTGCGACCTGGCCGAATCGCTCCTGAACTCGACCTTCGACCACAACGGACGCAAGCCCGTCATGCCGTTCGCCACCGAAGCCGACGTGCAAGGGCTGCTCACCATGCTCTTCATGTCCTGGCTCTCGGGCGGCAACCCGCCCCTGTTCATGGATTTCCGAAAAGTGTGGGAACCGTGGGAGATTCAGCGACTCGCAACAAGCTTGAAAATCGAGTTCTCTGAGGAAGACGTGTGGGCGCAGCGCGGATTCGTCGACGGCGACAACTCCGGCTCGGCAAGCCTCGACTGGGCCGGAAGACCCGGCGACCCTGTCCGCGAAATCATGAAGCGGGTCGCGTTGCCCGGCGCTGAACTTCACTACTTCCCCGGCGGCGGCAATAGCGTCACCTTCATCTCGCCCGGCGGAATCGAGGGGATCGCGGCCCGGCTGGCGTACAGCACCCTTTCTGGAATGTTCAGCCTCGTGTGGGATGAGGCTTCCACCGTTGACCTGCCGCCCGCGCTGGCCGAAGCCGTCGCGAGCAGCTCAAACGTCACTTGGCCGCACACATGGGTCGTTCCCAGGTACGCCACGATGGCCGAATACAAGCAGTATGCTCCCGCAAACCATTTCCATATGATATGGAATCTGGACGTCGCGCGACTGCAATACTGGATGGACCTCGCGAACGTGCTGTCGGCCGCGCCCTGGCAGGCACGGCCATGTTTCATTGAGGGAATCGATCGCCCAGCTCCGCTTCTCTACCTGCTCAATGGCGGGGAAGGCCCGGCAAAACTCATGCGGGCAAAGGGGAGATAGGCGCTGCTGTTTTCGCGTATTCAGACATAGTGGCACGGCGCGCCGTACCCCTACAAGACAATGTCGAGTACGGCGCAGCACCAAGGGAGAAATCATGCACTACGAACCCACATGGAAATCTCTGGACAGCCGGCCCTGCCCCGCGTGGTATGACGAGGCCAAGTTCGGCATCTTCGTGCATTGGGGTGTCTATTCAGTTCCCGCATGGGATATGAAAGGCTCTTATACCGAGTGGTACTGGTTCTGGCTGGCCGGCGGATGGAACGCCATCCTCAATCAGGAATCCGCCATTCCCCAGTTCCATGCAAAAACGTATGGGCCCAACTTCAAGTATCAGGATTTCGCCCCCATGTTCAAGGCCGAGCTTTTCGACCCAGACCAGTGGGCGGACCTCTTCGCGAAATCCGGCGCGCGCTATGTGGCGCTCACGTCCAAGCATCATGACGGATTCTGCCTCTGGCCCAGCGCGCACAGTTGGAACTGGAACAGCGTGGATATTGGCCCCAAGCGCGATCTCGTGGATGACCTGACCAGGGCCGTGCGCGCTCGCGGCCTGAAGATGGGCCTCTACTATTCCCTCTATGAATGGTTTCATCCGCTCTACATGTACGAACCCAAACGCTATGTTGATGAGCATATGATCCCGCAGTTCAAGGACCTTGTCCAGCGCTATCAGCCGTCCCTTATCTTCTCCGACGGCGAATGGGACCATCCAAGCACGCTCTGGCGAAGCCGCGAAATCCTTGCCTGGCTCTTCAACAAGTCGGCCTGCCGAAAAGAGGTCGTCGTCAACGACCGATGGGGCCGAGAAACCCGCAGCAAACACGGCGGCTACTTCACGAGTGAGTTCGGAGCGGGCGGCGAAGTGTGCCAAGACAAGAAGCTTGCGTTAAGTCACAAGTGGGAGGAAAATCGCGGCATGGGCGCGTCGTTCGGATTCAACCGCAACGAGAGCATCTCCGAGTATCGGACCTCCACGGAACTGATACATCTGCTCGTCGAAACCGTCAGCATGAACGGGAATCTTCTCCTCAATGTCGGCCCCACGGCGGATGGCCGAATCCCTGTCATCATGCAGGAACGCCTCCTGGATATCGGGGGCTGGCTCGAGGTGAACGGCGAAGCCATTTACGGCACGCGCCCGTGGACCGAGACCGGAGAAGGCGAGCACATCCGTTACACCTGCAAGGGCAAGACGCTGTACGCCATTTGCCTCAAGTGGCCCAAGGATGAGTTAATCTTGAGAGAACCCAAGCCTACGGACGCCACCGAAGTTCGCATGCTTGGCTGCGAGAGACCCCTGAATTGGCAATATGTGGACGGCGCGCTTCGCATCGAGACGCCAACGCTCTCAGTTGATGAAATGCCGTGCCACCACGCATTTGTCTTCAAAATCGAATAGACCGCCCAGCACGAACGGAGCAAACCAATGGACAAAGCGCCTTATAAGGACCCGCATAAGCCCATAGATGAACGAGTCCGTGATCTCATGTCTCGAATGACCATCGAGGAGAAAATCGCCCAACTGACCTCAGTCTGGCTGCAGTTCGACCCCAATAGCGGGGAGATGTCTCCAAACCAGGGCATGCTGCCCCTCGACTACGACCCCAAAGAGGAGATGCGCCACGGCATCGGCCAAATCACCCGCCCCTTCGGTAGCCAGCCAGTTGACCCCGTCAAGGGCGCAAGAATGGTCAACGAACTTCAACGAAAACTCGTCGAGGAGACGCGACTGGGCATCCCCGCCATCTGTCATGAGGAATGTCTTTCCGGCTTCATGGCTCAGGGCGCAACCTCATTCCCCTCGCCCCTCAATTTCGGGGCGACATGGGACCCGAAACTCATCGAGCGGATGGCCGGCGTCATCCGCCGCCAGATGCGCTCGGTCGGGACCCACCAGGGGCTTGCGCCGGTTGCCGACGTCGCCCGCGACGCGCGCTGGGGTCGCATCGAAGAAACCCTCGGTGAGGACCCCTACCTGGTCGGCGTCATGGTCACTCATTACGTGAGGGGCCTGCAAGGGAATGACTTGACCAAAGGAATCATCGCGACACTCAAGCATTTTGCAGGGTATTCCTTCAGCGAGGGCGGCAGAAATTTCGCTCCCGCTCATGTCGGCCCGCGTGAGTTTGCGGACGTCTTTCTTGCGCCTTTCGAAATGGCAATCAAGGAAGGCGGCGCCCTCTCCGTCATGAACGCGTATCAGGATGTTGACGGCGAGCCACCCGCCGCATCGCGCAGGCTGCTCACCGAAATCTTGCGAGAACGGTGGGGATTCAATGGCATGGTGGTCGCCGACTACGGCGCGGTCACATTTCTCCACGCGCTCCATCGCGTCGCCGCAGACCGGGCCCGGGCCGCCGCGATGGCGCTGAAGGCGGGCCTCGATGTTGAACTCCCCCAGCCAGCCGAATACCCGAAAGGCCTGAAGGAGGCCCTGGCGCAAGGTCTCATCAGCGGGTCCGATATCGATGTCTCGCTCGCGCGCGTGCTCCGAATGAAGTTCCGCCTCGGATTGTTCGAGCAGCCCTATGTGGAAACGGACAATATCGAATTGAATCTCCCCGAGGAGCGGGAATTGGCCAAAACGATCGCCGAAAAATCGCTCACGCTCCTTAAGAACGACGGCACGCTTCCTCTCCGGCAATCGATTCGAAAGATCGCCGTCATCGGCCCGAATGCTCATGAGCGCATGGCCTTGTTCGGCAACTACAGCTTCGAGAACCATGTGGTCTCGACGCACTTCCCCGACGCAGCCGAACACATTGTCTCTGCGCCCACCGTCCTCGAAGCTCTTCGCGAGCGCCTTTCAAATGAGAAGGTTGTGTATGCGAAGGGATGCGAAATAATGACCGACGAGACCAGCGGCATCGAGGAGGCGGCCTCCGTCGCCCGCGATGCGGACCTCGCCGTAGTGGTCATCGGCGATAAGGCGGGCCATTTCCGCCTGGGCACTGTGGGCGAAGGAACCGACACCGCCGATCTCACGCTTCCGGGCGCGCAGGCAAAGCTCGTGGACGCAGTCATCTCCACCGGCACGCCCACCGTTGTCGTGCTTATCAACGGACGCCCATACGCCATACCGCATGTCGCGGAGCGGGCCGCCGCCATTCTTGAAGCCTGGTTCCCAGGACAGGCAGGCGCCAACGCTATCGTTAATGCCCTCTTCGGCGATATCAACCCGGGCGGCAAGACGACCGTTACCTTCAGCCAGGGTGCAGGCGCACAACCCGCGTACTATAATCACAAGTTCCTGGCCGCCGGTCTGCCCAGAATCCCTGAATCGGACCCGGTCTTCCCATTTGGCCACGGATTGAGCTACACGATCTTCGAGTACTCAGACCTGCGCCTGTCAGCGACCGAAATCCCCGTGGACGGCATAATTGAAATCAGTTGCAACATCAAAAATACCGGCGACCAGCCCGGCGACGAGGTGGTGCAACTCTATGTGCAGGACATCTTTGCCAGCGTTAGCAGGCCGGTCAAGGAATTGAAGGGATTTATCCGACTCACACTTGACCCCGGTGAAACTCGGCAAGTCTTGTTCACCCTGTCTGCTGATCTTTTCTCCTTTACCGGGATCAATTATAATAAGGTGGTCGAACCCGGGCTCATGAGAGTAATGCTCGGCTCATCAAGCGAGGACATCCGGCTTGAATCCGAATTCACCCTGACCGGACAAGTCCGCTACGTGGGCGAGGATCGATCTTTGACAAGCTCGGCGGCCATTCGCCCGTGAAGATGGAAACATCATAAGTACCTGAGGTTCAAGACGTCTGGATTCATCAACCCGTCAGAAAACCATTGCCCTTCCCCCGTATCACTCACTTTCTTTCAAAGAAATTTCGATTTTTGCCCTTCGGCCACCCGGCACACTTGAGCAAGACTTCAAGGTGAGAATCGGCACGCCCCTCAATACTGCCGAAGAGGCCGAACTACTGCCGGGCGAAAAGCCGCTCGTGGCGCTCAGACTCCTGGACGCGGAGGGTCTCGAAAAACCGAAATTCCTCGAGCCGATGACCCTGACCATCAGATATACGGATCAGGAGGTCGCCGGATTGGATGAAGCCATGCTCGACATATACTATTACGACGAGAGCGACCCGCTGCGCCCCGCATGGGTATCACTCACCGGAACCGTCGATCCCGACCACAACGAGATCACCGTCGAGATACGTCATTTCTCCAAGTTCTCCGTCGGCCCAAAAACCACCGACTGACCTTGGCGCTCTTGGTGCTCTTGGC
>CAZEBC010000218.1:0-5973 GCA_964510165.1 uncultured bacterium
AGCAGCGACAGGCGGGGTTGGCGCACCGTTTCTTGGTCACGGTGAGAGAGGCCATGATAAAGGGTCCGATTGCGCGAATCTGGTCCAGGATCTTCTGTGTCTTGCCAGCGGGCATGTCTTGTTTCATGTTATAAGTATATATACTTATCTAATCTTTGTCAAGAAAAAAATGACCTTTGCGAAGAAATATTTTTCTTCCCGGCCGGCGTGTCCTCAAATCGCCCAAAAAATCAGGCTATTCCCTGCGCGAAAAAAACTCATTCTTCGTTGCTGGTTCGGGCGGTCGCGTCCGGCTTCAACGCGCGCGCATATCGCGAAAAACTCTTGTCAGAAGGGCGGGAAAATCCGTCATGATGCCGTCCACGCCCATGGCGAGCAGGCGGCGCATGTCGGCCTCGTCATTGACCGTCCACACGTGTACCTCCACGCCGAACCGGTGGGCGGCCTCGATCAGTTCCTTTGTCAGCACCCTCATGCCTTCATACTCTTCGGGGATCTGAAGCGCCCGGCCCGGCGGCCTGTAGCCGGTCCAGGTATCCTGGTACACTCGTTGAATGAACTCGAGCACTTCAGACGAGGCGAAGTTGGTGGGCAGCCCCGGCTCGAGCGCGCGTATCCGCTCGATGAACAAGTCCCGCTCGGCGGCGAGAAGCGTGATCTCGGCGTGACCCGTTTCCCTGAGCACGTCAAACACCTTTCGCTCGATGGGCGGGTCCATCTGCTTGATCTCGATGTTGAACGGAATCTTCGGGAACCGCTCCGCCACCTCGCGCAGTGTGGGGACCTTCACGTCCTTGTTCCGATACGGAAAGCTCCTGCCTCCGTCCGGCGAGAAGCGGTATCCGGCATCCAGCCGCCTCACTTCCTCCCGCGTCAGCGATGCGACCTTGCCCGTTCCGTTCGTGGCGCCTCTCACGTCGTCGTCATGCAGGACCACAATGAGATCGTCGCGCGTCGCGTGGACATCCATCTCCAGGATATCGGCGCCCGCCTCGATAGCCATCCCGAACGAAACCAGCGTGTTCCCGGGCGCCTCTCCGCTTGCGCCCTGATGCGCGAAATTCCTCGGCTTCGGACCGTCAAAAAATCGGGTTTTCATGAGCAAGCATTTTATGCGCGGACGGCGGGGATAGTCAACCGACAGGCACATCTCGACTGTAGGTGCGAATGAATTCACACATCGGAGCTTGTGCAATCGCGAGTTCTTATTCCGTCTTGATTCCCTCGATCGCCTTGACGATGCGCGCCTTGTTCAGGGCGATGCTGCGCGTATTCACCTCGATGCGAAGCAGCAGCCGAATACGCGCGTGCAGACTGAGCAGCACCGTCACCATGAATATGCCCACGAGCAGCACGCCCATGAGGACCATCAACTTCGTCGGCAGGCTGTCCGGCCGCCACAACATGAACCCGGTGAAAAGGCCTATCGTCAATGCCTCGACGGTGTAGCACGCCAGCTTCGAGTAGCCCAAAAAGCGCTCCATCCTGATACGCGAATCCGGCGGGATAAAGACGCCGTCTCGCTCTTCTCGCAGTTGGCGCGTCTCACTCGATTCTTCCCTGGGCTTCAGGTCTTCTTTCTTGAGATAATCCTGGATATCGGAGATGAGTTTATCAACTTCGTGCCGTTCCATGTAACCTCCGGAGAAAGTGTTTCGGGGGTTCGCGCAACGAACCCATCTATTGGATAACGAGAAGAATGGGAGAGCAATCCTTATGCCAGAATACGAAATCGGCATTATACATTTGCAACATGCTCATTTGCAATGGCTTATCAAAGCCCGCTTTCCTCCGTTCCTTTGCAGAAACGTCTCAATTGGGCAAAAGTTGCCAATCGAATCGGACGGGAAAATCTGAATATGCTATCTGCTACTGGAGGGAGCAAAACGGATGAAGGTCAAACCCGAAACCAACTCGAAACCCGAGACTCGAAACTCGAAACCGGCTTCAAACCACCCCGGACAGGATGTCGAAGTACTCCATCTTCTTGGTTATGAGGTCGGCCAGGTCCATGACCTTTTCGCTGTCCAGATTGAGCAGCCTGAACGCGCTCTCGTCTTTAGCCGACGGCACTATATCTCGCTTGATATAACTGCCGAATGCCTTCGCTATGACATCGGCCACATGAACTATTGAGGTCAGCACGTACGACTCGCGACAACTGAACGGCGAATGATGGAACAGGATGCTGTCGGTCAGGATCGAGGGCAGGTTCCACTTCTCGGTGACCCAGTAGCCGACATCGCAGTGGGTCACGCCCAGTATCTTGCGTTCGGCCTCCAACAACGAGATTTTGTGGGACTCCGCGACGCCGATTATCTCGCGGAATTCATTGGGGAAATACTGGTCGAGCACGATGCGGCCGATGTCGTGCAGCAGTCCGGCCACAAACCCCTCGTTCGTCTGGGCCGACACGCGGCGCTGGAGCGCCTCGGCGGCGACGGCGGTCGCAAAGCAGTGCTCCCAGAAGTCGTGCCGGTCGAACATCCGCGTGGGTTCCGCGAACCGGCTGAATATGGAAACCGAGAGCGCAATGTTCTGGACTTCGGCGAATCCCATGAGCACCACCGCCTGCGACACGGATGCTATATTGCGGTCTGAGCCGTAAAACGGCGAATTGGCCACCTTCAGCACTTTTGCCGTGATGACGGGGTCCTCTATAATCTCCCTCTCAACGTCCCGCGCGTCCGACACGGGATTGTTCATCACCTCGAGGATTCTCAGGATGACGCTTGGGAGAGTGGAGAGTTCCTTGATGCGTTCCGCTCGTTCCTTGAGTGCATCGAAAGTGAGGGCGGCCATGGCTCATCCTCCAAGTAATACAGGTAGCCCGCATGCGCATCACATTGCCGGATTTGTAATCGAGCAACTTCTGTGCCAAGTTCACGCCGGCCCTCAAAACGCCCGTCTTTCCCGGATTTTCAGACATTTCTCGGTCCGCGAACGCGCTCAAGGAACGCACCGTTATGTGCGCCCGGAATACATTTTTGTAAAGCGAGTGCCAAAAATTGGAGATTTCCAAAATTCAACTCGGGACATGATGATTCACCGTGTCTCCAACCAAAGCCCTCTTGGAGGCTGTCCCGTAACTGTGTGGGTGCGAATTCATTTGCACGGTTTATGGGACAGCCTACGCATTCAGCACGTTCAACGGCGGCTGACCAGCCGCCACACGCTTCAGATTCGCGAACGATTCCGTGATGAACCGCATCGAGACCTCGCGCGTGACGCCTGCCGTGTGAGGAGTCAGGAGAATATTGTCGGCCTTCAACAGCGGGCTGTCCGGGCGAGGAGGCTCTTCCTTGAACACGTCAATGGCCGCGCCAGCGATTGTGCCGCTGTTGAGCGCCTCGGCGAGCGCCGCCTCGTCAACCACCTCTCCGCGCGCGGTGTTGAGGAACAGGGCCGTGGATTTCATCATGTTGAACTGCTTCTTGCTCATCATGTCCCGGGTGAGGTTGGTCAGCGGCACGTGCATGGTCACGATGTCCGACTCGGCCAGCAATTGCTCGAACGGGACCTTCTTGACATTCAATTTCTTCTCGAGTTCCGGCGGGAAGTCGAGGATGTCGTTATACAGCGTGGTCACCTCGAAGCCGGTCAGCCGCTGGGCCAGCGCCTTGCCGATATGGCCGAGCCCGACGATGCCGACCGTCTTGCCCCACAGTTCGTACATGCCCTTGAAAAGCAGTTCCGTCATTCTCCACTCGCCCGCAGCCATCGTGTTGTGAGATTCGGCGAGCCGCTTGAGAAGGGCGATCATCAACATGACCGCGTGCTCGGCGACCGCCACCGAGTTGGCCCCCGGAATGTTTGCGACCGGCACGCCGTGCGCCTTGGCGGCGGCAAGGTCCACATTGTCGTAACCCGCGCCGAGGCGCTGGATGAGCTTGAGTTTCTTCGCGGGCTTGATAAGCTCCTTGCCGATGTACTCGAGGCCCACAAGGTAGAAATCGCAGTCAGGCGCGTCCTTCAGCGCTTTCTCTACATATGCTTTGCCGTCGGTTTCGGACGAGACAAGCTCAAAAGTCCATCCTTCCGGCATGTTGGCCTCGATGAGGAATCGCGCATTGGGGTTGACGAAGCAGAGCATCTTCATGGTCGGGTTCTCCTTCTCACATCTGTTAGTCCATATGCAGGGGTGCACGGAACAAAGTAAACTTGCCCAGGGAGGGAAACTCTTTCTTTCGCAAGTCATTATATGACATTTCGGCGTCTCTTGCGCTATCGGTGTATCGGTGTGCGAATGAATCCGCACCCACACCCTTTAGTGGGACTCTCACGAAAACAATTCCTGCTGCATTGGCGCGTCGGGTTGGGTATACCTCTTCAATTCGGGAAACTTCTCGATCAAGACGGCTGGCGCGCGCACGCGTTCCCCGGTCAAGAGCGACTTGAACATCAAGCTCGTGCACACGGCCTGCCCGCGAAAATGATTGTTCGCGATGACGTACACGTCCGTCGCCTTCTCGGCCAGCCTACGCGCGCGCTCAACCCACGGCCCAAGCTCTTCCGCCGAATACAGATAGTCGTATCGCTCGTCTCGGTCGTCCGATTGAAACCAGTTCTTCTTGTTGCGCCCGTGAAACCTCACATAGGCCACGTCGCTCGTGGTCACCTCGAGCGGTTTGAGCGAGCCCCGGAACAGCGGTTGATCGATCGCGCAGAGACCGACCCCGAGTTCCCGCAGCATCGCAAACGCCTCGGCGTCGTTCCACGTGTAATGCCGCACCTCGACGACGACCGGAATCCCCTCCATTTGCCTGACGAGTTGCTTCAGAAAGCTTTCGTTCTCAGCCGTACGATGAAACGAGTGGGGAAACTGCGCCAGCAGCACGCCCCCGAAGCCGCCCTCGAATATCGGGCTGATGCGCCACAGAAAATCCTTCAGCTCCTCCGGCCGCCACGGCTCCCCGCGCTGATGCGTGAAGCGCTGCCACAGCTTCGCAGTGAATACGAAGCCCTCCAAATCGGCCACCCGCTCACACCAACCGGCCACGTCGCCGATTTCGGGCGGCCGATAGAACGTGGTGTTTATCTCGATTACGTCAACGAATCCGGCGAGGTATCGCAGGTTGTCGGTCCCCCTGCCCGGCGGATACACGACTCCCTGCCAGTCCGGATAGTACCAGCCCGCCACGCCCACGCGAACACGGGCCTTCTGTCGTTGAGCCATCCTGAATCCTCCGCGCGCGTTCCCATCATAGTGAAAATGGGGAGCGATTGCAAGAAATCTCCCACCCAATCCCGTAGGTGCAAATTCATCCCCACACCCTCATTCGCCCAACCCCACCTTGTCCACCATCCGCCCCTGGCCGTTTCATCACTCATCATTCATCATTCTAATCACCCTTGACACCATGCCGGAACGGCCCCTATAATGACTATGAATGAACCATCATTCATAAACCCTATGGCTAAACAAAAATCCATCCATATACGAGAGTCCATCCTCGAATCGGCGACCAAAGTGTTCGCCAAGACGGGTTTCTACAAGGCCAAGGCCTCGGAGATCGCCGCCAAGGCCGACATCGCGGTCGGCACAATCTACAACTACTTCAAGAGCAAGGACGACATCCTCATCGCGATCTTCAACGAGAGGATCGGCGAACTGAACCGGTCGGCGCGTGAGGCGATCCGACAGGTAGATTCCCCCGACAAGAAGCTCGCCATCCTCATCGATTCGGCATTCTCCGTGATGGAGAACGACAGAGGCCTCGCCGAAGTCGTGACCATCGAGCTCCGCCAGAGCAGCAAGTTCTTCTCGAGTTCAGCCATCTCTTCCGTGATCGAGTTCCTCGACATCGTGAGCGGAGCGATCAGGGAAGGCCAACAGAAAGGCGTCTACAGGGCCGATTTTGATGCCCGCATGGTCGCCCTCACCGCGCTCGGCGCATTCGAGAACCTCCTCCACATCTGGGTCTTGAGCGACCGCGTGCCCGAACTGAAATCGAAATACGATATCTCCCTCCA
>CAZEBC010000219.1:0-5967 GCA_964510165.1 uncultured bacterium
ATGCATAATATCTCTCACAGCCGTCTCCAGAGCCTCCAAATCGAAGCTTCCGTTTTCCGCCCTGTCCCGAAAAGCGAGTTCTATGAATCTTTCCATCTCCCGTTTGATCTCCGCAAAGACCGCTTCCGCCGTTTTTTTCCACCGTCTTCTTCTGCGCTTCTTGCCCTGAGAGCGCCTCCTCCAATTTGAGATCGCTTAACTTCTCGTTGAGCGCGACCCACTTCTTGCACCATTCCATGAACAGATCGTGGTTGCGCACCTGATCTTCCACCACTGCCACCGCTGGCCTAGTAGGCAAGTTCCTTGAGAATGTCCTATTGCCCAGTTTTAACGTTAATGTCGTTTGGGGACCGTGGCCCGGATGCCCCGGTTTGCTGCAAACACAATCCTTCTTGCCGCACTTTCTTAAGAAGGTGTTCACCGTGCCTCTGCGAAAGTATCCAATCTGCCTGAGATTCTTCACCAACTGCTCAACTTGAGCTTCCAATTCTGACGCGGGCGTGGCCATGCGACTTCCCCTTTCTCATCTGATAGTTATATCTACTATCAGATAGCATAGCAAGAAAAAAGGAATCCGTCAAATTCACCACTCATGTCGCACATCCCGAAGATTACCCGGATTTTCGCTGTTTGCAGCGACAACAGAAGCAATATATTCGGCCGCAGACGAGCGAGGCCCGCGGACTCACTTACCTTGGCAGGCGTTTGCGGAAGCCGCGCCGTTTGCCGAGGATGAAGAGCAGCACGAATCCGGCGAAGAAGCCGCCGATGTGCGCGAACCAGGCGACGCCCTGGGCGGCCTCGGGCGCAGTCGAGATGCTGGGTATCCCATACAGGAACTGGAGCAGGATGTAGATGCCGAGGAACATGAAGGCGGGGACTTCTAGGAAATAGAAGAATAGGAACACGGGCACGAGCGCGACCACGCGCGCCCTGGGATACAGCAGGAAGTAGGCCCCGAGCACGCCCGAGATCGCGCCGCTCGCGCCGATGGTCGGGACGGTCGAGCCCGGATGCGTGAAGATGTGCGCGAGCGCGCCCGCAATTCCGCAGAGCAGGTAAAAGAGGGCGAACTTGAAGTGACCGAAGTAATCTTCGACGTTGTTGCCGAATATCCACAGAAAGAGCATGTTGCCCGCGATGTGCAGCAAGCCCCCGTGGAGGAACATGCTGGTGACGATCGAGGCGTATTGCGATGGTGAGATGGGGTTCTCGACGAACGCCCTCGGCACCACCGAGTAGCTCATGATGAATTGCTCGAAGTGCTGAGGCCCCTCTGCGAGGTGGGAAAACTCATAAATGAACACCACAATATTAGTGATGATTATCGCAACTGTGACGAGCGGAAAGAGATCCGTCGGGTTTCTGTCGCGTATCGGTATCATTTCAAGGATAGGCAAAGCGTCTTGATCTCGCCAGGTCTGAACAAGAGCGTTGTCTTCCCTCCCTTCTTCCTGAGCGGCTGTTTCGACAACTTCTTTCCAAGCAGATTTACTTCATATAGTATGGCATTCTTCCGCCAGACCGCGAGACCGGCCCGCTGGGCGGAATCGGCGGCGTTGTACAGCCGCACATGGTATGAGCTTTTGCCGGACATCTCGACCGCGCTCAGCACGATGCATGGGTTGTCCACAATGACGAGCGAGGAGCCGTCCTTCAGCTTGCCCTTGTGTTTGCTCGTAATGATGGCGATGGGCGGGAACGCATAGGAATGCGCCTGGCCGATGACGTCGGCGGCAAGGTAGTCGCCGCGGTAGCTCGTGAAGGCGTACTCGACCGTGTGCGCGCCCTTGCACTGAGCGTTCGGGGTCGCCAGCGCGGGTCCGGCGGCGGCAGGGCGGGAATACAAGTCGTCGCGCGAGAGCCAGCCGATCGAGCGCACGAGCGTGAGCGCAAGCGAGGTCGCGTCGTCTTGTGCGATCGGCTCGATCTCGGGAGCGCCGCGGTTGAAGAGCGCCATTCCGACAGCGCCGTTCTCAACGGCCGTGAAAGTTTTCTGAGGGCCGGTCCGAGTCGGTTTCTCGAAGTGGCCTTCCGGAGATTTAGCTTTCGCGGAGCGGCTGACGATGCCGAACGTGGTTTCGACATGCGCCTCGGCCGCCGCGAGCGGCGCGTTGAAGTGGACCCTCAGGCGGTGGTCCTCGCACTGGTTGTCGAATGACGTGGTGAAATCGATCCGCTTGATATCGCGGTAAATGGAAACGAGCGTCGTGATGCGCGTGTCCACGGAACCAGGGGAGCGGCCATCGCGCGTCGGCAGAAGCTTCTCGGGGATGTTATAGACCGCCTCCAGTTTGAGGGTGGCCCGCACCGGCCCTTCCTCGACGACGATTGCCTGGACCGCCTGTGACGGCGCGTCCACGATTTTGGCGCCGGGCGTCTCGTCGAAGTTATAGGAGTCGCCGCGGTCGGCCTCATCCACGAAATGCAGGCACCGGCGGAACTCGGCCTCTGTTTCCTTATCCAGGATATCGAGCGTGCCGTCGGAGTTGACCGAAACGCGATAGAAGGCGTTCTGCATTAGGCTCGTCGAGATATTGAGCGGATTCGCATTGTCCATGGGTGGCGACTCATGCGAAAACGACCAGGCTGTCAGGCCGGCCGGCGCAAGCTCCTTCGCGAAACAGCACAGCCTTGTCCTCGCGCCCGACACTCCCTTGATGTCCACGACCTCGATTGAGGGATCGCTGAGAATTTCGATCAGCTCTTTTCTTCGGCTGTCGAGGTCCACATCGCCCGTTGGAGCGCGTCCCATGATGACGGTCAGCTTCAGTATATTTCCTTCCTTGCGCCAGAGCATGTTGTTGACATAATAGCCGAGCAGTTCGCGCCCGCTCATGCCCGCGACCTGCTCGCGGATCATGGCCGGCGGTTCCTGCACCCCGAAGAAAAGTTCGCGTTCGCCGACGGCTTTCTGGACCGGCAGCAACGCTCCGCGGCTGTCCTTGAGCGAGTTGACGAAGTCGGGCTCCTCGATATCAGCGACGACATCGAGCACCTGATTTGCGGCTGCCGTGGGATTGTACACGCACAGAACCGGGCTTTCGGCATCGGCCCACGAGGTGTCTGTCTGTCCGGCCAGGAATGAGAACGCGTCGTCCCTAAGGGTCGCGGCTACTTGCTCTACCTTGTCGAAGCGGGTTTCCATCTCCTCATGCACCGGATCGACGCTGCACCCGCAGATGCTGTCGTGCGGATGATTCTGCATGGTGAGGCGCCACACATAGTCTATGTAATTTTTGTGTGGGCGGTCGTCGCCCAGGCTCGAGGCCCATGCGCACAGCGGCTCGACATATTTTTCGATGAGGCGGCAGTTGAGAAAGTCGCGTCGTTTCTGACGCAGCCGGCTGGATGTGACGCCAGGGATTATCGATACGCGTTTTGAGTCGCGGAGCTCGCCCCGGTGGACCGAGAGGGAGGCAGCCTGCTTTCGGGCCTGTTGGATGAATATGCTGAGGTTGCCCATCTCGCATGTCACGCCGAGGCCGCGCACGGCTCTTTCCAATGCGGCGGGCAGGCCTTCCTGCGCGCCGAGGTGGTCGAGCCCGTTCATGATAAGCATGCTGTCGATGTCGCAGAACGGTTCGAGCCGCCGGATAAGTTCTGAAAGCCTTTCTTTCAGGGCCGCGGGTTTAAGCGGAAGATAGGCGCCGTTGCTGTAGGAATCGGCGAGATATATGGTGAACAGGCGCGTGCCGTCGAGGGCTTCCCAGAGGAACTGGGTGTTCTGAACGGTTTGTCCGACGCCGCGCCACACGATTGCGGACTGTATCCCGAAGGCGGCGAGGATTTGAGGCATCTGCGCGATGTGGCCGAACTGGTCGGGCATATAGCCGATCATCGAGACCTTCCCAAATTTCTTGGCGAGGCCGATTCCGAGGCGCAGGTTGCGGATGATGGATTCTCCGGACACGAGGAACTCGTCGGGCTGGACGTACCACGGGCCGACCGGGATGCGCCCTTGCCGGATGAGTTTCTTGAGGCGCGCTTCGTTTTCGGGCCGGATTTCGAGGTAGTCCAGAACCACGATAGTTTGTCCGTCAAGCTCGAAATATTTGAACTTCTTGTCGGTCTCCAGGACTGCGAGCATGTGGTCGATCATCGAGACGAGTCGCTTGCGGAACCGCTCGAACGGCATATACCATTCGCGGTCCCAGTGAGTGTGCGGCACCACCACCAGATGTTTGACGGCCATGCGAATGTCCTCCCGCAATTCACCTTATCAAAAGAAAAAGCCCAAAATGTTTCCACTTTGGACTCTTATATCGGCCACGGGTTAAAATAATTGGATTCCCCGGTCAAGCCGGGGAATGACAGATAGAGTTCGAATGACATTGAGTTCGGAATGAAGTCGAAATGTTCGAATGAATTCGAACCCACGGAATGGGGCGGAACGCGGTCAGTCCTGGACCTCCGCCCCATTAAGGTCGCGACGCTTGAGCTTCTCCGTGATCTTGGTTATCTTGCTGATTTGGATGTTCAGCTCGCCGTAGAGTTCGTGCTTCAGGTTGTAGTAGAAGTCCTTGTTGAACTTCTCCCACTTCCGGATGATGCGGCTGCCGTAACCCCTCAGGATTGCGCCGTGGATGTCGCCCTTGAAGAATCCCTTCACCATGTGGGCGTAGGAGAAGAACTTCTTCATCGCGCGTATGGCCTCTTTCTGAAGCACGATTGGCACCATGTTTTTGGGCGTGAAGACGACATGGTGTCCGTCATAGAACTTCCAATTATAAGTAAATATCTTCTTCTGTTTATCAAATTGATGGAAAATCTCCGAGCCGGGGATGGGCGTGAGGATCATGAACTGGACCGAGTCGATGTTGACGCGCTTGGCGAAGCGGGCGGTGTCGCGGATGACGCGCACATCGTCCTCGTCGGAGCCGAGCACAAACATGCCATGGATGCGGATGCCGTGTTCGTGGAGCTTCTTGATGCTCACCTTGATGTCCTCGAGGGTCTGTCCCTTCGAGAAGAGTTCGAGCGTCTTGGGATTGATTGATTCAAAGCCGATGTACACTGCGAAGCAGTTGGATTGCTGCATGAGGTCGAGGAGTTCCTCGTCCTTGGCCACGTCGGCGCGCACCTGGGCGGTCCATTCCGGCGTGAGACCCTCGGCGATCATCTGCCTGAGGAGCGATTTCGTACGTTCCTTGCTCGCGGCGAAATTGTCGTCATAGAAGAAAATGGTCTTGTCGGTGTATGGGCGGATGTCCTCGATCACTTTGTCGTTGGAGCGGAAGCGGTACTTGCGGCCGAACATGGTTGTGACTGAGCAGAACTTGCAGTTGAACGGGCAGCCGCGCGAGGTGATGACGGGCACGATGGACTTGGTGGCCTTGAAGAAGCTTAGGGTCGGCGAGTCGAACCCGGCGATGAGGGTGAAATCGGGCGACGGGTGCGCGTCCAAGTCGCGGCAGAGTTCGCGCGGGGGGGTATGGACCACCTGTCCGTCCTCACGGTAAGTGAGGCCGGCGACGCCGCTCAGAGGGCGTTTGCCGTCGAGCGCCTCGAGCAGTTCAACGATGGTTTCCTCACCCTCGCCCCTGACCACGTAGTCGGCGTGCTCGATGGATTCGTCGGCGAGGAAGGTCGGGTGCGGGCCGCCGATGATGACGGTCACGCCGTGCTCGCGCAGTTCATCGGCAAGCGCATAGGCGCGTGGAGCGGTGGACGTGATGGTCGAGATGCCGACCAGGTCGGCCGAGCGGAGGTCGTCCTTGTCGATCTTGTGCGATTCCTCGATGTAGACCTTGACCTGGTGGCCGAGGTCGCGCAGAATTGTCGCAAGGATGATCGTTCCCAAGCGGGGCAGCGACCATCGGCTGTAGATATGGAAGCCGGGGGCCTTCGGCTCTACGAACGCTATCTTTTTCGGTTTCACTGTTTTTCTCGCTTTCCGGGGTAATCTGGACTGCGGCTATCATACACGATTGCGGCGGTTTGGTCAACGTTTTTCTGGGTTCTCAG
>CAZEBC010000220.1:0-5923 GCA_964510165.1 uncultured bacterium
CTCAGACTCACTAACACGAAACGGCCAAATTCCAATTGCCGCTGAACCAAGACACTATTCGTTTCCAATGTTGATACCTATATTCCTAAGGGGATCCTATTTCCCCGGCTTTTTCTCGATGAAGGCGTAGGCGTTGTGGTTGTGGATGCTCTCGTAGTTCTCGGAGGCGACGGTGAACCAGGTGATGTTGGGGTCGAAGTCGAGCTTTTGGGCGACGTCTCTGACGACGTCCTCGGCGAACATGGGGCGTCCGTACGCCTTTTCCGTCACAAACTTCTCATCCTCGCGCTTCAACAGCGAATACAATTCGCAACTGGCTGACTGCTCAACGAGCGCGACCACGTCCTCAATCCAGACGAACTCCTCGAACTTGAGCTGCACGGTTACAAGGCCCCGCTGGTTGTGGGCGCCGCCGTCACTTATCTCCTTGGAGCACGGGCAAAGGTTGGTTACGGGCACGCTGACCTCAAGGATAAGGTCGAGCGAATCCTTGTGCGACACGATGATCTTGCACTGGTACTCAGTCAGGCTTTTCGCGCCCGAGACGGGGGCGGCCTTCTCTACGAAATAGGGGAAGCTCATCTCCAGGTGCGCGCTGTCGGCGGCGAGCGATTTCTTGATCTCGCACAAGAGCTCCTCCATGTCGTTCATCGACATGCGCCCCCGATGCTTGTTCAAGACCTCGATGAAGCGGCTCATGTGAGTGCCCCTGAACCTGTGGGGCAGGTTGACATACATGCTGATTTCCGCGATGGTATGCTGTTCCCGCTTGGCCTTATCGCGGACGACGATGGGGTACTTGACGTTTCTGACGCCCACTTTGTCCACTTCGACGCGATGGTTGGCGGGCTCGCTCTGCACGTCGCGCATCTTCTTTCTGACCACTGTGCTCTATCCTTCCTTGACTCGCCGGCTGACCATGATGGGGTCGGCCACGCCGGCCTCCTCAAATCCTCTCGCCCTGAGCGCGCAGCTATCGCAGTTGCCGCAGGGCACATCATCGTTCTTGTAACACGACCACGTCAAGTGCAGCGGAGCGCCCAGCTCGAGGCCGAGATTGACGATCTCCGCCTTTTTCATTCTTATCAACGGGGCCACCACTTCGATATCCGTCTCTGGCTTCGTGCCCACGCGAATCAATTCATTGAACGCATTATAATAGACCTCGCGGCAGTCGGGGTAGCCCGAACTGTCGGGCTCGACCGCGCCGATGAATATCTTCCGAGCGCCGATGACCTCGGCCCACGAGACGGCAATCGCCAGGAAATGGGTATTCCGGAACGGCACGTAGCTGGAGGGGATGCCGCTCCGCCGAAGGCCGGCGTGCTCGACCTCGATGCGTCGGTCGGTCAGGCTTGAGCCGCCGATATCGCGAAGGTAGGCGATGTCGGCCTCAAGCGTTCGCTCAACACCGTAATGAGCGGCGATCTCTCTGAACGCCCGCAACTCGCGCCGCTCGGTCCGCTGGCCATAGCTCACGTGCAGCATCGCAAGCTCGTGCTCGCGGGCAGCCACTGCCGCCGCCACGCAGCTATCCATTCCGCCGCTGACGAGCGCTATCGCGAGTGTGCGTTTCACCGTGTCACACCCCTCTTTCCACATGGGGCCAGATATACCGGTGAAGCTGAAGTTGTAGCCTTACGCCCGCCGGCAGGTCCGGGCATTCCAGCATCCATGAGGCGAGTCGGTGCGGCTCCAGCACTCCGAAGACGGGCGCCACGTGTACCACGTGCCTTCGGTGCAGCTTGTATTTTCGAATGACGTCCAAAGCCCATTCGAAATCCGCGCGGTCCGTGAGCACCAGCTTTATCTCGTCATGTGGTCGGAGCAGGTCTAGGTTGCTCCATAGCATACGGTCGGACATTCCACTGCCGGGAGTCTTTATGTCCATGATGATGGTCGCGCGGGCGTCCACACCCTCGACGGATACGCTCCCATTCGTTTCGATGAGAACCTTCTTGCCGCCATCACCCAGCGTGGCGACAAGCGCCAGGGTGTCGGGCTGAAGCAGCGGCTCGCCGCCGGTTATCTCTATCAGTTCAGCCGGAAACCGGAGAGTGGAGGCAACTGCATCTTCCACCGTGAACGGCTGGCCGTCGTGAAACGCGTAGGCGGTATCACAATAGCTGCACCGGAGGTTGCACTCGCTGAGTCGAATGAACACGCAGGGAAACCCCGCGAAGGTGGACTCTCCCTGTATGCTGAAGAAGATTTCGTTGATTTTTAGCATCAGCGTTCGTAATAACTGGCGCAGGAGGTCTCCGCCTCGCGTATGTTCACGCGTGCCACCCTGAGAGAATCCGAATTGATCCTTTCGCCCACTCTCTCGTAAACCCATCGGGCGAGGTTTTCCGAAGTCGGATTCAGCGTATTAAACGGCGGGACTTCATTGAGATTTGTATGATCAAGCAGGGAAAGCACTTCGGAGGTCGCCTGCTTGATCAGGTTGAAGTCCACGAGTATTCCGTTTGGGCAAAGCTGCTCGCCGCACACGACCACCTCGACCACCCAGTTGTGGCCATGAACCCGGCTGCATGGTCCCTCGTAGTCCCTGAGGCTGTGGGCGGCCGAAAAAGAGGTCTTCACCGTCAATTCATACATCGCAGGTCCTCTCGCAATTCTTTCCAAATTTATTGTAACACAGGGTTGTCAGGCGTTCAACTTGATGGATGGTATGATGACTCCGACGGCCCCGGACACTTTACGTAATTGTAACCTCAAATTTGTAATCCGGGACGACAAGATTGTGATTCGGGCTGGTGAGGGGACTCGGTGACAAACTGCATTTTCGACGGAAAAATCTGCCGGCCTCGATCCCGCCTTTTCTTGCGTAATTCCTTTTATAATAAACGCTTAGCTACATACCATTGTGTTAGCTTTGGAGTGCATGTAAATATTACTCCCAGATTATCCACGATTACGTGATGGCGGCACAGGAATTGCATAATCCAAAGCGACACACAAGCCTCTGGCCCATATAATGGGAACCGAAAGGAAATTATGTTATGAGTAAATCACTCCCGTTGCGTCTTACATGGTTGGCTCTCCTGGCATTCATTCTCATATTCATGGTTCCGGCGGTGGCGAAGGGCGCTCCCTCTTGGGAGCCGCTCGGCCCACTTGGCGGCGACCGGTTCGACCTGAAGATTTCGCCCGTGGACAATGACACTGTGTTTGTTTATGGGCATCGGGGCGTTCACAAGAGCGTAGACGGCGGGCTTACGTGGGCGCCGGTGTCCACGCCGGAGATGAACCACGCCAACACATTCTTGACTCTGGTATTTGACCCCGTGCAGCCGAATATCATGTACCTTGGAGGAACAACCAAAGGCGTGTGGCGCAGCTTCGACGCGGGCGCCACATGGGCGCCATGCAATAACGGCATCCCCCAGGTTGCGACGAACTCATATGTTGGCATTTCATCGCTGGCCTTTGATTCGGCGGGACGCCTGTACGCTGGCGCTACCGCGCCTTCCGCGCCGATGGATCCTCCGCCTGCGCGCGTGTATCGAACCGATAACGGCGGCGATACATGGGTGACCGCCGATGAGGGCGTCTCGCTTGCGGCGCAATCGCTGACACAGTCGGTGAGCGTGCTTCTGTCGGTGGACGCTGAGGGCGGCGTGTGGGCGGCAGTGTACGGCGGCGGAGTATTCCGCCTCGAGCAGGGCGTGTGGGTGGCTCATAACGGCAATCTGCCGGAGAGCGGTCTGAGAGCGACATATCTGGCTCATGACCCCGCGACGCCTGGTCATATGTTTGTGGGAACCGAGGACGCATGGATTTTTGAAAGCGCCGATTCCGGCGCCACGTGGACGGCCGCCTCAATACCGGCCGAGTTGAGCGCGCTCAGCGTGTTGCCGCTGGTGTATTTCGTAGAGTTTGATCCCTCTAACAACGAGCACGTCGTGGTTCGGGCGCACGATAGCGTGGGCTCAATCGAAACCCCTCTGTACCGCGCCAGGCTCGACCAGACGGCAGGGGCCGGGCTGTACGTGAGCTTTGACACCGCCGTGCAGTGGTATCGGCAACCGTACTTCCTGTTCCGTCTGGCCTTCGATGCGAGCGCGGTTACGGATACGGTGATTCCCGGAGTGGGCGCAGTCCGGAGGTCGGCCGTAATATACGGGACATCGGTCGGCTCCAATTGTGTCCAGAAGAGCACCGATGGCGGGATCACTTATGTGACCTCTATCGAGGGGATTGATGGCGTACTCATGAACGCGGTGGCGGTGTGGCCGAACGCGTCCGTTCCGTCCGACACGCTCGTCTACGGCGGCGCCGAAAGCGGCATCTATATAAAGCGCGCGGACGGCCTTGCCTGGAAACGGCAGCAGCCGGTTGCCGACCACCTGTACTTGTGGTCATTCGCGGAGGATTTCGCGAACCCCGGCCACATCTTCTACAGCACCGGCAATCCGGCTTGGAGCTACACGGACCAGCGCGGCGTCTATCGAACAAGCACTGACTGCCTGGACAGCGCAGACTCCGTGTGTCCTCCGGGCACGCAGCTTCTTTCCAACGTAGGCGTCTGGCGGGTGATCACCACGCCGGCCGCTCCGCTGAAAATCTATGCCGCCTGCCAGCAGGAAGGCGTAATGGTGAGCTCGGACGGCGGCCAGAGCTGGGAGCCTATGAACGCGGGGCTGACGCTGCCCATCAGCATCAGTGACCTGGCGCTCGATTCCAACGGCGCTCCCTTGTATGCGGCGGTCCGTGAGTCCGATGGCGGCAGCTCACTCGCGTCGCCGAAGTGGTCCGTCACACCGGACGAAACCGGCGGGCTCTATGTGTTCGACAGTCAACTGCAACAATGGACGCCCGTTGAGGGCATCGCCTCGGCGGTGACGGCGCTTGAGTACGACCCGGCTACCAACGCGCTCGTGGCGGCGACGGCGGCAGGGATTTACCGCACCGAAGACGGCGGGGTCACATGGCAAGTGTCTGAAGCTGGGAAGAGTTTCCGGGACATCGTGAGCGACCCGGGCGTCGAAGGACTGCTCTACGCGAGTTGCGGAATTGGCGTATATCGTTCGTTCGATTCAGGAGTAACATGGAGTCAGATCAACCAGGGACTTCGCGTATTAGAGGTGAACCAACTGGCGGTCGATGGCGATACGGGCATTGTGTACGCCGCTACCGGAGGAGCCAGCATTAGCAGGCTTGTTCCCGACTCGAATCCTCAGCCCCAGCTATCGGTCAGCCCGAGCGGCCTCGACTTCGGCCAGGTCTTCGTGGGCGAAACAAAGTATCTTCGATTCACAGTCACGAATCTCGGGGAAGCGAGCTTGGTCATTGACGACGCTTTCTGCAGCAATGCGGACGTGAGCATAGTGGAGACTTTGCCGCTGAGCGTCCTGCCCATGGGAAGCACGCAGATGACGGCAGCATTCTCCCCGACAGTCAGTGGCGCGCTCACCGACCCGATTACGGTTGTGAGCAACGATCCGCTGAGCCCGGCGTTCGATCTCCCGGTTACCGGCGCCGGCATGGTCAGAGTTGCTCCCGTCCCCGACATCAAGGTAAACGGGAGTAACGGCCCATTGACGATAACGTACGGTACCGCTGTGAATCCGACTGTGAGCGTATCGGCCGGCGATTACTTTGGCATGCAGGCTGAGTTCTATGTGAGCGCCAGTTCCGCATTCGGCACGTACTGGTATGTGATGGGGAGAGGATGGGTGAAGTCGGCAACGCCGCTTGTGGCGAGGACCTGCCCGATCGTCAACATCACTTCACTCTCACTTGGTTCGGGCACATTCCCGCGCGGCAACTACACGCTCCAGTTCAGCATCGACACTGCGGTTGACGGAGCATTCAGCCCGCAGTATTCGGATACGGTAAGCTTCACCATCAAATAAGAGTGAACCCGCGCCTCGGCCCTTCTTCGCGCGCACACCCGCTGCCGCGAAGGAGGGCCTAA
>CAZEBC010000221.1:0-5790 GCA_964510165.1 uncultured bacterium
ATCGTCCCGGGCGAGCGCTCGCGGGAAGCCGTCCACAACATCATCTATAACGAGTTGTGCTTCGGAAAGATCCTGCCCGAATCGAGAAACGCCGTCTTGAAGATCATAGAGGAACTCCGCAAGGATGGGGCGCAGGCGGTCATCCTCGGCTGCACGGAGCTTCCTCTCCTGGTGAAACAGACAGACACCTCCGTGACGCTCCTGGATACCACCGCCCTCCACGCACGAAAGGCGGTGGAGGTGGCGCTGGGATGACTCACTCTTTGTCCGATTGCGTTTCGAGCAGCGAATGGCCCGCCGCATGTACCACGGAAGTCAGCAAATCCCATTCCGACTTGATTCGGCGCATGACGTCTCGCCACAATTCGTATTGCGCGTCGTGGGAGAGAGGCTTTCTCTGGACAAGGACTTCATAAAAAGCCAGCGCCGTATCCGCCGACTTCTCCATGGAATAGGTCCGGGCGGTCTCTCTCGCGCCACGGGACAGTTCCCTGCGGCGTTCCGCAGAGAGAGAGGCCACCCAATGGAGCGCCGCTGAAAAGGACTCGACCGACTGACCGGCCAGAAGCTTCCCGTTGCGCTCATCGGCGACGACTTCTCGAACGCCGGATGCGTCCAGCGCCACCACCGGAACGCCGCATGCCATGGCCTCGGTCAGCACCATGCCTTGCGTTTCGGTCAGAGAGGCAAACGCGAAAACGTCCATCGCCTTATAGGCGCTTGCAAGCACCGGGTAATTGAGGGTGCCGGTGAAATGCAGGCGGTCTCCCAGCGTTTCCCGCGAGAAGACCTTGCGAATGACTTTCTCGGACGGCCCGCTCCCCACCACCAGGAATCGGGCCTCCCGATTGGCTTTCAGAAATGCCGCCGCCGCTTCGGCGAGGAATTCGATGTTCTTCTCGGGCGCCAGTCTGCCGACGTGCCCCGCCACAAAGGCGTCCTCTGGTATGTCCATCACCGCCCGAAAACCGGCGCCGCTCCCGCGCGCGAACCTCTCGAGCTGTACGCCCGTCGGAACGATTTCAATCGGAACCTCGACTCCACGCTCGTGGATAAGCGAGGCGATGCTCTCGCTGGGCGCGAACACCATGTCGCAGAGATTGGCGTAGTTCGTCGAAAGCTTGATGACGAACCGTTTCAGAGTCTCCGAGTTCTCCAGCACATAATGGGTATAGTGCTCGTACATCGTGTGATAGGTAAAGACCAATGGCAGCTTGAGTCTGCTCGCAACACGCGCCGCCGCGCCGCCCACCAGAAACGGATGATGCGAATGAACGATTGCAGGCGCGAACCGTTCGATCTCCTCCATCGCCGAGCCGGGAAGCTTCAGCGCTACCGAGAAATCGCTGCCGTTGAATTGCTGGATCGCGGGGATTCGGATGACGTCGGTCTCGTTCTCGGGCGCCGACTCGAACTCGGGGGCCACCACCAACACCCGATGTCCACGGCGCCTGTACTCAGCGGTGAACGCCTCGATTGAGCGAGCCACCCCGCCCACATGCGGGGTAAACGTGTTGGTCATCATCAGAATGTTCATCGTTAACACTTCCAATGTCTTGGCTGTGTCCTCTCTCAGCGATGCCGAATCCGTTCTCTGTTCAAGTGTAACGCGCTGCGTTGAGATGTGACAGGCCGTTCCATTCACCCTGCCACGCGCACCTGGGTCGGCAGCCGCTTGGAGAGAATCTCTCCTGCCTCGGTGACGATGTCCTCGAGGACCTCCGCCGCTCCCTTGACTTCGGTAATCAGCCCGCTGACCTGGCCGGCCAATCCGCTCAGGTAATCGGTCATCCCGGCCTGGTGCAGGCCTTCGAGCAGGTCCATCATGAGCAGGCTCTGCATCGGCATGGGGAGCGTCTGAACGCCCGAGGCGTCCCACGCCTCGATGAGCTTGTTGCGGATGGCTCGCAGAGTTTTGCCGCTGTATATCTTGGTGACGCGCGTGTCTTCGTCGGTCGCGGCCACTATCTTGCGTTTCTGGAACTCGAACTCCCTTGATTCCTTGGTCGCGACAAAGCGCGTGCCGACGAGCACGCCGCATGCGCCGAGCGCCAGCGCCGCCGCCACGCCGCGTCCGTCGCCGATGCCGCCAGCCGCTACCACCGGAACCGGCGCGATGGCGTCCACCACCTGGGGCACAAGCGCGAGCGTGCCGATCCTGCCCGTGTGTCCGCCCGCCTCCGTGCCCTGAGCGACGATGATGTCCGCGCCCGCCTGCGCCGCGCGTTTTGCGCCCTTGACGTTGCCGACCAGATGAATCATCTTCATACCGTTAGCATGCGCCTCCGGCTCGAGCCACTCGGGGAATCCCAGACCCGACACAAAAAACGGAACCTTCTCCTCAAACAAGACCTCAGCGGATTCCCTCGGCCGCATGATCGTGGGTATCCGCAGTTCCGGGTCCGTCGCAGGGACTCCCCACTCCGCCTTCAGTTTCTCGACAAAATCAACCTGCTCCTGCGGAAGCATCGCCTTGACCATGGACGCCCTGAGCGGGCCTTCGGGCGCGGGCGACTCCATCATGCCCGGGAACAGGAGGTCAACGCCAAACGGCTTGTCGGTGAGTTGCTTTACCTTTCTGATCTCGTCTCTCATCTCATCCACAGTCCACACGCTGGCGCCAAGCACGCCCAGGCCCCCAGCATTGGAAACGGCCGCCACGAGTTCTGCGCCGGAGACCCGTCCCATCCCGGCCTGGATGATCGGATACTCCACTCCCAGTATGTCGCACAGCTTTGTATGCAGCACTTTCTTGCCCATGGTCTTTCTCCTTCGTCCGTTCCTCGGGGTTCTTTCCGTCTTGGCGGTCGAGCACCCTCGCACCCGCCTCGGGGAAAACCAGTATATCAAAAGCCAGCATTGTGGTACTATAGTAGCAGCGCGCGAACCCCGATAAGAAAGATTCCGCATGCGACGTATCGTGCCTGAACAAGTGTTTGAACAAATCACCCTGAATTTCGGGCGGTTGAGAAATTGGCTCAAGCGCGGAACGCCACCGGAGCGCGCCCTTAGATGGACTGCATTGGGATTCGGCGCGGCGTGCGTCGGCTTTGTTCTCTACTGCTGGCATGTCTCCGCCGACATCGAGAGGAGGTTCTCCGGTCGGCGCTGGAGCATCCCGTCCAAAGTCTTTTCCGATACCGCGCTCCTGTTCCCGGGAGAGCGGGTCAATCGCGCTCTTTTTTCCGAGAAATTGAAACGCCTCGGATATCGCGAGGTCCCGCACAGGCCTGCCCGTGAGGGCGAAATGAGGACATCGCCGGGACTGCTCGAGGTATTCGTCCGCGGGAGCCATCTGCCCTCCCAAATGCGGGAAGGCTTTCCCGCGCGTATCACATTCAACAGGCACGAAATCGAATCGATCTCGAACATGAATAATAATGAGAGCGTGCCCCTTCTGGAATTGGAGCGCGAGGAGATCGCGCTGCTCTTCGGTCCTGAACGGGAGCGAAGACAGCTTGTTTCGATCGAGCAAGTCCCGCAACACCTGATAAACGCCGTGTTGAGCGCCGAAGACAAGCGTTTCTACGAGCACCGCGGGGTTGACCCGAGGGGAATCGCGCGCGCCGTCTACGCCAACATCCGCCGAGGTGCCATCACGCAGGGCGGCTCGACAATCACCCAGCAACTGGCCAAATGCTATTTCTTGTATCCGGACAGAACCATTGTCCGCAAGCTGAGGGAGATGCTCATCTCCCTCCTTATGGAACTGAAGTACGAAAAGAGCGAGATTCTGGAAATCTATCTGAATGAGATATATTTGGGACAGAAGGACTCTGTTTCTATCAACGGCGTCGGCGAAGCGTCATTCTTCTATTTTGGAAAGCCCGTGAGCGAGCTTTCGCTTGCCGAGGCCGCAAGCCTTGCCGGCCTGATCCGTGCTCCCAATCACTACTCGCCCTACGTTGATAAGGAGAAGTGCCTGGCGAGGAGAAACGACGTGTTGCGCGCCATGCACGAAAACGGCTGGCTCGCCTCCGAAGAACTCGACGCCGCTCTCGCCGCACCGGTGCGCGTCGCGGGAGCCGCCAGCTTCGGCAAGCAGGCGCCATACTTCGTGGATTATCTCAAGGAACAGCTTGCCTCCCTGTATTCGCCCGAGGACCTCGCCAGCCTCGGTCTTTCGATCTTCACCACGCTCGACACTCAGGTCCAAATGGCGGCGGAGCAGGCGCTCGAGAGGGGATTGGCGCGGCTGGAACGCGCGAATCCGAAACTAGACCGAACTGAGCCTGCGCAGCGGTTGCAGGGCGCAGTCATCGTGATGCAGCCGAAGACCGGCTACATACTGGCCATGGTCGGCGGGCGCGAATATGCTGTCAGTCAGTTCAATCGCGCCACTCAGGCGCGCCGACAGCCCGGCAGCGCGTTCAAGCCCTTTGTCTTTCTTGCCGGACTCGACGACTTCACGCCAATCTCGAAGCTTTCCAACATGCCCGTATCATACGAGATCAACGGGAAGGTGTGGGAGCCGCAGAACTTCGAGCCGATGCCGGAGGATTCGCTTACTGTGCGAGAGGCGCTCGCCGAATCGGTCAACCTCGCGGCGGTGGACTTGGCGATGCGGGTCGGACTCGACCGTGTCGTCAACACGGCTGGGGAATTCGGCTTTTCCACGCCGCTCAAGCCATACCCTTCCCTCGCCCTGGGTGCGCTTGAGGTAGTGCCGCTCGAACTCGCGCGCGCGTATTGCGCATTCGCCGCCGACGGAGTGCTCTCGTATCCCTTATCACTGAAAGAGGTTGTTGACGAAGAGGGGGAGAGCCTGGAGCGACGGCACATGACCATCACCAATGTGACCTCTCCGGAAAAGGCGTTCATCATGACCTCCATGCTTCGAAGCGCCGTGACCGACGGTACCGCACGCTCCCTCGCAAATTGGGGAGTGTCGTTCCCGGTCGCCGGTAAGACCGGCACCACCAACGACTTCAGGGATGCCTGGTTCGTGGGCTATACGCCGAGGGTTCTCGCGCTCATATGGGTGGGCTTTGACGATGGAACCCCTCTCCAGGCGACAGGCTCCACCGCCGCGCTTCCCATATGGGCCGACCTCATGGCTTCACTCCCTCAGTACGCCTCCGGCGACTGGTTCAGAACGCCGCCGGGAGTAATAGAGCGGACCGTATGTCTGGACAGCGGCGAAATAGCCTCTTGGAGTTGCCGGAACAGGCGAAAAGAGGTCTTCCTCGAGCACACGGCTCCCGACAGGCATTGCTCGATTCACAGGGGCTTTCTGAGGCGAATACTGGAGAAATGAGACGATATCGTTCATTTGGCAGGGGCAATCGCCCGCAAGAGATGATTCGTAGGAGCGTGATGAATCGCGCGCGCGGACACATGGACACCAAGTTCCACAACGGAGGTCGCTGAGGGATGCTTTTCAACCGGAGACCAGAAACCAGAGGCCAGAGACTCTGCCGCGCCGTGTCGGTGCTCACCCTCGCGGCGGCTGTTATGTTGCTCTCAGGCTGCGCCAGCACCACACAGCGCCCTTTAATATATAGAACTGACGGGCCACAAGTTCAGGAACCCGCCGTCCAGAAGAGTTCCCGCACGCTCGCATCGCTCGAGTTGACGAAACAGGGGCGCGCGCTTCTCGAACAAGGCAGGCCCGATGACGCCATCAGCGCCCTGGAACGCTCTCTCGGCATCGACCCGACCAACGGCCAGAGCTATTATTATCTGGCCGAGGCGTGGCTCTTGAAAGGCAACGTGACTCAGGCGCGGGAATTCAACCGGCTCGCCGGCCTCTACCTGAAGGACGACCACGCCTGGGCCGTCAGGGTGCTC
>CAZEBC010000222.1:0-5775 GCA_964510165.1 uncultured bacterium
TTTCGGTCTCGCCGGGGTTGACCTCGTAGGGCTTTGTCTCGCGAAGCTTTTTCTCGAGCAGGTCGATGGCGACGAGGCCATGCCACGCGAGCTTCGGGAAATCTTTTCCATACGGTCCGAGACCCGCATACAGGTCAAAGTCCTGGTTGGGCGACAGAATCGGCACCTGGCTGCAGCCCAACTCATCGAGGACGAGCCTGTGGAGCCGGTTGTATTGCCCGAAACGGCAGGGGCCGCTGCCCGACGGCATGAAGAAGGCGCTTCGGTCGGGGTCGAAGCCGGGCGACTGCACCTTCTTCACCATGTCGCCGGTGGTGAGGATGCACGGATAGCACTCTCGCCCCGAGGTGAGCTTTCGGCCAAGGGCGAGCGCGGCGTCATCCGTCTCCTCCAGCATCCGGGCGTCGATGCCGCACCCGCGAAACGCCGCCGCGACCGCGCGGGCCTGGTCGCACATGTAGGGCAGATAAATGGTTCGCGGCGCCTGGCTCGTTTTCCGAATATTGGCCCGTGTGACTGCGCCGTTTCCGCGATAGTTCTTCAGGCTGTCCAGAAACGCCTCGCAGCGGGTGATGACGCCGGCGTCGGCGCTGTGCTCGTCAATCTCGATTTGGAGATAGGGCTTGCCCTGCATGGCGTCGTTGAAGAAATGCGAGACGAACGAGTCGGGACCGCACCCGAAATTGGTCAGGTAGACCGCAAACAAACGAGGGTCGTCCTTGATGAGGCGGGCTGTTTGCAGGATGCGCTGGCCGGCCTTCCAGTACATCGCGGTCTCCTGCTTTTCCGCGGGGACTTCCTCCCACGGCATCATGTCGATCGGTATCGGAAGCACTCCGAGTCGGCGCAGCTTTTGGGGCAGCCCCAGGTTGATGCCCGGGTCGCAGCCGTTGTAAGGACGAGAGATAACGATCATCGCGCGGCCTTCCGGTTCCAGGGCGTCGAGTGTCTGTTTCCCTCGCTGCGTCAGCCGACGATAGAATTCCTTCTGTGCATGCTCGGCTTTCTCTAGCGCTCGCTTGACCTGCGGGGCCGACCTGCCGAGACTACGGCCAAGCGCGACCAGTGATTTCTCGAGCTTTCTCCGGCTGCGCGCGAAGTAGATGACAGGTGAGAGCGCTTCCACTCCCAGCTTCTCGAAGTCAATCGCCGAGCGCAGCGTGTAAGGGAACGCCTGCACATAGGGACAATTAAAGCTGTTGCGGGTGTTTCCGACCTTGTGCATGTCAATCACGCTTGGGATGAACAGGCGGCGCACCCCTTTGTCGATGAGGTCGAGCACATGTCCGTGCGCGGCTTTGACGGGGAAACAGAATTCGGCAACGACGGTCTCGACTCCCCGGTGAATTATCTTTCGGTTGGTCCGTTCGGAGAGCACGGGGCGTATCCCGAGTTCGAGGAAGAACGCCTTCCAGAACGGCAGATGTTCATAGAGGAAGAGCGCGCGGGGGATGCCGATCGTCGGGGCGTCGGCAGGGAGGTTTTCCCGGTCTGGCACAATGTTCAACAACAACTCTTCGCGCTCCACGAAGAGGTCGGGAATTTCGTCGTGCCGAGCCTTGTCCTTGTCCACCTCATACTTTTCGCAGCGGCTGCCGTAAAACGTCGGAGCCTCACCCTCGACGGTGACCTTCCGTATTTCGCACGAATTCGAGCAGCCCTGACAGGTGAACGTCTGGATGTCGTATCGTTTCTGGCTGAGATCGAAGCCCTTGAAGCCGCTGGAGCCTTTCTTGTTCTCGCGCATGGCCAGGATGGCGGCCCCGATGGCGCCGGTCACATCGTGATGCGGCGGAACGGTGATCGGTCTGCCGACCACCTTCTCGAACGCGGCCACGACTCCCTGGTTGAACGCTGTGCCTCCCTGAAAGAAAATCTTCTCGCCGACGCGGCGCTGGCCGACGACCTTGTTAAGATAGTTGTGGACAATGGAATAGCTGAGGCCGGCCACGAGGTCTTCGACCTTCACGCCGTTCTGCTGATATCGCGTGAGGTCGGACTCGATGAAGACGGTGCAGCGCTCGCCCATCGGCGCGGGCCGCGCGGCGCCGAGCGCCATCTGTCCAAACTGCTCCTCGATCTTGATACCGAGCCGCTCGGCCTGCTCCTCCAGGAACGAGCCGGTTCCGGCCGCGCACACCTTATTCATCTCGAAGTCCACGACCGCCCCGTTGCGAAGGCTTATGTACTTCGAATCCTGCCCGCCGATCTCGAAGATGGTGTCAACCTTCGGGTCAATCTGAAGAGCCGCTGTGGCCTGAGCGGTGATCTCGTTACGGATGACGTCAGCCCCGACGAACCCGCCCGCCAGATAGCGTCCTGAACCGGTTGTGCCGACTCCCGCAATCGAGAGCTTGTCGCCGACCTCCTCCCCAATCTCCATGAGTCCCTGGCGGATGGCCTCGATGGGGCGTCCGGTCGTCATCAGGTATCTTCGCGCGATGACATTGCACCGTTCGTCAATGACAACGAGATTCGTGCTGATGGAACCGACATCAATGCCGAGATAGCATCTGCCGATGATGGGACCGCCGCCGCATAACGAGAACGTGCAGGGCGTGTGGCCATCCGTCAATGGTTCAAGTGACGGCTGTTCCCTGCCAGCCTCTTCGCGCAGATATCGTTGGAGTGAGCTGAAGATATCGGCGGGTTTCCGCGCGCGTCCCTGCCTTCTGGCGACAAGGACCGCGCCTATGGCGCCCATGGATGCGTAGTGTTTCGGGACAATCAGTTCGTCCGGCTCAAGCTCGAACACATCCGCGAAGCCGCGCCGCACGCCGGGGTTCGCAGCCACTCCGCCCTGGAAGGCGACAGGTTTCTGGAGAGGCTTGCCGCGCGCGATATTGCTCTTGAAGTTGCGGGCGACCGCGTAGCATAGTCCGGCGACGATGTCATAATCGGGCGTGGCTATCTGCTGGAGGTGAATCATGTCGGACTTCGCGAACACGCTGCACCGACCGGCGATGCGGGGCGGGTGTGCGGATTTCAGTGCGAGCGCGCCGAATTCCTCTATTGACAAGCCCAGCCTCGAGGCCTGTTGATCGAGGAACGAGCCGGTGCCCGCCGCGCACAGCGAATTCATAGAGAAGTCCTCGACCACGGCCTCGCCGTCGTGGATGTCGTCGCGCAGCAGTATCAGCTTGGTTGTCTCACCGCCTATCTCGATGATGGAGCGCACCCCGGGATGAAAGTGACTGGCGGAGCATGACTGCGCCACCACTTCGGGAACGAAGCACGACTCTGTCAATTCGGCCAGCAACTTTCCGACTGAGCCGGTAAAGGCAAGGAAGTAATCGCCAGTAACGCGCGGCAGAACTTCGGTCAGGATTTCGGATACAGTCTCGACCGGGCGTCCCCAGGTGCGGATATAATGCTCCTCGGTTACTCGTTCCCCAGCATCCATGACGACAACGTTCGCGCTGATGGCGCCAACATCAATTCCGATTCCGATCTGGCTGTCACTGCTCAATGGCTACCCCTCCTTCACGGGTGATTCTCGGAGCGCGGCGGAGGCGCAAGCAAACGACACGACCACGAATTACACAAACGAGGCCGTCTTTTCAAATCTCCCTCGCCCCCTTTTCCAAAGGGGGAACTTATATTTCCGCGCGAGTCCCGCTCGAACGCGTCAGAGAGCAATCGGCATGCCGTTGGTTGTGGCCGAGTGCTGCCGGACAAGCTAAAGCGTTGCTCCAAGAGAACAAGCAAACGCTCGCCCGACCGAGCTCCACACGCGGCGCTGCCATTGAACTGCAATGCCCGGATTGCATCCTGCAAGATTGAGATACCCTGCCGAGGCCACATGTGATACATTATATCCTCGATGCCGAAAACAGCAAGAAGGGCGGCAAATCGTGGTGCGCATTGCATGGTGCGAGTTGCGAAGGAATCTGGTTTTGTCGAGGAGCGAAAAGGTGGTATGATAGAGGCTGTCGCGCTCAAGGGGGCAGCACAAAGGGGACCAAGGATATTGGGGACACCGTGTGGCATGGAGTGCCCAATATCCCCGGGGCGGGAAAGGAGGCGAAAAAAAGATGAGGGTTGATTTTTCGGGGGACGAAATCAGGATATATGATTTCGATCAACTCGAGGCATACAGGATTGCGCGCAAGATCGAGGGAGACGGCATCTATTATTACACTCGCATGAACGAAGAAGTGCTCAAGCCGGAGATTCGGGATGTGATCGAGACGTTGCTCGCTGACGAGAGGGATCATCTCAGGTTGTTCGAGCAGAAAGTCGAGGAACTCGCCGGGAAGAAGGGGATGGTTGAGGAGGGCGAGGACCTGGTGGACATCGTTGACTCGAAAGTCATGAATGTGCTCAAGGACTCCCGCGAGGTTGCCGACATACTATGCAACCCTCAGCAAGCGGTCAGACTCGGCATCTCGGTCGAGCGACGCTCGGTCGCCTTCTATACGCAGATACTTCTGAACACACGGGATAAGAGTGGCAAGGCCGCTCTCAAGGATATCATTGACGAGGAACGCAATCACATCAAGAAGCTTGAAGGGCTCTTGAGAAGGTAATGATGAGGAGAACGCATGACGCTGAATGAAATTCCCCGCGTATCACTTTCGTTTTTGCCCACCCCGCTCGAGCATCTACCGGCGCTCACCAAACATCTGGGCGGCCCCCGGATATGGATGAAGCGGGACGACATGACCGGCCTGGCCACCGGCGGCAACAAGGCGCGGAAGCTCGAATTCCTCATGGCGGACGCAATCAGGAACAACGCCGACACGGTGCTCACCTTCGGCGCGGTCCAGTCCAATCACTGCCGCATGACGGCGGCAGCCGCCTGCAAGCTTGGGCTCAAGAGTTTTTTGGTGCTCTCCGGCGAAAGGGAGTACCCGCCAACCGGCAATCTGCTGCTGGATGAGATCATGGGATGCGAATTCCTGTTCTTACCCGATTTTAACGACCCCGCCAAACACGATGAAATGCGTCTGGCGGTGTTCAACGTTGTGCAGGACCTGACTGAGAGGGGGCGCACTGTGTACATGATCCCGCCGGGCGGCTCGACTCCGCTGGGCGACGTCGGTTATTACCTCGCGGCGGTCGAGATGTTCGAGCAGGCGCGCGCCCTGGGGGTCCGGATCGACCACATCTTCGTGGCGACCGGAAGCGGGGGCACGCATGCGGGCCTCCTTGCCGGAGTAAAGTGCTTGGACGTGCCCACCACGGTCATCGGCATTGCCGTCAACAAGAAGGGGGCGCTCGAGGAACTCGGGATGCCCACCATAGACGTAATTGTCAATCAGATTGGCGAGCTTATCGGTCAGAAGCCGGACGCCACGCCGAACGACGTGATCATTCACTATGACTATTACGGGGAGGCATACGGGAAGATCACGCCCGCATGCATCGAAGCCATAAAGCTGGTGGCGCGGCTCGAGGGCATTTTCCTGGACCCCGTCTATACCGGCAAGACGATGGCGGGCATGATCGACATGATCAGGAAGGGCCGTTTCCGCAAGGATGAGAACGTAGTGTTCATGCACACCGGCGGCTACCCGGGCCTTTTCCCGCACGCCGAGTCTTTACGCGCAGACGGCTGAGTTTTTCGGCTTTCTTACGGCGGCGCAGATTGTTTCGGACCATCTGTGATGCATCAAAACAGCATGCTGCGCCCTGGGCGCGACGAATGTTTACGGACGGTTTCTGCCGGCTCCTCCGTCACTCTTGAAACATCGCTCTCAGCTCTTGCCACAGCCTCTTAAGCCTCTCGCTCCACTCGCTCTTTGTGTGAGACGCAGCGTCTTGATCGTCTAG
>CAZEBC010000223.1:0-5768 GCA_964510165.1 uncultured bacterium
CAGGGCCTCCACCTGCTCGTCGCCCGGCTGGACGGGCGCGTACAGGCTGAACAGGCGCGCGTCGCTCAGCAGGGCGGCAAGCTCGCCCGGCGAGGGCATCTTGTCGCGCGGGAAGGAACCCCTGTCGGACTCGAATCCCGCCTTCGTCCGGGCAAGTCCGCGCAGGCCGGTCAGATACAGCATGGGCCTGTGCGCGGGAGCGACGAGTCGTTGTGTCACGCCGATGCCTTTCGAGTCGAGGAGGTCTGAAGGAGTGCCCGCTCCGGTCAGCGGCACGGCTGCGCTGAGTTCGGGAAAGGCAGGCGGCTTTGCGCGCTCCCACGAGAGCGGCCCCAGGTTGCGCCAGTTGATGGGGATGATCACCACGCTAGGCGAATACCGTCGCGCCTCGAAGAGCAGACAGTAATAATCGAAAAACGTGGCCGCCGGATATGACCAGTCCGCAACCATGCATTCGCCGGTGCCGCCGAGCTCCGCCTGAAGCAGCGCGGGAATGCCGGGTGCGCCCGGGTCGGCCCAGGGCGGCTGCGAGACCGAGGAGTCGCCCAAAAATACGATAATGCCCCGATCTTCCGAGGCCGCCTCGCATAGCGCGCCAGCCGTCTGGAATATCGGCGCGTACGGTTTGACGGCGGCGGCATGCCGGAGGAGCGTTCCGGCCCCCGTCAGACGCACAGCGGCGTATGACATGCCCGCGAGCAGCGCGGCGTACCAGAGGACTATTCTGATCGGAGATTTCATGGTGTATCCATCGGAAATTATATCACAGCGCGACGCGGGTTCCCACTTGCATTTTCCGGCGCAATCCTCTAACATTTGGGGAGAACCCCGTTACAGGTGAGGTCAGACCGCATGCTTTGAAACCCCGGCGGCCCCGAGCGGCCCTATTACATTGGAGGTTTTCCGTGTTGCTCGCACAGTTCGAAGTCACTCCGTTCATGTCCAATTGCTTTGTCCTCGGATGCGAGGAGACCCGCGAGGCCGTCATCATCGACGCGGGCGAGTTCACCGATGAGATCGATGCGTTTCTGAAGGAACATAACCTTGCGGTGAAGCACATCGTCCTGACGCATTCCCACGTAGACCACGCGGGCGATGTCGCCCGGTTCAAGGAGAATACGGGCGGTTTGGTGACCCTCCATGTGGATGAGGAGCCGCTCTACCTTAGCCTGGCCTCGCAGGGGGCGATGTTCGGATTTCGTATCGCCGCGCCGCCGCCCGCCGACAAGCTGGTCGAGCACGGCGACGAGATCGGATTCGGCGCGGGCCATCGCCTCGGAGTCATTCACTGCCCCGGCCATTCGCCGGGCGGCATGGCCATCCTCTTCGACAACGACGTGTTCGTGGGCGATGCGCTCTTCGCGGGCTCGATCGGGCGGACCGACCTGCCCGGCGGTGATTACCGCACCCTCATAAGCAGCATCAAGAACCGGCTCCTGCCCCTCGGCGATTCGGTCCGCGTGCTTCCAGGACACGGCCCGGCGACAACGCTCGGAAAAGAGCGGCGCTATAATCCGTTCCTTACATAAGGGGTTGCAGCCGGCCCCGTTCCCGGATGCCGCAGGGGCGCAGGAAGCGCGGGCGCGGCTCGTTCAAAGTCGCCTGTATCCGATGCTTTTCCACACTATGAACAGGTTATCCCCAATCCGTGCGGGTTTGCGGGCGGGTCCCTCGTGAAACGCCTGTCATCAGCGACTATCCTTGTACTCCCTCCATCCAGTCTGCGCAGGTGACCGTGAGACGGCCTCTGACAATCCTTGTATCTACAGGTTATCCACAGCGGATTTCTGGAGTATTTCGGTCTTCTAAGGGATTAATTCGGATGCTTCGGAATGAATCGGGTGGCATGGTCTATCTATCTGATGGCAAAGGCTTTATATGCTTTGATGCGGCAATTCTGATCGGGCAAACGTGCAGGATCGGGTCCGGGAGAATCTCCCCAAGGAGAGCCGCCAATCAGGAAGTTATCCACAATCCCTGCGGGTAGGCTCAGGCCAGTCTGCGCGGCTCGATGCGGGCCAGTCCGTTCATGCATGGGCGCAGCGCCTGGGGGATCACCACCGAGCCGTCGGCCTGCTGGAAGTTCTCGAGAATGGCGACGACGGTGCGGCCGATCGCGAGGCCCGACCCGTTGAGCGTGTGGACGTACCGGGGGCGGCCGTCCTTCGGGCGGTACCGTATGTTGGCGCGCCTGGCCTGGTAGTCCTCGAAGTTGCTGCACGAGGATATCTCGCGATAGGTGTTCTGCGACGGAATCCACGCCTCGATGTCGTAGCACTTGGCCGCCGCGTCGCCGAGGTCGGCCGTGCAGAGCGCGACCACGCGGTAGGGGATTTCGAGAAGCTGAAGCACTCGCTCGGCGTCCCGGGTGAGCTTCTCGTGCTCTTCGTAGGATTCCTCGGGGCGGCAGAACTTGACGAGCTCGACTTTGTTGAACTGGTGCACCCGGATCATCCCGCGCGTGTCTTTGCCGTACGAGCCTGCCTCGCGCCTGAAACAGGGCGTGTAGGCCGCGAACCGGATGGGAAGCAGCGATTCGTCCAGTATCTCGTTGCGATAGATGTTGGTCACGGGCACTTCGGCGGTCGGCACGAGCACATACTCGTCCGGCTTGCAGACAAAGTAGTCCCCCGCAAACTTGGGGAACTGGCCGGTCCCGACCATGCTGTCGGTGTTGACCAGGAACGGCGGCAGCACTTCGGTGTAGCCGTGCTCGCGGGTGTGCAGCCCGAGCATGAAGTTCATGAGCGCGCGCTCAAGCTGCGCGCCCGGCCCGAAGCTCAACGTGAACCTGGCGCCTGCGATCTTGGCCGCGCGCTGGAAATCGAGGATGCCCAGCCGCTCGCCCAGATCGGCGTGCGAGAGCGGCTCGAAGTCGAATGCGGGCGGCTCGCCCCAGCGTCGAATTTCCACGTTGTCGGCTTCGCTCGCGCCGAGCGGGACAGTTTCGTGCGGGATATTCGGGATCGCGAGCAGGAGCGAGCGTATCTGGTCGTCCTTCTGGCGCACTTGATTGTCGGTATCGGCGATCTGGTCGCCGACCCGGCGCATCTCTTCGATGAGCGCGGCCGCGTCGCCGCCCGCCTTCTTAAGGCGGGCGATCTCCTGCGTCACCTCGTTCCGCTTTCTCTTGAGTTCGTCCGCCCTGAACACCAGCGTCCGTCGCTCGGCGTCGAGCGCGAGCAGCCCGTCGATGTCGGCGGTGGAGCGTCTCGATTCGAGCGCCTTTCTGACCAGGTCGGGATTGTCGCGTATGAGCTTTATGTCGATCATTTCAGAGCCTGTCCCTTCTATCGAGCAGCTTCGCGAGAATTCCTTCGAGGGCGTCGGCGGAATAGAACTCGATCTCGATCTTGCCGCGTTTGCCCGTCCCGTGGATGCGGACCCGTGTGCCCAAGGCGCGCTGGAGGTCTTCTTCGAGGCGCCTGATGTCGGGATCGGGTACCTTGGGGGCGCGTCGCTTTGTCTTTGCCGATGCCTTGACCATCCGCTCCACTTGCCGCACTGAAAGGCCTTCTTTGATTATCTTCGTGCAAAGGGCGCTCTGTGAGGAGGCATCGGGCAGGGAAAGCAATGCCCGCGCGTGACCCATCGAGAGTGTTCCACGTGAAACCTCCGCCTGCACCTCCGCGGGTAACCCCAAAAGGCGCATGGTGTTGGCAATCGTGGAGCGGTCTTTGCCGAGGCGCTCTCCGAGCATTTCCTGGGTCAGGCCGTGCTCTTCGATGAGGGCGCGGTAGGCGGCAGCCTCTTCGATGGGGTTGAGGTCCTGTCTTTGAATGTTCTCGATGAGCGCCATCTTGAGCATGTCGGCGTCGTCGGCGTCTTTTATGATGGCGGGGATGCTGTGCATGTCGGCCCGCATGGCGGCGCGCCACCTGCGCTCGCCCGCGATGATCTGGTATTTGGAGCCGGCCCGGCGCACGATGATGGGCTGGAGCAGCCCGTTGGCCCGGAGCGACTGGGCGAGCTCTTCGAGCCTGTGCTCGTCGAAGTCCTGCCGCGGCTGCAAAGGGTTGGGCTCGATCTCGTCGAGATCCAATCGCCGCCATTCGGTTGTCTCGTAGCGGGCGAACTCCTCGGGTTCGCCGATGAGCGCGCGGAGTCCTTTACCGAGTCCTTTCTTCTCCACTCCTGATCACTTCCTTTGCGAGGTTGATGTAGGCGACGGCCCCGGCGCAGGCGATGTCGTAGAACACGATCGGCTTGCCGTAGCTGGGGGCCTCGCTCAGCCTGACGTTTCTAGGGATGACGGTGCGGTACACTTTGTCCCCGAAGAAGTTGCGAACCTCAGATTCCACCTGATGCGAGAGGTTGGTCCTGCTGTCGAACATGGTGAGCACGATGCCCTCGATCTCGAGGCCGGGATTGTACGAGGCCTTGATGAGGCGGACGGTGTCGAGAAGCTGCTCGATCCCCTCAAGCGCGTAGTATTCGCACTGGAGCGGGATGAGCACGGTCCGGGCGGCCACGAGCGCGTTGACCGTGAGCAGCCCAAGCGAGGGCGGGCAGTCGATGAGGATCACGTCGTAACGATGGTCCTCGGCCATGAGGAGCGGCGAGACGAGAGGCGCGAGCGCCCGTTTGAGGCGCTGCTCGCGGCTGTCCACCTGGAGCAGCTCCACCTGCGCGCCCGCCAGGCTGACGCCCGACGGCAAGATGTCGAGTCCCGGCAGGATGTCCCTCAAGACCGCCTGGTCAAACGGAATCTCCGCGATGATGAGGTCGTACACGGTCGGCCGGCGCGCCTTGCGATCCAGGCCGAACCCGCTGGTCGCGTTCGCCTGCGGGTCGAGGTCCACCAGCAGGGTCCTCTTTTCCGCCGCCGCCAGACAGGCCGCGAGGTTCACCGAGGTCGTTGTCTTGCCGACCCCGCCTTTCTGGTTGGCGACCGCAATAAATCGAGTCATCTCACCGCGCGCCAAGAAGTCGCGGCTCTCCAAAACGGGGCGTCCTTAAGCTGCAAGGACGCAGAGAGCGCAAAGAAAACAGCATAAAACGAAGAAACCGACATGAGAACACGCAGAGTATTGTAAGACCACCTGTCCAAAAAGTCAACAGCAAACTTCGGGTTCCTGTCAATGAGGGTTGCAGAAGGATGGCCTTTCAACCAGAAACCAGCGGCTCTCCCGCGATGTGTTTCACGTGGAACGCGCTCAGACAAGTGGCTTCCTCCTCATCGGGCCGCGGGGACAGGGCGAAGGGGTCGGCCTGAGCTTCCTGAGCGCCATGAGCGCCCGCCTCGCCGAAACGCTTGAAAGTTTGTAAGTTATTGATACTTCAAGCTTTATGCCTAAGCGTGTGGCCGCCGCCCGCGCCTGCTCCGCGTCCTTCTCGCCGGTCTGCGCGATATAATAGCCGCCGACCCGGACGAACGGGACCGCCAGCTCCATGGCCTCGGCGGGCGCGGCGACCGCGCGGCAGAACGCGAGGTCGTGCCTCTCCCGGAGCGCCGGGTCGCGCGCGAGGGCCTCCGCCCGCCCCCGAACCGCCTCGACGCCGCTCAGCCCGAGCCGCGCGACGGCAATCTTGAGAAACGCGACTTTTTTGATGCTGGGTTCCAGCAAGGTGAGCGGCCACTCCGGATGCATGACTTTCACAATTATTCCGGGCAGGCCCGCGCCCGCGCCGATGTCGATCGTGCGCGCCGGCCCCGTAATGGCGAGCTTCTCGATGAAGCCCGCGAGCGCGAGCGAGTCGGCGTAAAGCTCCACTGCGGCCCGGCGGGGGTCAGCCGCGCCGACCAGCCTCACGCGCGCGTTCCACTC
>CAZEBC010000224.1:0-5688 GCA_964510165.1 uncultured bacterium
TAATGCTGCAAAACAATTAACTCGGATATGCGAGCATTCTCCTGTATCCTGACATCTGCCTGGCACACGTGAATGATTGAGAAAAGCGCTTGTTCTGTTTCCGTAATGAATCGCGTGGTGTGCGTGACTCCCGTTTCCATCAGCCTTCCATGCGCCTGGATGATCGCAAGGTGATGAGGCGGCAATGTCAACTCTTCATTATACTCCACCAGAAACTCGCCTGCGGCCAGAAGCCACCAGCCATGCTTGTCGGTTGGCCGAGACGGTTTAGGGATAAGAGCAACCCTCTCTCCGGGCAAAAACTCGATCCCGGCAAAATCGACCGCTCCCGTCGTCGCGACTCTTGACACCGATTTGACGGTCAAATCTACACTTTCAGCGCGCACCTGTACCTCAGGAACGACCATATGCTTCAACAGCCTCGCCACTTGCTCGCCCGTCAGGACATCCATTCAGTATCACCCCCCACCGGAGAAAGCCAACTTACCTCTTCGGTCCTTCCAACGTGACACGATCCCCCCGACCGACTGAGAGGAGCACCGACGCATTGCCCTCGCGGACTGCAATTTCAAGAAGGTCATAACTCGAGAACAGGGCTACATAGCTGCCAACCGGTACGTCGCCGTACGTCTGATTGAGGCCAATCAGTTTCTGGCTGCCGCACGTAATCACAAAATCGCCAAGTTCCGCGCCGGCAAAGGTCCGTTCGATCAAATCGAAAGCGATATTGGTAATCAGATTCCCGAACCGGTCCACATGGACTATCTCACCCTCGACTGTGCCCGCTTTGACCGCCGGAACGGCAACACTGATCCGCTGCATCGATTCTATTCGTCGCCCGACCGACTCGATATTAGCGCCCCCCGAAAGGTGGGCGGCTGCCGGCGCGAAAATGTCCCGGCCGTGAAACGTCCTCGCCCGTCGTTCAAGAGCATAACGCTCGATCTGGAATATCCTTGTGTGGCCCGCCCGGGCGCATGCAACCGACAGCACGCCGTTGTCCGGCCCTATGAAGAAATATTCATCCGATTCTATGCACAGCGCTGGCCGTTCGGTGCCCACCGTCGGGTCAACGACGGCGACGTGTATCGTGCCTCTGGGAAAGTAAGAGAACGCGCCCGCCAAGAGAAATGCGGCGCCCTTCACATCTTGTGCTTCCACATCGTGGCACAAATCGATTACATGCGCGTCGGGATTAATGCGGGCGATCACGCCTTTCACCACGCCGACATATGCGTCGGAATGACCGAAGTCGGTGAGAAGCGTTATGAACTTTGAGGGACGAAGGACTTGTTGGCTAGTTGAGTTTCGCAATGAATGCGATCATATGAACCGGGCGGCACGTTCCGGTCTTACTCCCTTACCTCGCCGCAAGGTCTGCGGAAAGGTGATTATTGGCCTTGAGCTACCCGGTTAAGCTCTTCCAAGAGGGCATCAAGGTCGATGCCGTGCGAAATGGCCCCCTCCTCTATATCCTCGAAAGCGGATACGCAACAGCCTGTGCATCGGAGACCGAACCGCTCGAATATCTGAACCGTCTTCGGATGGAGTTTGACGACCTCCTGGATGTTCATATCCTTTGTTATCGGAGCGGAAACCATGCGCTTACCTCCTTCCCGCTCCCCAAATCCCCAATCACGCTACGGCGTTGAAACCTCTGTTAGTCCTGCGACCACGGGTGCAACACCAAACTTGCCGCCGGCAAATTGAGGCTTTCGGACACCGTCGCCGTCAGAGTCCGGAGTCATTACCTCTTTGACGCTCTCCATATTTTCACCCGTCGGCTGCAATTCCGCTAGCTGCATACCATTGTTCTTTAGCGCGCTCACAAAGAACTGCTTGAACCTGTTAAGTGCGGAACCGTCTTGCCTCAAGAGAACCATTTCCCTCAACGCCCCGAGCACCGCCCCCACTTCCAGTGGACTGTAACGGGAAAGCTCGGCGCCCTCGGCAGACCGGTATATCTTTGCAGCGGGTGACCACAACTTCTCATTCATGAAGTTCAATGCGCTCAGAGCTGCCTCCAAGTAGCTCGAATTCTCGGTGATCTCATATGCAGCAAGCAGTCCGCGCACGGCAAGCGCCTGAGAAGCAAGGCTACGAGGTACTTCCGAATGAGCGCTCGTCGCGAGGTCGTAACTCTCGACGAAACCGCCGTCCGGCAACTGCATATATTCGGAGAGGAATGTCGCCTGTCTCTCCAACATCGTTCGCGCGCCCTGCCTTATTTCGTCATCGTCGTGAAACGCCCTGTGCACGTTCGCGAGCGCCGCCAACACCATCCCCGCATCCGCGGAACGTATGGCCGTGCCGCGTTCGCCCTTTTCCCACACCGACACAAAGCTCTGGCGTACGGGGTCAAAGTGCATCGCCATGATATTCTTGAGCACTACGCCCGTCAGCCCCTTGGCGGCATTGTGAGGCTCGGGCGGGAACAATGCTCCTTCAGCCGGCGAGCCGAACACTGCGTCCCAGTTGTCCTCAATCTTCGGGTCCGAAAAATAATAGAATTCACTCGTGCCCAGTAGTAACGATGCTTGGTCAAAAAGATGGCTGCTCGGATCGATCACCTGAAAGGAAAGCGGTACCGGCGGCCCCTCTTCGGGATATGATAATTCAACGGCTATCCGATGCGGAAAATAAAGAAGCTTGGCTTCGTAAGCGAACGGATCAACCGCTGTGAGCTTCCTGCCGTCAAAGGCCGCCTCAGCCCTGAGGAAGTGCATCTTGCTCACAGCTTCGCTCACCAATACCGCTCCGACATAGCCTTCAATCGCATCGTTCCCCAGAAGATTCTCACCGTGTTTCGATTCAAAGAAATACTCTGCCCATAACGACTGGTTGTAGAGAGATTGTCCGAGTGCGGCAGGAGAGACGGTCTTGTCGAATTTCTGAGGATTCCATCTCAACGTCCGATAGTTCTTGAAGTCGGGAAGCTCAGTCAACTCAGGCTCGCCGGAAGCAAACTCGATAAATATGGGATACATCCCAGGAGGCGGCGATTCCAACCCCGTCCTCTCCTGCACGCGCTCAATAAATTTCGTGTAGAATTCCTCGGGCGCGATGCCTTCTTCCTCCGCCATCAGGACGACGCGGCGAGACCTCTGAAGATGCACACCCATCCCTGATTCCATCGTCAACGCGGACATGATATAGCGGGAATACCAATAGGCCTCTTCGGACGTAATCCCGACGAGTTCTTTGTCAGTGGGCAACCCAAGTTGCGTAATCTTTTCGAAGAAGCGGACGCCGCTCAAGAACAACTCATTGGCGGCATAAGCGCCATTGGCAGTATAAAAACGAGATTCGGCAACATTGTCATTAAGCCTGCCCGCCGGCTCAACAACAATAAGACTTTGTCGGGCTGCCGTCGCATCAGGCAAAAGCTCCGGTCGCCCGGCCGTGACCTTCCTCTCCCTACCCTCAAGATATTTTACGACTGCGCCAGCTTCCTCAGCGCTGATCCAAAACGGTGCTTTCGCTCTCTGCCGCGCGACCACCTTCTCCCAGCCCTCGGTCGGGTCAAACCGGTTTAACGCCCGGTCAATAGAATGACAGATGGCGCACTTCTCCCCGAACATATCTTCGCCGCTTACGCTTTGTGCCATCGCCGGGCTCCCTACAAACAGCAGAAGCACGATGAAACTGAGAAACCATCCCACTGAGCTGAAGCCTCTGGAATTAATCATCTTCCGTCCTTCCATATTTTGTCCCGGGCCATCCACTCCACACCATTCCACTGTCTTGACCCATCGCGAAGGATCCCCCGCTCAAAGAAAATTCCGCTCAGGATGCTTCGACGAAAGCCACTGGCTGACAGAGCGACCCGCAACGCTCCACCAGACCCATTCCCCGGCGGATATAAAAAGATAGGACCGTTTTGGTTGCGTTAATCCTACCATACGCTCTAATTATTGTCAAGTCATTTTATGACACCACTTATGACTGCTTATCGCCCGTCTGTTCAGCGAGTCGCTTGAGGATATGCCTCAATAAGTCCGCCGCCTCCTCGTGACTCAGAAATGCGCCCACACGATATCCGATAACCTGGCCGTCAGGCCCTATAAAGAACATGACGGGCGTGACGGGAACATCCACATACTCCGCAATCGGCTGTCCGTAACCCAGCCACAGAGGATACCCTATGTCGGCCATGTCCGCCAGTTGGGCCACGTACTCGTCTTTGCCGCGGTCCATCGCGATCCCTATGACCGTAAAGTCCTCCGACGAGTATTCTTTCTGAATCCTGTTCAGAATTGGTATCTCATAAAGACACACCTTGCAGTCCGTCCTCCAGATGTTCAGGAAGATCAGTTTCCCTTTGTGCTCGGCAAGGCTTACCGTCTTGCCGTCCAGCGTCTTGGCAGTCGCCTCATCCGGAATCTTCAGCGTCTCGCCGAAGCTCTCCGATAATGGAAATGCTGCCAACACAAGAATAATCAAGAACATCCTCAGTTTCACAAAAGCTACCTCCCCTTTGACTCCGACTTCTTAACTGAGATTTGCCCGGTTCGCGCCAACGATTCTCTGTTTCAAGAGGCGCGCCGCCTCCCTGGGACATTCGGCCGCTACCACCGCCGACGCAAGGGCTACTCCGTCGGCGCCCGCGAGAATCGTATCCGTCACATTTGCCGCGGTTATGCCCCCGATGGCGACAAGCGGAATGTTTCCTATCAGATTCCTTACCTCACTCACAGTGTGTACGCCGACCACGGGGTCCGGCTTTTCCTTTGTGGTCGTGGGAAAGACCGGGCCGATAGCGATGTAGCTGACTGGCTCCCGCATGGCCTCGGCTGCTTGAGCCGGGGAATGAGTGGATACTCCGAGGAGCATGCTTTCCGGGATGAGACCTCTCGCCGCCGAAAGAGGCAAATCATCCTGGCCAAGATGAATACCGTCAGCCTTGATGGCAAGCGCGATGTCCAGATGGTCATTTACGAAGAAAGGAGTATGATGCCGCCTTGAGACGGAGAGGAGTGCAAGAGCCTGCTCGTAATACTGGCGTTTGGAAAGCCTCTTTGCGCGGAATTGAACGACGTCAGCGCCGCCTTCGATCACCCGCTCCAGTATCCACCGACCGTCCCGGCCACGTATGAGAGACTCATCAATTATGACGTATAACTTCAAGGACGAATGGGACACGCCATAACCCGATTCAGCACGCACCGATTAACCTGAAGGAATTACTCGAGCGGCGCACGCGGTTGGTCGCTTGGCGAAGGTTCCCGACGAGTATCCTCAACCTTCTCTTTTATGAGTTTCCCCGGCTTGAATGTGGCAACCCGCTTTTCGGGAATCGGCACCTCTTCACCGGTCCTGGGATTGCGGCCGATGCGTGCGTCGCGGGTTTTCACTTCAAAGACACCGAAATTCCTGATCTCCAGGCGTTTGCCCTCTGCGAGCGAATCCGTTATCACATCAAACGCCGCCTGAACTACCCGCGAAACATCGTTCTGGGTGAAGCCGAGTTGTTTGGCCACTTCGATCACCAATTCCCGTTTTGTCATGTGAACGAACTCCTTTCCCAATCTGCTCTCAAGCCCTGAAACTCGGGGCCGACACCTTGATTTATCACGGGTATGTGATATTGCGTTTCCAATATCGGATCGCCCCTCTATCCGGTCTGACAAATCGTCATAAGTATAACATACGACGTTAAATATGTCAACCTTACCGCCAAAATGAATG
>CAZEBC010000225.1:0-5585 GCA_964510165.1 uncultured bacterium
AGACCGTGCGCACACGGTCTCAGAGTCGTTCGTTCGACTCCAACCATTCTTTAGCGAGTTCGTAGTTTTCGGCGGTATTAATGTTGAAATACGAGGTCTCCTTGGGGTCGTGCAGGCGAATCTCCTCCACTGTTACTTCCCGGACCTTCACGTGAGGAAAGAAATCGAGTATCTTCAGGTTCCCGCGTTTCAACTGGTCTTCGATATGCGGGATGCAGCGGCGGGAGTAAAACGAATGCAGCGGTTCAAGGCCGGTGGCGCTCCTGGGAATGACGACGTCGAAGTCGTCGGCGAAGCCGTGCAGGTATCGAACCAGGCCGATGTTCAAGAGCGGCATGTCGCAAGCGGTAAAGAAGCAGTGGTCTGCGCCCGAATGCAAAAGGCCGGCATGAATGCCGGCCAGCGAACCGCCGCTCCTGAAGATGTCCGGGACAACGATGGCGCCCAGGAACTCGTAGGTCTCCGCATCGTTTGCCGATATCAGGACTTCCTGAAAAGCGCCGGTCAGGAGGCGGTAGAGCCGCGCGATGAGTGGCTCACCGCCGAAATCGAGCAATGCCTTGTTGCGTCCCATCCGGCTGCTCCTCCCTCCCGCGAGGATGACAGCCGAACCCATCTTGCGCTGACTCACTCCGATTTTGCTTCCGCCTCCTTCTGAGGCTCGGGAGCGGGCCTGTCCCACCAACTCGGGTCTTTGAGGTAAGCGTCAATCGAGCGGGCAGCGACTTTTCCATCGCCCATCGCCAGGATGACCGTTGCCGCGCCGCGCACGATGTCGCCGCCGGCAAAGACCCCGCGCTTGCTCGTCTTGCAGTTCTGCAGGTCGGCTACTATGTTGCCCTTCCGATTGACCTCGAGGTCGGGCGTGGTGCTGGGGACCAGCGGGTTTGGCCCGTTGCCGATAGCGACGATGACGGTATCGACATTCATGGTGTATTCGGACCCCGGAATGGGGACCGGGCGCCTGCGGCCCGACTGATCGGGCTCGCCGAGCTGCATCTTCTGGCATTCGACCGCCACGACCTTGCCTTGCTCGTCTCCGATGTAGCGGACAGGGTTGGTGAGCAGGTCGAAAATGATGCCTTCCTCTTCGGCATGATGGACTTCCTCGGCGCGCGCGGGCATCTCTTCCTTGGAGCGGCGATATATGATATGGACGTCGGCGCCGAGTCGTCTGGCGGTCCTGGCGGAGTCCATCGCCACATTGCCGCCGCCGACGACCGCGACGACCTTGGAGGTGGCAATGGGCGTGTCGTACTCGGGGAACAGGTACGCCTTCATCAGGTTCGAGCGCGTGAGGTATTCATTTGCCGAATAGACGCCGCTCAGGTTTTCGCCGGGGATATTCATGAAGAGGGGTGCGCCCGCGCCGGTGCCCACGAAGACGGCGTCGAATCCGTTTTGCAGCAGTTCGTCGAGCGTATCGGCCTTGCCTATGACGGTATTGAGGTGAATCTCGATGCCGAGATCGGCCAGGAAATCAACTTCGGCCTGCACGATCTCTTTAGGCAGACGGAACTCGGGGATGCCGTACACGAGCACGCCGCCGGCCTTGTGGAGAGCCTCGAAGATGGTCACCTTGTGTCCCATTCGCGCGAGGTCGCCCGCAACGGTCAGACCGGCGGGGCCAGAGCCGACGACTGCCACCTTCTTTCCCGTGGGAGGGGCAAGCTCAGGCTTGGCGACCTTGCCCGACCTGCGCTCGAAGTCCGCGGCGAACCGCTCGAGTCTGCCGACCGCCACCGGCTCTCCCTTCTTGCCAACAATGCAGTAGCTCTCGCACTGCGATTCCTGCGGGCAGACGCGTCCGCAGACGGCGGGCAAACTGTTGGTTTCCTTTATTTTGTGGATGGCTTCCCAGTGGTGCCCCTCGGCGATCAGTTTGACGAAACTGGGGATGGTGATCTCCACCGGGCAGCCTTTCATGCAGCTTGGCTTCTTGCACTGGAGGCACCTCTGCGCCTCGCGCATCGCGAGTTCCTCGGTATAACCGAACGGAACCTCATCGAAATTCTTGATGCGGTCCTCGGGTTTTTGTTCCGGCATCTTCTGCCGGGGTATCTTCATTCTTTCTTTTGGGTCCATGGTCTCAACCCCTGCCTATCTTGCATTCATGCTTGTAACGGTCCCACGATTGGACTTCTTTTTCCCGGTAAGTGGCCAGGCGCTTGGTGAGTTGCTCGAAATCAACCTGGTGCGCGTCGAATTCCGGGCCGTCAACACAGACGAACTTGGTGGCGCCGCCGACGGTCACGCGGCAGCAGCCGCACATGCCCGACCCGTCAATCATTATCGGGTTCAGGCTAACGATGGTCGGGATTTCATATTCTTTCGTCAGTCTGGCGACGAACTTCATCATTGGGACGGGGCCGATGGCCGCCACGAGCTTGAGCTTCTCCCCGCGGTCGATAATCTGCTTGAGCATTTCGGTTACAAGCCCCTTCTGGCCGTAGCTGCCGTCGTCGGTGCAGACGAGCAGTTCGTTGCTGATGGCGCGCACCTCGTCCTCGTAAAAGAGAAGCTCTTTGGTTCGCGCGCCGAGGATGGATATCACCTTGTTGCCGGCCTGGCCGAGCGATTTCGCGATCGGATACGCGATCGCGATGCCGGTGCCGCCGCCGATGCAGCATACGGTCCCAAACTTTTCGATGTGAGTGGGTTTGCCGAGCGGGCCGACCACGTCCAGAAGCGAGTCCCCCGCCTTCAGCATCGACATCTCCGAGGTGGTCTTGCCCACCGCCTGGTAGATGATGGTGATGGTGCCGCGCGTTGTGTCTGCGTCCGAAATGGTGAACGGCACCCGTTCGCCCTTCTCATGAATCCTGAGGATGATGAATTGCCCCGCCTTGCGTTTCTCCGCAATCTTGGGAGCTTCTATCTCCATCAGGAACATGGAGGGCGCAAGCGTGTCAGTCCTGACGATTTTGTGCATTGTTCCTCTCCCGTATTACGCAACCAGAAAATCACGAGTCTTTGCCGTGTTTTTCCCCTCACCCCAACCCTCTCCCACTGGGAGAGGGCAACGGAATTGCAGGGAAGCCTGCGCTACACCCCAATCCTCTCCCGGCGGGAGAGGGCAGGGTGAGGGGCTTCGCGGGCATGCCGTCAGTAGGGCGCTTCGTTGTCTGCCCGTTGTCGCGCGGGTTTCAGGAAGCGATGTTCGATGAAATCCGCTATGGCTTCCACATCATTTATGTCAAATCGCGGGCAATCGACCTGGAGCGGTATGTCGCTCGCGAGCGCTATCCGGTTATCCGCGTCGGTACACAGGGGTTGCGGGTGGGCGGCTGAACGGTACACCTCGAGTTTGGGCTTGTCGAGCCGCTTGAACCCTTCGGTTATCACGAGGTCCATATCGTGATGGTATCGAGCCACCAGTTCGTCAAGTGTCGGGGCCTCATCGTGTCTCTTGATGAGCGCCATCTTCTTCGGCGACGATATAAGTACCGCATCGGCGCCCGAGTGGAAATGCCGATAGGTGTCCTTCCCCTCCCGGTCCATCTCGAAACCGTGCACGTCGTGCTTGATTGTGCCGATACGGTAGCCGCGGCCCTTCAGGATCGGAATGAGTTTCTCGATCAACGTAGTCTTGCCGCTGTCGCTCCGTCCGACGATGCTCAGTATAGGAACCACTCACTCGACCTCCGGCATGTCCAGGAGTTGGACGCTCACGTGTTGGCCTTTTTTCAACGTCTTCGGTCCCGGCGGGAACATGATGATGGCGTTGGCCCGGTCCATTGAGGCAAGTATGCCGGAGCCCTGCGGACCGGTGGTCGAAACGAAGTAGTGTTCGCCGTCCTTGCGAGCGATCGCGCGAAGCAGGAGCATGCGGTCGGGTTTCTTGTCTATGTCCTCCTCCAGAACGGCTTCGACGACCGGCCGGAACAGCCTTCGCTTGCCCATCATCTTCAATATGGCCGGCCTCACGAACTCCTCGAACGTCACCATCGAGGAGACCGGATTACCGGGAAGCCCGAACACCGGCTTTTTCCCGATCAGCCCGAAGACGGTCGGCTTGCCCGGCTTTATCCGCACCTTTGTGAATTTGAACTTGACTCCAAGCTGTTCAAGGCCGTCCTTCACATGGTCGTAATCGCCGACCGACACGCCTCCCGAGCTCACGATCATGTCGGCGGAAAGCCCCTTCTCAAGATGGGAGCGCACATCTTCAATCGTGTCACGCGCTATTCCCAAATACTTCGATTCGGCGCCACAGGCGCGGGCCTGGCAGATAAGGGTATAGGAGTTGCTGCTGCGGATTTTGCCGGGCGCGAGCGGCTCATTGGCGTCCAGCAGTTCGTCGCCCGTCGCCAGAATCGCCACCGTTGGTCTGCGGAATACCTTGACCGAGGTCCTCCCCACGGACGCGAGAAGTCCGACTTTCGCCGGGCCGATCTCCTCTCCGGCGGTGAGGACAGTCTTGCCAATGGCGATGTCTTCGCCTGCAAGGCGGATATTCTTTGCCTTTGAATGTTCTTTCAGAATGCGAACGCGGTCTTGGGATACCTTTTCGGTGAGTTCGACCTGGACGACCGTGTCGGCGCCTCGGGGAACGGGTGCGCCTGTCATGATGCGGACCGCCTCGCCCGGCCCGACAGCCCTGTCAGTGTGGCTGCCGGCCGGCAGGTCGAGCAAGACCTTCAGTTCGACCGGACTTGTCTCGGTTGCGCCTCTGGTGTCCTCGGCGCGGACCGCATAACCGTCCATGGCCGAATTGTCGAACGGCGGAACCCGCTCCGTCGCCGTAACGCTCTCGGCTGCAACAAGACCGAGCGCGTCGAGCAGAGGAACTCGGACCGCATCTAGCGGTTCAACCGACTCGAGCACGATTTTCCGGGCTTCTTCGAACGTGATCATGGAAAAATCGCAAAAATATGCCCTCTTTGGGGCGGCAAGAGGGCGGCGAATCCGTTTCGTCTCTACAATATTGAAAGCCTCAAAACAATCATGAAAATGATATCAAAATTTGGCTGGCCAGTCAAGGAGTTTCGCGTTTCAACGCCGCCCGCGAAAAGGACATCTGCAAGGAGAGAAGGACGGGGTTCAATACGTGATGTCGAGGACTTCCCACCTGAGCGTTCCGGCAGGGACCTTGATTTCGGCGACATCGCCCGTCTTCAGTCCTAACAGCGAGCGGCCGACCGGGGAGGACACCGATATCTTGCCCTCCTTCACGTCGGCTTCCTCCGCCGAAACCAACTTGTACTCGAATTGGTCTCCACGCGCGAGGTCTTTCAGCTTGACGCGGCTCCCGAGGTACGCCTTGCCGTCGCCGGTCTGTCCAGGCTCGTGGATACGGGCGCGCGCGAGCTTTTCCTCGATCGTCGCGATCCGATTTTCCAGAAGCATCTGCTGATGCTTGGCGCTGTCGAATTCGGCGTTTTCACGGAAATCGCCGTGCGCCCGCGCCCTCTTAAGGATTTTCGCCATTTCCGGGCGCTTGACGTTCTTCAGTTCTTCCAGCTCAGCCCTCAGTTTTTCGAAGCCTTCCGGCGTGAGCCATTCGGTATTGAACATCCTCAAACCTCCCTTAATTCATGATACTTGGGCCAATTCGCGTTGTCAAGCAAGGGGGGTTATGACTG
>CAZEBC010000226.1:0-3227 GCA_964510165.1 uncultured bacterium
GGTATCTGGTGTTCCCGCGTAAGCTTCCACAGGGTGGAGCGGCTGATCTTGAGGAGGTCTCTGGCTTCCTGCCCGGTCAGAATCTCGTCATTGTGTTCCATGCGCGCCTTCCTCGTATCCCAATCCGCCACAAACTCTCAGGCCGGCCTGTCGTGTTCTTGCCCGTAGTTGTAATACTTCTTGTAATTGTAAGTTCCAGGCATTCGGGACTTCTTATAGTTCATGATGAATCCGACGATCTTGTTGCGGTCGATCTGCTCGAATATCTGCTCGAGATGTTTTCGGCGAGTTCGTCCCGCCTCCACCACAAGCACAACCCCTGATACGCTTGTCGAGAGTACGACCGTGTCGGTCAGTGGCAACACCGGAGAAGTGTCGAAGATCACATAGTCGAACCTCCGGCGGAATTCGTTCACCATTCTGCTGAGCCGCTCCGTGTTCAGAAGCGGCAGCGACTGACTGCCGACTCTGTGCGACAGAACAACCGACAACCCTTTTACCGAGGTGGATTGGACGGCGGAATCCACACTGGCCGAGCCCTTGAGGACTTCTATGATCCCGGGGCTTCCATTGGACGAGAAATAACTTGATATCTTTGGATTACGCAGGTCGCAGTCGATCAGGCAGACCGAGAGGTTGAAGTCCTTGCACAGAGAAAGCGCGCAATTAATCGCGTTGGTGGTCTTGCCCTCGCCGCTTACCGCGCTGGTGAACACGATATCGTTGAGACCCATGGTCTCGCAGCACGATCTCAGGCGAGCGGCCACCTTTCTGAACGATTCCGAGAGATGCGATATCTCGATGGCGTGTTCGGCAGGCTTCACCATCCCGGCGGGAGTGGCGATGATATCCTCTTTCTGCGGTTCGGAGACAGGCTGTTCGGGCGCCCTCTTGCGCCGATCTTCTTCCGCCTTTCGCAAGGCGCGCTCAATCTTTGACATCGTTCCCTTCCTTTGATCCCTCTCCGACCTCGCGATACCGTTCCGCGCAAGCGGAGATACACTTCATGAGCGGAGCAGCTTCCTTAAGCTCCCGACCCTGCTTAGGGCCTTCTCGCACAGCCGCTCGTGTTCCGAGGCCTTCACGAACTCCGTCTTCGCGGCTCCGAAATCGTTCAATCTCATGAATTTGATTCCGCAGTTCATGTGGGCGAGCGAAACCTTGAATTCCAATCGGATGCTGTCGGGACGACCCTCCCTGGCCATTTGATACTCTCGGAGGGCGCACTCAAACTGCTCAAGCGCGAAATACAGGTCTCCATTCGATTCATTCTGGCAAGACGGCGCGGAGTCTGCATCCAGAACCTCCAAGAAATCATCGAATTTCTCGTACTCTTCTGCGTAAATCCCCTCTCGAAAGGATTCGGTTGCGATGCCCGCCGTGGCTGACCGCTCCACAAGCACCCAGCACACGTCCCCATCGCGATGAGGGGAAACCACAAAGAACCGCTTGCATCCGGGGTCAAATTTTCCCAGCGTGATGCCGTCTATCACTTCGCCGTTTGACAGCGTCACAATTATCTGCCTTCCTCTTGGACTCCGCAGGGAAGGCGCGACAGTCTTTTTCCAGCCGTTCCCGAAAGTCTCCACGATGCGCGCGGCCATGATCTGGTCGTATCGGATACTGTCTTCGAACGAATTGCCGCGTTCGTCCAGGAAAACGAAGCGAAAGCTTTCAGCCCTCAAATCCAGACCTTCCGCAATTCCATGAACCACGCGCCCGTTCTTGAACAGAACCGCGACCTTAATGTCAACGAATCCATTCGATGAAGCAGAGACCTTCTTGCGGCTCCTGTCTTTTCTTGAGAGAAACCAAACCCCTCTTCTCTGTCTTGTGCCACCGCTCGCTCCAGGCTCCTGGACGGCTCGCTCGACGCCATGCTCCGCCACCTCTTCGGGCGCGGTCGCTGTCGCCGTGGCGCATAGAATTCCATCGGGTTCATTGTCTACGGCACCTGCGCGGTGCTCCGGTTCAGCGTCATCGCGCTGTTCTTGTTCGGGCGGTTCACAGCCTTGCTGGTGATTTCTTGCACGCCCTTCGCCCACGCCGGCGCGCAAATATTTTTGGACGAGGCTCTTGAATTGAGACCGGCGCGCCTCAAGCGCTTCCCATGCTCTGGAGCTGCCAGCTTGAAACCTTTGTGTTACCCTCTTCACCACCTTTTCCTCTATCGCGGGCGGCGGCGCCAGAACGCCTGTATCGCTCAGTGTGCCGGGTCTAAAATCGAGCTCCTCCGGAACCTTCGACTCCACGGTATCTGCGCGCACGCCCTGTGCATCCCGTTGCATCTCCTCGGCGCTCATCTCGGGCGCGTCATTTGCATGTGCGCCGTGGGCGTCTGTCGTATCCTCAATGCAATCTATGGGGCTTGGCTCGCACTCTGAGGATTCTTCAGACTTCTCTTTGGCGGAAGCATCCGAACCCAACGACAGACCACCGGCGCGTTCTCCCTGTTCGATTTCGCCCGCTGACTCTGATTCCGCTGCGGAGCTGTCCGTTTCCGGCTCAGGTGTCGCCGTGTCCGCACCCGACTCTTCGAAGACTCCGCCCATCTCTCGAATGGCCTCCTGAATCGAGGGCCCGTCGAAACGCTTTCGTTCGTTCACGTAGCCGATGAGCAGGGTAACGTCGCACACGGAATTTATGAGGCGCGGAATGCCGTGTGAAAACTGGTATATCGCGGCGCATGCGTCATCGGTGAATGTGAGCCCGCCGTTGCAGCCGGCAACGTGCAGCCTGTGGTAAATGTACTCTCTCACTTCCGACGGCTTCAGCGACGCCAGATGGTACCTCACCTGGATTCTCTGCTTGAGTTGTCTCAGTTCGGGCTGGTCCAGCTTCGGGATCAATTCGGGCTGGCCCACAAATACAATCTGGAGGAGCTTCTCTTTTGTGGTCTCGAAATTCGAGAGCATCCGGATTTCCTCCAGATTCCTGATGCTCAAGTTCTGTGCCTCGTCAAAGATGACGATCACCGGATTCGAGCGTCTCATTTGGACCAGGAGGTAGTCATGGAAGAAATCGAGCAACTCCAGCTTCGCCCTGCTGCTCGGGACATTTGGAATCTCCAAGTCCTTCATGATTGACCGCAAGAGGTCCGGGAACGGCGCGGACGGGTTGATGACGTACGCGGTCTTGGTCCGCTCGTCAAGCTGCTGAAGAATTGCCCGAAGCAGCGTAGTCTTGCCGGAGCCGACGGGGCCGGTGAGCTGGATAAATCCCTTCGA
>CAZEBC010000226.1:3327-5574 GCA_964510165.1 uncultured bacterium
GTTCCCAACAAAGGCTTCCCAATGAACTGCTTGGCGTCTTCGACGTTCTTGAAAGAATCATCGAAGTGATTCAGGAGCGCCATGATGCCGAAGCAAGTGCAGGCTCCTGCAAGCGCGATGACCATCATCACCTTCATCCTTTCCGGAGCGACCGGTGTGAATGTGGCGCGCGCAAGCTCGAGCACCTTGAACGACTCCGTACTTTTTTCTTCGTTGGCGAGCTTCTCTTGAAGCCTTACTTCCTCAAGTTTCTGCAAAAACATGTTGTAAATGTTTGAGGTGACTTCGTAATTGCGGGTGAGCGTGGCCAGTTGTTGTTCCTGCTCGGGCATGCTGCGAACCTTTTCTTCGTTTTGGCCGATTCGTTTCTGCAGGTTCGCAATCCGGTTCTTCAACACTTCCATCCGCACCAGGGTGTTCTGCTTATCCTGGGTGAGTTGCTGATAGACAGGGTTAAGTTGGGATGTTTCGGTGTCAAGCGTCTCTTTCTCGGCCTCGTCGCGCTGCCGTTTCAGGTCCTCGAGTTGTCCCTTGAGTTCCGCGACGCGCGGATGTAGTTCCGTATAGTTGGTGCGCAGCCTCGTGAGTTCGATCTCCATGTCCACAATCCGTTGATTCAACACTGTCAACATGGGGTTGGCCTCGCGCCTGACCTCGGATATGATCAGCTCGTTCTGCTTTTGCAGTTCCTGGTCAAGGTACTGAACCCGCGAAGTCAACTCCTTCATCTCCAACTCGCAGGCCATGAGCTCCGACTTATCACTTGTGAGTTGTGTAAGGTTCACATTCATGTCGGTCGGCAGTTCAGCTATGTGCTCCTCCTTGAATTCCTTCAGCTCCGCCTCGGCTTCCTCAAGTTTCTTCCGATAGTTCTCCAACTCAGCCTTTACGAACTCATAGTTCTGGCCTGCCATGGTGAGTTCCGCCCGGGTCTTTTCCTCAATGAGAGCCGAGACGAGCGTGTTGAGAATCTTTGCATTCACTTCTGAGCGAGTGCCCCGATACGACATTACGAGGAACCGGGGCGGCTTCTGACGGAATTTGATCCCTTCCCGCAGGACAGCTATGACGCTTTCCTTGATCGTTTGTTCGTTCTGCGAGGAATTCGGTTTCGCCAACCCGAATCTCGTTTTCAGCTTTCCGAGGCTGTAAACGTCGCCATTACTGAGTATCTCCTGGTGGCCGACCTTGTCCGCCACTTGAGAGAGGATATTCCATCTGAGCGCGTTTTCGGAAAAGACTGTGAGGTGTTCGTTGAGGTTTGCGATGCGCTCCTGGTTTCGCTTGAGCGGATTCTCTATGGAGCCTCGATCAACCTCCACCGCGCATGTACTCTCATATACCTTTGGAAGAAACAGGCTTCCAACAAGAAGGACGAACATCACGATTCCCGCTGGAATCAGGCCGTGCCATTTGTACTTGTGGAAGATGTCCAGATATTTTTGTATGTCAAGTTCATTATGAGTCTGCATCGAAACGTTCCAGTCCTCACGACTGAGTTTAGAAGGTGTCCTCGAAGCCCTGTACCGCGTTCAGCGATGTCCCTACGCCCAACACCGGGAGGAAGGGGAACAGGACCTGCTCCACCGCGTAACCGGCCGCCGCAAACCCTGTGGGCGGAATGTACACAATATCGCCCGGCTGAACATAGAGGTCCTTCGTCTTTACTCCCTTTTTGATGACCTCGCGCAGATTCACATCGATGACCTGCGGGTCTTTCAGATCGCCGCGCACGATGATGACGCGCCACATGGCGGCACGCCTGGTGAAACTGCCGGCCTCTTCAACTGCCTCAAACGCCGTCATATCTCCAGTGTAGGGCTGCGGCCCCTGCCTTACCACCTCGCCGATCACATACACCTTCTTGCTGTTGAACCCCGTCACGATCACCGTGACCGATGGATTCTTCACGTATTTCGAGAACTCCTCGGTGAGCTTCTCGCTCGCCTCCATCGGAGTCATGCCCTCCACGAACACGTCCCCGATGAGAGGCAAGGATATCTTGCCGTCTGGACGGATGGTGACTGTCCTGTCGAGTTCAGACTGCGGAAGCACCGTAATCGCAATCTCATCCGGAGCTTGGAGACGATACGTCTCCTCCCGCACGACCGGATACTCATCAATCGTGGCGCCCCTTTGGGAAGTCGCACAGCCCACGAAAACAACGAGCAACAAAACCGCAGACAGGATTGTCGCATGCCTTCTCATCTTCATTCTCCCAATGGTTACGAAATCCCACAGTATCAG
>CAZEBC010000227.1:0-5557 GCA_964510165.1 uncultured bacterium
GCCCAGTCCGTGCCCGTAGATTCAGGTTGTCGTGCCCTCCCGCCGCTCTGCGGTTTCGCGCACCATCTGCTCTTTCGAAACCATCATCGAGCGGATGTAGGCCGGCCTGACTGCCGCTGACGATTGGATGCCGCGCCTGAGTGAAAGTGAGCGCCCAAGCGCGGCCAGTCCTGACAGGTATCCTCGCAGGTTCACCAGGTCTCGATAGTCAACGATGGACCTCACCGCATTCTTCAGACAGAACCAGAGAATCGGCGCAAGCCGCCGCGTCATGATTTCGGCAGGCATGTTCTTGACAATGACGGCCACATAGTGGCGGCAGCTATAGAATCTGGCGGTCTTTCCATGATACGGCACGGTCGCTCCTCCTGCGTGGTAGACGACGGCGTCGGCGACGTACATGCACATATACCCGGAAAGCTGAGCCCTGAAGCTGAGGTCGGCGTCATCATAACAGAGAAAGAAGTCCTCGTCGAACAGTCCGATTCGTTCAAGCATGGTTCTTCTCAGCAGGGCGGCCCCTCCACAGGCGCCGAACACGAGTTGATTCCGCGCGAAGGCCTCGCCGTCCGTCTTGTAGAATCCCCGGTCGTAGGGAAGCCCGTAGTCGGTCAGTCCGATACCCGCGTTGTTGATAAGATGCTTGTCCCAGAGAAACAGCATCTTGGACGCGCACAGGCCGATCCGTTCGTCATCGAGCATTGGGCGAACCAGTCGCTCAAGCCAGTGCGTGTCGGCAACGGCATCGTTGTTCAGCAACGCGACAAACTCGCCGGTTGACCGGCGTATTCCCTCATTGGCGGCGCGCGCGAAGCCTGCGTTTTCCGTCATTCTGATGAGACGGACTTGGGGGTATTCGCGCTCCACGAATTCTCTGGAGCCGTCGCTTGAATCGTTGTCGACCACAAGGATTTCGGCAGGAGTCAGCGACTGCGAAAGAACCGATTCCAGGCAATCCCGAAGGAATTTCCTGCCGTTGTAGTTGGTGATAATGACGCTAATCGCGGGAGCGGCTTCGGGTCTATGGTTCGCCATGCGTGTGAGAGGTATAAAGTCCGGAGCGTTTGTAGCGGTGATAGGCCTCAACCGCCATCACCTTCAGGACGGCCGCGAGGGGAACCGCCAGCAGGAGGCCGAGAAAACCCATCAATTGACTGAACGCAAGGATGGCCAGTATCACCACGACCGGATGGAGTCCGACTTTTTCGCCCATTATCTTGGGGGTGATTATCGTTCCCTCGAGCACTTGCCCGATTACGAAGACCGCAACCGCGCCAACCGGATGCCAGAAGTCGGCATATTCCACAAGGGCAACGAGGGCCGCAGGCAGAATTGCCAATGCCGTGCCAAGGTAGGGCACTATCTGCCCATATCCGCCCACGATGGCGATGGGCAAGGCGAACGGAACGCCGACGATGGTGAGGCCGACAAGGTACACAACGGTCAGGATCGTGCACACCAGGAGTTGTCCCCGGAAAAAGCTCTTGAGGTTTGCATCGATCTTCCCGACCAGGTCGAGGATGGGCTCTTTTCGCGCGGGCGGAACCAGGTCTTCTGCATGGGCTAATATTCTGTTGAAATCCTTGAGGAGGTACACGCACACGACCGTAAAGAGCAGGAAATTGACGATGAAGCCCACGAATCCGACCGTCCGCGAGATGATGCCGGACACCACCGCTTCGGCTGATGTGAGTATTTGGGGAACGTTTCGTTTGATCGCGTCAATCAGGTTGTCCAGGTTTGCGTGGAGGCGTTCGGCGAGACTTGAATCGGCGAACCGGCCGAGCAACTCCTGCGCCTTCTCCTGGACCATGGGCAGATTCTGTTGAAACGTTTGCACCATGTCTGCGGTTTGGCGGACCATCCTCGGGACCACTATGAGCAACAGGCCGGCGATCGCGCCGACGATCAGAACGATGAGGAGCGCGATACTGACGGTGCGCGACACCCTCCGCGCTTCGAGCCAATCAATCAGAGGATGAAAGATGTAGGCGACAATGAATGCGAGGGCAAGCGGGATTAGTATCTGGCGGAGCTCATAGCAGACCCAAAGAAACAGAGCGGCGAGCGCCAGGAAGACGACAAGCCTGAACCACGGGTTCTCCCAAAGCTTTTTCGGCATCCGCTCAGGTCTTTCCGGACGAGAAGATCATGCCCACATACCCAACGGCCATACGAAACTCGCGCTCCGGCATTACATCGTAACTGGTTGTGTACTCGACAGTCAAGCCGCTCGCGCTTCCCATTGTCCGAGCGGCGGCGATTGTGGCGGCCATGGCGCCAGACCCGCACGCGTTCAGATTACGGTCCGCCTCGCGGACAATCTTGTCGGCCTCCATCCTGACCGCGAGCTCGATGATGCGGCCGTCGTTTTCCTTCATCCATTGGAGGGCGGCAGGGCCATGTCCAGCAGGCGCAAATCCATAGGCTTCTCCGTAGTGGGTGAGGTCTGTCGTGCCGATTACCACCGCGTCCACCTCCTGCTTCTTTAAATATTCGCCCACGCGCCTGCCCAATTCGGGGGCTCGTCTGTCAGGCAAAACGGAGACGGGAACGGCCTTGGCCTGCGGGAAGAAAAACTTCAGGAATGGCAATTGAACCTCGATCGAATGCTCGTGATTATGGGCGAGTTCGTTTTGTTCGGCGTACCCCTCGAGCCTCTTTATGAGCTGTCCGGCAAGTTCCTCATCAATTTGGACCTCTCCGAACGGGGTATCCCAGGAGCCGAAGGAATAGACGGCGCAATCGGAGATGTGTCTGTGGACGGCCCCGAAGAGCACGAAGGTTTTCGGTTCCGCATTCGATTTGATGGTTTTGAACACCTTGGCCGCAACACGGCCCGAGAAATCCCAGCCGGCGTGTGGAACAATGCCCGCCGTCGGGCGTCCCATGAGAGTCGGAGGCACAAATCCCCTCAATGCGCGCTCAATCCAGCCTTCAGATGCACCGGCATAGAACGCGGCGGCGTAGGCTCTGCGAGGCGTGTGTTGTCGGTCTCTTGAGGTCATGGTAACGTGTTGCGTGTCTAGACTCTGAACCCTGAACGCTATTCCTTGAGGAGGCTTTCCCCGAACACCTGAGCGCGGAAGACAAAAATCTTTGTCTCCGGATCTTTCCACGCGTTGCTCGGCAGCCCCGCCTTCCGGCAGGTCTCCTTGAGGAACTGAACGCGGTCCCATCCGAATTCGGTGGCTACCTGAGGGAGCAACAACCCGGAATAGGCGCCTTTCTTGACAATCAAGCCGTGTTCGCCCACCTTGATGCAGGCGGGATTTTCTATCAGTTCCAAGGGACCGAGCACCGACAACTCGAGGTCGAGGTTGGGAAATTCATCCTGGGTGACCGGGTAGAATCTGGGGTCACGGGTGGAACAGGAAACGGACATGTCTATTATTGTTTGTAGAAGCGGTTTGATCGGCTCGACATATCCGATGCATCCCCTCAACGCGCCACTCTTCTCATGGAGAGAGACGAATGCTCCGCAGGGTTGCTTAAACTTCGGATTGTCGGTCGCAGGCTCCAGGATCTTACCGGTGGTGACATATTGGATGATTGTCTGACGGGCGATGTCGAGCAAGAAACGCTGTTCATTTTCATCAAGCAACTGCCTCGGGGCATCCACGAGCGAGACCCCCTCTGTGCCACTCACGATGAAATTGGTGAATTTTGTTGCGCTTTTCCCTCACCCGACCCTCTCCCAGTGGAAGAGGGTGGGGGTGTGGGCGCTCCCACGCATCTCCCGGTTGACAAAGCGCTAAAGCATCGCGTCGATCTTGGCTTTGATTGCGTTCTTGGTTTCAGCCCCGACAAGTCGGGCGGTCTCTTTGCCATCCTTGTAGAAGATCATGGTGGGGATGGCGTGTATCTTGAACTGCGTGGGGGTGTTTCGGTTCTCGTCCACATTCATCTTGGCGACAACCGCCTTGCCCTCGCATTCCTTCGCGATTTCATCCAACGTCGGCGCAACCATGCGACAAGGGCCGCACCATTCGGCCCAGAAATCCACGACAACCGGCACAGGGCTTTTCAGCACCTTTTCCTCGAAATCGGCGTCGGTCACGTGGATGATCTTCTCGCTTGCCATCACTGCCTCCTTGTACCCCTCAGTTTAAATTCATGAAACCTTTCATGTTTGTTCCCTCACCCCTACCCTCTCCCACTGGGAGAGGGCATGGTAGAAGCCTTTGGTTGGGGGCAAGCTGTGCACCCCTACACTATCGAGATACGGACAAACCGTCGCTTGCCCGCCTGCAGCACGTCACCGTCGCTGAGGCAGACATCCGGGCTTTCGGGGCGGACCTCCCGCTGATTGATAAAAACGCCGCCTTGCTCGAGCAATCGGCGAGCCTCCGAGTTCGTCTGAGCGAATCCCGCGAGCACGAGCAACTTTACGACCCACACCTTGCCGTTGCCGAGTTCTGCGCGACGGAGGACGATCTGAGGCATTTCCTCCGGTAATTCCTTTCGCGCAAAGACTTTCTCAAACCGCTCTTCCGCCTCGAGCGCTTTGTCCCTGCCGTGGTACAGGGTGACGATCTCGCGGGCGAGCCGCTGCTTGGTCTCCTTTGGATGCATCTCGCCCGATTCGACCTTTGTCTTTAATTGCTCGATCTCGGGCTCGGGCACATCCGTGGCCAGTGCAAAGTATTTCCACATCAGATTGTCGGCGAGCGACATGGTCTTGCCATAAATCTCGTCGGGCGGCTCGTTTATGCCGATGTGGTTGCCCAGGCTCTTGCTCATTTTCTGCACACCGTCGACCCCCTCAAGCAGCGGCATGGTGAGCACGACCTGAGGCTCCTGTCCGTACTCGCGCTGGATCACGCGCCCGACCAACAGGTTGAATTTCTGGTCGGTGCCGCCGAGTTCGACATCGGCCTCAAGCGCAACGGAGTCGTATCCCTGCACCAGCGGGTACAACAACTCAAGGACGCTGATAGGCTGGTTTGCAGCCATCCGTTTCGCGAAATCGTCGCGCTCCAAAAGGCGTGCAACCGTGTAGCGTGAGGCGAGGCCGATCACGTCCTCGAAATTCATCTTGCTGCACCACTGGCTGTTGAAGGCGACGCGGGTCTTGGAGGGATCGAGGATTTTGTATATCTGCCTTTCGTAGGTCCTTGCGTTCTCGTTAACCTCCTCGCGCGAGAGCATCCGCCGGGTCTCCGTCTTGCCCGACGGGTCTCCAATCATCCCCGTGAAGTCTCCAATCAGGAAGATCGCCTCATGGCCGAGGTCCTGAAAATGCTTCATCTTCCTCAAGACCACCGCGCTTCCGACGTGCAGGTCGGGCGCAGTGGGGTCAAAGCCCGCCTTTACCCTGAGCGGTTTTCCTGTTTCTTCGGAGCGCCGAAGCTTTTTTAAGAGCTCTTCCTCGGTTATGACCTCCGCGGCGCCTCGTTTGATTATCTTGAGTTGTTCTTCCGGCTTCAAATGTTTTTCTCGCTCCTGCAGACACAAGCTGGAACCCGTTCTCGGTTATTATAGCATTGCGTCAAAAACCATTGCAAGAGCGGGCGGTCGGGAAACGCCGAATCGCTTCCTTCCCGGCCAAGGCATG
>CAZEBC010000228.1:0-5550 GCA_964510165.1 uncultured bacterium
GAAGGAAGATACAGGAAATGGATGGGAGTGAAGAAATGGGAGTGGGCCGCCTCGGGATAAATCGGGACGATGTTACTCATCGGAACGAAAACGATCAGGTACCATAATAGGCCGAACAGCGCGGGCCTTGCCTTGCGGCCATATTTCAGGACCAGCGCGGCCGCCGCAGCCGCGCAGAGCAAGGATAGGAGTATCCTTGGCTCGAAGAGCGAGCGAGCGAGCGGCGTTCGCGGCTCGTAATCGAGATGGACCGGGAAAAGCAGAAGCCGCGCGTAATCAACCAGTATCGAGACCACCGTCACGCCCCGCCTGAGCGGCTCGACCATCAGAGAGGAGACGAGTCCCCCTGAATGCCCGATCACTTCCGAACGCGCCCATAAGTACAGCGCCGCGATCCCGAAGAACGGAAGGTATTCGGCAAGAGCAAGCGCAGGGGTCAGGTCTACATATTTGACACACGTGGTTTTGTCGATTCGGTTTAGCGCATCTTGAATTGTCAAATGTGTAGACCTGACCCCTAGGACTAGGACTACCGCTGGCAGCATGATGGTTTCCTCTTTTGAAAAGAGGGCAAGGGCGCAGGCCAGCAAGGAGCCCGCATAGCATGCCGCGCGACGCCCCGGCGCCCGCCGGTCAGCGAGCAGCCTGTACTGCACGAACAGCGCAAGCGATACCAGGAAGAAGAACGCCGCCAGTATGCCTGTGCGGTCTGCTATCGCGACCACGCCCTTGTGAGCCGGATGCGAGGCAAACAAGAGCGCGGCCACAAGCGCGGCCGGGCGCGCGCGAAACGCCCATGCAAGTACATAGTATACAAGAACCGAGTTCGCGGCGTGGAGCGCCACGTTCGTCGCATGATAGCCCAGGGGCCTCAGCCCCCACAGCGCGTACTCGAGCGCAAACGAGGCCATGACGACGGGGCGATAGTACAGCCCGAGGAACGGCTCGCGGAAAAAGTTCGGGATGTGATGCAGGCGCCTGATGAGCACGTTGCCGACGATGAGCGCCCTGTCATCCCACACGAACCCCGCCGCGAGCGCGTTCAGATTCGCCGCCACCGCCAGCGCCGCGATCATGAGCGCCGGCCCGAGCAAGCGCGTCCGGAACGACCGGCTGTCTGATTGCTCGACGCCGTTCTCTCGTGTCATCTCATACGCTTTCCGTTCATATGACCATGAGGAGCGTTCACGAACCCCGCACCCGCGAGTATAGCCGACAGCGGAAACGGAATTCAAGGGAATATGCATCACTCGACAGATTGAAATGAATTCTTGGATTCTCGGAATTTCAAATAAAGAAAATCCTTGAACCATCGCTGTCGTTTTGGTATAATGCGGCATTGACGAGCACGTGACAAGACCTGGAATCGAAAGGAGGGGTGTGCGGGAGAAGGTGACGGGTGTTTGGGTTTTCCGAAGGGGTTCCATGTTGAAAGGAGACAGTTCATGAACAAAGGCGACTTGGTAGAAGCTGTAGCGAAGGACCTCAAGGAAAGCAAAGCGGCGTCCGAGAGGGCAGTCAACTGCGTGCTTGAAAACATCAAGAAGGGCCTCAAGAAGGACAAGAAGGTTCAGCTTGTGGGTTTCGGAACGTTCGATATTCGCAAGCGCAAGGCCCGTCAGGGACGCAACCCCCAAACAGGGGAGACAATCAAGATACCGGCTGGCAGAAGCGTGGGCTTCAAGGCAGGCCAGGATTTCAAGAACAGTATTTGAGATTTCATCATTCAATGCGGAAACGTAGGGGCACGGCGCGCCGTGCCCCTACATTATTGCGAGCTCAGTCCTTCTTAACCCACGTTCCGTCGTCCTTCTGTATCCACCAGTCCTTCTTCGCGTCTTTCCTCCAACTGTTTGCGAACAGTTTCTTAATGTCATCGATCGTGTCGGGCGACAGATCGTTGGCTTTCGCGATCTCCTGATACAGCTTGGTGCGGTCCTCGTTCTCGGCATTAACGAGCTTGTTCACCTGCGCTTTTTCCTGAAGGCCCAATCCCTCGACGGACCGCACGTTCAGCATCCCGTCATTGGTCTCGCCGAGCACTCCCTTCTCGTAGAGGGGGCGGAGCTGGTCGAAGCGCTCCTTCATCGAGGCCTTCAGCGCGCGGATGTTTGGCGTGGACACGTTTATGTCGGCCTGCGCGTAGGCTTCACTTTGCAGGAACCCGATCATCTGCAACGTGCTCCTGAGCATGCTCTGGTCGCCGATGTCCTCCGTGCTCGAGGCCGACTGCCCGCTTCGCACTTCCTCGACGATCTTATCCGCCGCTCTTTGCACCTCGGCGGCGGGAAAATAGACATTGACCGTGACGCACGCAAGCGCGAACAGCAGGCCTGTGATGGCGACGACATACAGTGATTTTCTCATTGTCTCCTCCCTTTCATGTTGGTCGCTTACTTGCCCTTCTTTTCACCCGTCCTCTTTATGCGGCCTATACGTTCAACCATTGATTTGAAACTGACGGTCTGTCCCGGATTTCGATTGATGACGTTTATCGAAGGCCCGAAAGACACACCCCTCACAAAGTATTCCGTGCCGCCCTCCACCACCTTTCCTCTCATCCTGAAGTTATCGTTTTTCAGCGAGCAATAGAAGCCGATCTTTTCATACGCGAATTCGTCGAAGAACGTGGAAAGCCCCAGCCCGATGCCGGCCTGGAACCCCTGTCCCGTGCCGAGTATCGTGATGTTGCGGACAGCCTCGAAGTTTATCCTCTGCGAAACTCGCTTCTGTTTCACGGTCTCGAAATCGGCTACAAACGCCGCCGCCTGTCCCTGTGAAATCTCAAGTCCGTGGACCGTCCCCTCCATGATGCCGCTGATCGAGCCAAACTCGAGCACGTCGGTTATCTCGAGCAGGTCCATGTCCTTGAACACGAGGTCCGCCTTGAACGTGCGAACGGGTGACAGCGGCTGCTCGATTCCGGGCGATATCATGGTGATCGTCCCCTCGAACACCTTCGCCTCAGCCTTTCCGCCGGTCGTCACCGAATCGAGGGTCACCGTAACTTCCGGAAACTCCGCATTCATGACGCCCGCGACCTGGGGCAGGCCCAGCTTCTCGGTTGCCGTCCCGATGCTCAGGTTCTCGACCATCAACGACGTCGTCATCCTTCCGGCGCGTCCGAGCAATTCATCCCCGCGGACCTCTCCCAGGCTGAGCCATCCGTCGAACAGGCCGACCCTCGTTGGCCCCTTGACGCGAAGCGAGTTGTTCTTGAAAGCGGCCTGCAACTCCAGCGAGGGTATTTCGGCAGGTCCGGCGACAAGTCTGCCAAGCCTTATGCTTCCGAAGTCTGCCTCACCAAATGACGGCGGCTCGATGCTCTCCCTCGGCGACAACAGGCGGAACGGCAACCGGACGAAGACCGAATCCGCCGAGAACGCGCCGCCCGCCAATGCGGCCCGACCATCGGCCAGATTCAGCCGGCCCTCGGCGTCCCATGCGTTCCCTTTCGTCCGCAGCGTGACATTGCCGGAAGCGATGCCCGCAAGCTCGGCTCCCCTCAAGAAAGGCGCCATCTCAGACAATATTTGATTTGCACCCTTGCCATACACCTCGGCAAGATTGATCCCGTCGCATTCGAGATGCGCCTGAATCTCAGGCACCGACGCGAAATGGACCGAGCCTTTGCCCGTCAGCTTGCCCATGGCGCCAAGGTCCAGCGCCAGGGCGTCCGCGCGCAGCCGCTTCTTCTTGAGATCATATTCTCCCTTAAGCGAGTAAGGAAACCGGCTGCCCGCGAACGCTTGGTAGAAATAATCCACAAGCACTTCGAAATCGCCCACGTCGCCCTTCACGTCGAAATTCCATACCTCATCCGGGGCGGCGCTCTTCACGACACCGCTCGAATTGATGCTCAGGCCGGCCGTGCCGACGAATTCGCTCAGGAATAGTTCCCCACCCTCCAACGAAAAATCGTATTCGGCCTCAAGCTTCTTCAGGCCGGAGCCGAATCTGCCCTTGACTGCGCACTCGAGGGCCGCCGTTCCGCTGGCTGAATAGCCCTGCGGCAGTCCATACAGCGTCGAGGAAACCAATCTGAGCGCGGACCCGACGGCGGCATCTTTAATCGCGGCGCTGCCATGGAAATCACCCGACGCGAACTTGTATTCCCCCGCCATCGAAATCTGCCCGAGTTCGTCAGCCTTCGCCTTCACATCGGCAACCGCGACATGCGACGCATCGGCATTAAGGACGCCGCTTATGGAGGAGACGCCCATCGTGGTCTTCCCTACCGGAACCGTGCCTCTTTCCACGGAAAAACTGCCGGGACCCACACTAATCCCTTGTGCGCTCGCCTTCATTGGAATCTCAAACCGCAGGCCTTCGAGGGCCAGCCCCTGCCACGTCGCACGGATATTCTCGCTCGAGGCCTTGAGGGCAGTTGCGGGCTCGCGAAGGGTCCCGCTGATCTCACCGGTCACATCCAGAGTGCCTGAAACCTCCAAATCCTTGAACATTGGACGCTGCAAGAGCTCGTTGTATTCACGGACGTCAGCCAGTTCGGGAACCCGCGCCGAGAAGTCCAAATCCAATTCCGGCGCATCGCCGGTCAGATTGCTGATTGTGCCGTACACGCGGATCGGCGCGAGTTTCGGTATGTCAACCGTGAAGAGTCCGTTCTCAATCGCGCCTGCGGAACCCACATAATCGGCAGCGACCGATATGGTGACAGGGATATCCGACGGCAGGACGTGATATGGCGCCTTTGTGGTGACAAATGCCTCGATATCGCCCTCAAGCTCCGTCCTCGAGGGGGTCGTGTGGACGGTTATTCGCGAGTCGAATCCTTTCAAGGCCAGCGGTGTCTGCGTGGGCGCGTCGGGGCCGAGCACGAAGCTCGCGGAATCGAAATTCAACCTGAGCACCTTCTCGTACTGCGCGGGGATGATGGGCGGCTCGAACGTTGCGGTCAGGCCGCTCAGTTCCCCCTGCACCTGAGGAAGGTCGAGTCTGAGGCTGCCGCCCGTCACCCTGATGCTTCCGATCGAAATAGGCTCTCCTTCCTTTCCGCCTTCCTCTACTATCACAGGAATGTTCAGGTTGCCCTTCTCATCCTGAACCAGTTCGATCCTGGGCGCCATGACTTCGAGCGAAAGCAAGCGCCTCCTGAGAAGACCCCCCAGCGTGACTTTGACTCTTGCCGTCCGGCACGTGAGAAAGGGGGTTTCTTCCCAGCCGGATGCCGCCACCCTGAGCCCTTCTATTTCCACCCGCGCAGGCCAGTAAAACTTGAAGGCCCCCATCTCCACCCTCGCATTGGCGGCTCGCGAGGCCTGCCGCTCAATGAGCGCCTCCAGCCTGCCGCTCTGTACGAACCACCAGAAATAGACGAGGATGGCGAGGAAAACAAGGGAGAAACTCAGGAAAACAACGAGTATGATTTGTCGCGCTTTTCGGGGCATCGAACCTGACAACTGGCTTCCGCGAGTTGGCCATGACGACGACATCATACCGCTGGTGTCCTCGTCATGACATTCAATTGTGTCACGATTGTATCACTTGCGGTGAATCAACACAAAATCAAAGAACTCCAGCCCTCGCCGC
>CAZEBC010000229.1:0-5539 GCA_964510165.1 uncultured bacterium
GTCAAGACCTGAACCCTATGGAAACTATTTTCGCGCCCTTTGGATGATTCTCACCGCTTCCTCGACCGAATCGGTCAGATGAAGCAAGTCCGTATCCTCGGGGTTTATCGTGCCCTCAGTAACCAGGGCGCTGCGAAGGAAATCCTTGAGCGCGCCCCAGTACTCATGACCCATCGCGACCACCGGGAACGACTCGATCTTGTTGGTCTGGATGAGCGTGAGCGTTTCAAAGGCCTCATCCAGCGTGCCGAATCCGCCTGGCATTACGACAAACGCAAACGAGTATTTCACCAGCATGACTTTCCGCACGAAGAAATGCTCGAACTCGACAAATCGGTCAAGGTATGGGTTCAATTTCTGCTCACGGGGAAGGTCAATATTGCAGCCGATGCTGAGCCCGCCAGCCTCCTTCGCGCCCCGGTTGGCCGCCTCCATGATGCCCGGACCGCCGCCGGTCATGACGGTGATGCCCGCCTCCGCGAGCCGTTTCCCCATCTGGCGCGCCAGCTTGTAATACCGGTGTTCCTCATTAAACCGCGCCGAGCCGAACACGGTCACACATGGTCCCACGGTCCCGAGCGCCTTGATGCCCCGGACAAACTCGAGGAAGATGCGCGCGGCGCTCGCCAGTTCTTCCGGATGCTCTCGGCTGCCAGCCAGGAATTGCTTCTCGTCCCTGTCCTGAACAAGGAGCCAATCGGGGGAGTCCAGGTCCAAATAGAAGGGCCTCGTCATTTTTTCACCTTGACACGTTTCGTCCCAATTCCTTCAGAATCTCCTGCCGTAACTTGTATTTCTCGACCTTGAACGTGGGAGTTTGCGGCAGGGCACTCACAAACCGGATATGCTTCGGCCACATGAATTTCGGCATCTCCGACTTGAGCCACGTTCGCAGTTCGTCCTCGGACAGTTCATCCTGCGGCACGACATACACGACGATTTCGTCCTCTTCGCCCTCCTCGGCTGGAATGGGAAACGCCGCGCAGACGCCGACCTTCGGGTGGCCGGTGATGATGTCCTCAATCTGATAGGAAGAGATGTTCTCGCCGCGCCGCCGGATGAAGCCGCCAATCCGGTCCACAAAATAAAAATATCCGTCCTCGTCTTTATACGCGCCGTCACCGGTGTGGAACCAAAGGTTTCTGAACGCCTCAAGGGTGGCCTGCGGCTTGTTGAAGTACTCCTTGAGCATCATTGACGGAACCTTGCCCCGAAAGGCCAGGTGTCCGTGCTGGCCGGGGCCAACTTCCTCGTCGTTCTCATTCAGGATGGCGACCTCGAACAGGACCGAGGGCTTGCCCATGAAGCCTTTCTTGAGTCTCGACTGGCCAGACACAACCGGCAGGCCCCATCTCCCGGCAATCTCACGGCCTTCCGCTTTGGAATATCCCTTATACAATTCCTTCGGAGTGCCCTCCTCGTCGCCGAACTCGTCAATGATGCCGGCCAGCGCGCCGCCAGACTCGGTTTGCCCGTAGCCGACGCTCACAAAATCGAAGCCGAACCTGCGAGCCACCTTATGGTGATATTCAGGCAGCGGCTGCATGTGGACCTGCTTCAGGGTGTTGTAACGGTCCTCGGGCGTTTCCTCGGGGATCAGCAGCCAGGGGATCATGACGTCAATCAGAATCGCCGACGAAGCCCCGCACGCCTTGACCCTCTGCCAGAACTCAAAGGGGCTGAACTTGTCCCACACGCCCACGGTACAACCGGTCCACGCGGCGCGGGCGATGTTTGCGAACGCGCCAGCCACATGATAAAGCGGCAGGTCGTTGTACACGACGTCGTCGGGATGCTGGAGCTTCAGGTAATAGAAATCGTAATTCTGAATCCAGCGATGCGACTGCACGACTCCCTTCGCAGGGCCGGTCGTGCCCGAGGTGTAGATGATGCTGGCGGTGTCGGCATAGCGGATATCCGTGCCGGGATTTGAGGTGTCGCCCCCGAGGAGGTCGGCGAACGGTCGGCGCTGGAACTTCGAGTCAAGCTCGATCTTCGCGTGGCCCGCATCGTAATCGTGATCGGCCTGATTCGGGGAATGGAGAATGACCGGCACAGGCGGAATGTCGCCCTTGATCTGGTTCAGCATAGGCACGCGCGCCTGTTCGGCGATGAGAAGCCTCGGCTGCGTGTCGTTTATTTGATAGGAAAGCGGGCGGCCCTGATAGTTGAAATTTATCGGGCAGTACACGGCCCCGATCTTCCAGGCGGCGAACATGGCGAGCGAGGTGACGAACGGGTTCATCAGGAAAAGCGACACGCGGTCGCCCTTTTCAACGCCCATCTCTTTCAAATGATGCGCGATGCTGTTTGCGAGTTGATTGAACTCCTTGAAACTGTAACCCCTGGCTTCCTCGCCGTAATAGAAGAAGGTCTTGTCGGCTCGCTCGCGCGCCCACTGCTCGAGCTTGTGAACGACCGTCTCGCCCTCGCGTTCGAGTTCCTTCAGAAGTTCACGTGAATCCATGACACCTCCGGCGTGCCGCTGTCATCTCGCTCGTCTGCCGCCCCCGATAATCAGGGGCATAGATAACGCTATATTATCATAAGGAACCATCTCAATGCGCGCGCGAGCGCTCGAAGACTCACAAGACATTTTCCCTTGACTAATCCGTTCCGGTGATTCATAATCTAGACGCTGATTCCGCTGTGCTCCGAAGGCTTCCTTTTCAAGGAGGGACACCATGACTGACGTATATAAGAGGCTTGCCAAGAAACTGGATGAACTGCCGAACGGCTTTCCCGCGACTGAGAGCGGCGTCGAGCTGAAGATTCTCAAGAAAATCTTCACGCCCGAAGAGGCCGAGATGACGCTCAAGATGCGGCCCATTCCCGAGACGGTCGAGGTCGTCGCCGAGCGCTTGGGCAAACCGGTCGCCGAGATGCAGAAAATCCTCGACAACATGGTCGAGAAGGGGCAGATCGGCTCATTCAAGATGTTCGGCCAGCAGATGTACATGCTGTTCCCGTTCGTCATCGGCATCTATGAGTTCCAGCTCAACCGCATGGACAAGGAGATGACAAAGCTGTTCGAGGAGTACGCGCCCTCGCTCGTCAGGACGGTCGGCGCATTCGAGCCGGCCGCCGCGCGCGTCGTCCCGATCAGCACTCAGATCAAGGCCGACCTCCACGTGCACCGTTACGAGGACATGCGCCGCATGATCGCGGAAGCAAAGTCATTCGAGCTCATGGAGTGCATCTGCAAGAAAGAGCGCGCGCTCGAGGGGCATCCGTGCGCGTACACGACGCAGATTTGCCTTGCGTTCTCGCCCGAGGAAAACGCATTCGAGAAGTATCCCAAGGGCAAGTCGGTCTCCAAAGACGAGGCCCTCAAGGTCATGGAGAAAGCGGAAGAGGAAGGGCTCGTGCACTGCACGTATAACGTCGAGGAGGGGCAGGTCTTCGTGTGCAACTGCTGCCCGTGCTGCTGCGGCATTCTGCGCGGCATCAAGGAATTCAATGCGCCCCACGTGCTCGCCAAGAGCAATTTCGTCGCCGTGATAGACCAGGACACCTGCGCCGCCTGCGGCGTGTGCGCCGATGAGCGCTGCCCAATGGACGCCATCGTGGAAGAAGACGGTTCGTATCGCGTGGTGGCCGAGCGCTGCATCGGCTGCGGCGTGTGCACGCCGACGTGCCCGACCGAGTCCATCACGCTTGTGCGCAAGCCTGAGTCCGAGCAGGACCAGCCGCCCTCAAACCTGATGGAGTGGAACCTCAAACGCGCGCAGAGCCGCGGAATCGAGATCAAGATAGAATAGCAAGACCGCCACAGGGTGATGACCAATGGCCTTCCGGTTCTGGCGACGGGTCAAGATAGCGCCCGGCGTCACACTGAACCTGAGTAAGTCGGGCGGCTCGCTTTCGTTTGGGCCGCGAGGGGCAAAGCTCACCATCGGCCCGGGCGGGCAGAGAGTGACCGCCGGCCTTCCGGGAACCGGCCTGTTCTATACGACAACTTTTCCAAGCGGGAAAACGGGACGGACGCGCTCCCGCGCTTCCCGCTCATCAAGAGCCTCTCCAGAACAGCCCGACGACCGCCTGACGATGGGATTCTTCAAGCGCCTCTTCACACCCGATGATGAGGAAGCGCTTGTGAACGGACTCAGAGAGTTCGTCGCCGGGAACGAGGATGCCGCGCTCGGCCATCTGCGCGATGCGGCCCATATCCCGGACGGCGCCTTCCTCGCCGGATTCCTCTGCCTGCGAAAAGAGCTTCTTGATGACGCCGACAAATACCTCTCGACCGCTGCGAAGCATCACTCCGGACTCGGCCAATATTTCTCCAAGTACGGCATCGCCGCCGCGCTCGGAATTCCCATAACCGAGGAATTGTCGGCCCACGTCGAACCCGACCTTCGGGGCGTATTGCTCGGACTTGTCGAGGTGTATCAACTGCAAGGAAGATGGAAGGACGCGATCACCTGCCTCGAACGGCTTCGGAAGCTGGAGCCGGACGACGTGGTGGTCAGGCTTTCACTCGCCGAGCTGCTCATCGAATCCGGCGCCGAAAACAAGAACTTCTGCCGAAAAGTTGTTGAACTCGCCGAAGGTGTTCAGAACGAGTCGCCCGTGCATGCCGCGCTCCTGCTCTACAAAGGAAAGGCGCTCCGACGGCTCGGTTTGCTCGACGCCGCAAGGGAGACGCTCACCGACGCGCTGAAAAAGACCAAGGAACGTTCCGCCGACCTGTTGAACGGTCTCCGTTATGAGCGCGCCCTTGTCTACGAAGGTCTGGGTCAGAGCCGACGCGCCCGTAGTGAACTCGAAAAGCTTTTTGCCGATGCGCCCGACTATGAGGACGTCGCAACAAGGCTCGGAATCGCATAGCGGAGCGGGCGGGCGCGCGTCGCGCACCCCTGCAATTGGCTGCGGCTGAATCGCATTGCACAGATCGAAATCTGGACTCTCCCCAAGAAAAGCCAATGGCCGGATTCCACTTTCTGGAACCCGGCCATCGCCGCCCAGCGCTTCCTGTCACCGCGAGGAAGAAGGCCGGTCTTGACCCAGCCCTCATGCCTTACCGACAACCGTAGTAATGGTACTCATAGGTGTACACGGGCCGAGGCGGAGGCGGGGGAGCCACGTACACGATTCGCTCAACGTGATAAACCGGCGGCGGATACGGGGTATACACGACGGTTTCCCGATACACCGGGCGTGGATGGACATGCCGCGCGGGGACTACCTTCACATAGTGGCCGTCATAGCGAACCGGACCGCCGAATCCCACGTTAACAACGCCGACCCCGAGGCCGACCGCCGAACGGGCCGTTATCGCCCCAAGTTCCCACTTGAACCCTTTCTCGAATTCATCTCCCGCGTAAGCGTTGGTCGCGAGCATCGCCGAAAGGACCAGCCCCACTGTCATCGCTGCGAGCAACTTCCTCATTTCTTGTTCCTCCTTCTGAGTGTCTGCATGCCTTCTCGCTTACTCGTCTGTCGCCCTAATAGACGCGGCGGCCCGCCAAATATTCAGCGCGGCGAGCAGTCGTGCGCGCGTTGACGCCCCTTGCCGGTTGTGTTAGAATTGGAACAA
>CAZEBC010000230.1:0-5529 GCA_964510165.1 uncultured bacterium
CTCACCAAAGATCGCTCAGACCCCTTTTTGCACAGAAATCTTGACATTACCCGAGTTAGATCGGGGGACACCTTGCAGCAAGGTGTCCCCCAATTCAAGGGTTCCGATTTAACGCGACCTATTTCTTTGTAAGATCGGGCTTGGAGGATGCCCCGCCCTCGGCGAGTTCTTCAGGATGGAGGACGCGCATGAACATAAGATAGATTCGGTGGGCCACAGAATCGTATATGTAGTATGCGGTCGGGATGACCAGCAGGGTGAGCAGCGACCCGAATGTCAGCCCTCCCATGAGCGAGACCGCCAGAGGTCTTCGCATCTCGGAGCCCGAGCCTCCCATCACGGCCATGGGTATAAGCCCGAGTATGGTTGTCAGAGTAGTCATGAGGATCGGTCTCAGGCGTGTTGCGCCTGCCTCGATGAGCGCCTCGCGCACATTCATGCCCTCAGCCCGGAGCTGGTTCACATAGTCGATCAGGACGATGCCGTTGTTAACGATGATGCCGGCGAGCATAATGATGCCGATGGCCGAATTGACGGAGAGGGTCATCCCGCAGATAAAGAGCGCACATATCGAACCGGTGAAGGCGAACGGCACGGAGAACATGATGGTGAACGGATGGATGAGCGATTCGAATTCGGCAGCGATGATCATATACACGAGCACCACCGCCAGCAGGAACGCGAGGAACAGTTGGGTCTGCGATTCCCGCATGTCTTCATAAGAGCCGCCGTATTCGATGTAATAGCCGGAGGGCATCTGCAACGTCGAGAGCGATCTCTTTATTTCGACAACAAGCGTGTTGAGGTCATGTCGGCTGCGCCTGAAATCCTGGAGGGCCGTCTTCAGCGTGTCCAAAAAATCACCCTCGCCGACGATTGCGACAATCGCCTTGCCGACGCCCCGGAACAGCTTGCCGAACGCGTACTTGTCCTCGAGGATGTTGGCCCGAAGGGTCACGGTGCGCTTCTGGTCGTCGCGGAATATCTTTACAGGTCCTGACCCGATCTCCATTCGGGTCACATCGGACAACCTTATCTGCCGGCCGGCCGGGGTAGTCAGCGGCACGGTGCTCACATCCGTAAAGCTGTCTCTGTCTTCCTCGCTCAAACGAACGCGGATGTCAATCTCCTCGCCCAATTCCTTGTATCGGCTTGCGACGGTTCCCTTTACTGCCGTCTCCATCAGACGGGAAACCCGTGACACGTCGAGTCCGAGCTGCGCCATGCGTTCGCGCTCGAAATATATCTGCACCTCGGGATTTCCAAGCGTGAACATCTCCTCTACGTCAACCAGGCCGTCGATCTGCTTCATGCGGCGCGCCGCTTCCTGTGAGAGCTTCCCGAGCGTGTCCAGGTCTTTCCCGAATATCTTGACTTCGATGGGTTTTCCTCCGGAGCCGCCCAACGAGCGACTCTGAAGGTTGACGAAGTTATATTTGACGATGCCGGGTATCTGCAGCGCCTGCTTGCGTATGTCGTCATTCACCTGCTCAACTGTGCGCGTCCGTTCCGAGGCGTCCACGACGTTCACGATAAAGAAGCCTTGCTTGGGGTCTTCGCTGTCGCCCTCAGAAGCGTGACCGATAACGGCGTGGACGTTCTTGACCTCCGGCGTTTGAAGGATGAGGTGCTCGATCTTCCTTGCTATCTTGTCCGTCTCCTCCAGCCGGGTTCCTCGCGGCAGCTCTATCTCGATCATGAAAGTCTCGTCGTTCGCGGTGGGCATGAATTCCTTGCCGATCACAAACAGCAAGGCGAGGCTCGAAATCCACAACGCGTTCGTGATGCCAACGGTGGTCCACTTGTGGTCGAGGACCCAGGCGATGACTTTCCTGTATTGGTCCCTGACCCGCTGGAACAGGCGCCCTTCCTTTGCTCCGCTCGATCCGACCGAAAGCAGCTTCGAGGCCATCATCGGCACCAGGGTGACCGCGATGAAAAGAGAGGACAGGAGCGAGAACGTCACGGTGAGCGCGAGATCGCGGAATATCTTGGCCGCCAGGCCGGTGGTAAACACGATCGGCACGAACACGGCAACGGTCGTCAGCGTCGAGGCCGTAATCGCGATGCCGACCTCGCTCGCCCCCTTCTTGGCGGCGGTGAGCCGGTCTTCGCCTTTCTCCTGCATGTGACGGAACATGTTTTCGATGACCACGATAGAGTTGTCAACGACCATCCCGACCGCCAGCGCAAGCCCGCCGAGCGAGATCATGTTGATGGTCATGCCGGCGAAGAACATCGGCAGAAAGGCCGCCAGAAGCGATGTTGGGATCGCAATCGCTATGATAAGCACGGGCCTGATATGGTGCAGAAACAGGAACAGCACGACCACGGCGAGCAGGCCGCCCCAGAACAGGTTCGACCACACGTCAGCGATCGCCCGATTGATGAAGTCGGCGGTGTCGAACGTCTTGGTCAGCACGATTCCCGGCGGCAAATTCCCCTTGAGTTCTTCAAGCTTCTCCCACACTCGCCTGGAGATTTCGACCGTGTTGCCGCCCGACTGTTTGATGACCATGACCATGGCCGAGGGTTCGAGATTGTCGCGGGCATAGACATCGTCATCGCCATGTGTGTCGAACACCCTGGCGACGTCCTTCAGGCGGATGACGCGCGCGCCGTTGGCGCCAAGCACCACGTTCTCGATTTCGGCGATGCTGTCGAACTCGCCGATCGCCCGCACCTGGTAATCCTTGTAGCCCTCCTTGAGATTACCGACCGAGAGGTTGAGGTTTTCGCCCCTGAGCCGGGAAATAACGGTCTCCAGTCCCATCCCGGCTGCCGACAGCTTTTCCTGGTCGACCGCCACAAGAATCTCGCGAGGCGGCGCGCCGAAAATCCAGACCGCGGCGACGCCCTCGACTCCCGCCAGCTGGTCCTCGAGGTAGTCCTCGGCTATCTCCTCAAGCTGTACGGCGTCGTTGCCTCCGCCGGAGATACCCACTCCCATAAGCGGGATATCGGCGGGGTCGTATCTTACAATGTAAGGCCTGTCCGCGTCGTCGGGGAACAGAAAATCCGGTATCTGATCGAGTTCCTCGCGGATTCGTTGCACCGCGAGGTCCATGTTGTTCCCCCAATCGAACTCCAGAACCACAATCGAAGACCCGCGCTCCGAGACCGAGCGGATTTCCTTTACGCCATCAACCCGGCTGACCGCCCCTTCAATGAGCTCGGTCAGCGAATTCTCTATCTCTTCGGGGCCGACACCCTCATATTCGGTGAACACTGCCGCAACGGGAAACGTGAGGTCCGGAAGCAAATCGATCGGTATGCGGAAAAACGAGGCGACGCCCAAGACGAGGAACACCAGTGTGAGCATCGTTGACGCCACCGCCCGTTTAACTGAGAAATCAGCGAGAAACACTGCTCATCACTCCTCCGCCACCTTGACGAGCGCGCCTTCGCCCAGGCCGTACGCGCCCTCGACCACGACCCGGTCCCCCTCAGCCAGGCCGCTCAAGACCTCGAGCTTCTCTCCCTCGACGAAGCCCGGCTGTATGCCCACCCGGTGCGCCTTGTCGTCCTTAACAACCACCGCCATGTACTTGCCCTCTTCCTCAAGCAGGGCCGACTTGGGCATAACAAGCGCATCGGGATGGTAGTCCACCTCTATTACTGCCCGCGCGAACATCCCCGGCTTCAGCAGTTCCTCAGGATTATCCACTCCGAGCGTCACTTGGAATGTGCGAGTGAACGGGTCAATCGCCGGCTGTATCTTCTTTACGGTCCCCTCGAACTCGCGATCCGGATAGCCGTCAACCTTCACGCTGGCCGGTTGGCCGAGTTTGAGGTCGCAAAACCTCTTGTCGCCGATTCCCACCTCGATCTCGACTGGCGTGATGTCCGCAACCTCGAACAGCGGCTGCCCCGGCTGGATCCGCTCGCCGATATCGGCGTATTTGTGAGTCACCACCCCGGCGAACAGCGTTCTCACCTTTGTGTTGGCGAGCTGGTTTTTCGCAAGCCCGAGGTCCGCCTCCGCCTGTCTTACCGATGCCTGCGCAATCTCGAATCCGCTCTTCGCCAGGTCATACTGCTGCTGCGAGGTGATCCCCTTTTCCAGCAGTTCCTGGGCACGGGCCCAGTCGATGCTTGCCTTCGCGAAATTCGCTTCTGCCATGGCAAGCGCCGCCTCGGCCTGGCGCACGGTAAGCTCAAAATCGGTTCTCTCGATTTCGAGCAGTGTCTGGTCGGCCTTGACCTGGTCGCCCTCCTGAGCGAAAATCTTTTCAACTTTGCCCGGCACTTTTGCGCTTATCTTCGCCTGCTTGATCGCGTTGACCGCTCCCACCGCGTGGATTGTGGACCGGATTCCCTCTCTTACGACAGGTGCGGCCTTGACCGCGACCACGAACTCGGACTTCGATTGTGATGCGTTTGCGGATTTCCCTCCGCCGTCCGAGCACGCCGCCACTGCCACCATCGACGATATGGCTGCCGCCATCAGGGACATGACAACTCTATCGCGACTTCCAAATGTTCTTCGCATAAGAAAAAAGCCCCTCCTCCAACTCGACTTCGGGGATGTTTTAGGACCTCTCGAAAACCAACATGTGCTTTAGGGAGCGGAATCAACCAGCGAAGGATTCCCGAATTTGTGAAGACAGTATACCAGAATTCACTCTTCTTCGCAACGCCCTGTCCACATGCAGACACACTGCGCTCAAGATTCTAAAATCCCATTCCTTTCCTCACTAAAACATTTAACAACTCAAGGGCATTCCGATTTCATCCGAGGGCATGGACTATCTTCCGCATCAATCTGATCGCCTGGCGCTGCTCCGATTCACTCAATACGGCCATGATTCGAGCGTTGATTTGCTCGTGAAACTTGTAGTGGTGACGATTCGCCCTTCGGCCGCGCTCGGTCAACTCCACATGCACCACCCGTCTGTCGCTGTTGTTCCGGCTTCTCTTCGCATATCCCTTCTTCACAAGCTTGTTGACCATTGCCGTCATGGCGCCGTTCGTCACCCGGCCTCGCCGGGCCAGTTCCGACATCGTCGGAGCACCCAGCCTTCCAACGAGCCCGATTGCATGTAACTCTTGAAAAGTCAAGTCTTTAAGGGAGCGGCTATCAACGTTCTGCTCGAATAGCGGGAGATTCTCCGCCATCTGAATCAGGTAATCGTTCAGAATTCTGACCATTTCTTCCGACATGACCGCCTCTCTCCGGACTCGTTAGGAATGGGCCGCAGGATAGTTTAAGAATTGAAATAATTATAGCCACTTGTCCGAAAAATGTCAATATGCCCGATGCGCCAGCTATAGAGGTGGAAATGCAAAGTGAGCGACGTTCGGAGCATGCGGCTCAGGATGGCCGATTTTTCACGAAAGCCTCTCTTGACAATTCCAGTGCGCAACCATATAATAGGCCTTGGAAACATTGATGATATTGGCGTGGGGATGTAGCTCAGTTGGGAGAGCGTTTGACTGGCAGTCAAAAGGTCGTGGGTTCGATTCCCATCATCTCCACCACATAAGCATCTGAAAATAGGCCGCTTAGCAAGGAATCTAGGCGGCCTT
>CAZEBC010000231.1:0-5529 GCA_964510165.1 uncultured bacterium
GTTGTACGCAATGCCCACCTTGACAGCGACCGCCCCGAATTCATGCGCCTTCCTAAAATCCGCGTCCATGACCGCGAGGTAGTCATCGAATGTCCGAACGCGCTCGTTGTACTGCCCTTCGGTCAAGCGGGGCGCAAACAAGGGGTCCTTCTCGATCCAACTCTCCAGGAGATGCCGATGCCTGAGTATGAGATAGCTGTCCATCCGGATGACGGGCTTGATAAAGTCCTCTTCGGGGACAAGATAATCCATGTCCCGCAACAGATATCTGATTGCGCATTTGTCGCGGATCACGCGCGAGTACCAGTCCGGCTTTGAGTATGCGGCGGATATGCTGGCGGAGGCCGCGCGCAAGGCAACGGGTTCGAGGGCGTGACCGTCGAGGCCGTGCAGGTCTCGCAACGCGCGGAAGAGCGCCCGGAAATAGGTGGTGTTTCGAGTCTGCTTGAGAAGCGGAAGCAGTTCAGGTATCAGGCTGTCTGGATCGGATGCTCTCGCAAGCAACAGGTCCGGGTCCATTCCCAACGTCACGAGATCGTCTCGCAGGTACTCGAATTCGAAAGCGTGGATCAGATTGAATCCCAAATCGCTGAGCACCTGACGATTCATGAGATGCTCATGGGTGTCTATGATGTCCATCCGCTCGATTTTTGCGAGCAGTTTCTTTGCGAGGTCCTTTGCCATTGTTTCTCCCTTTGGTCTTTTCACTAAGCTTTCACGAGGTTCGGCGGCATTTTCCCGCTGAGGGTCGCGATGATATTTTCGGCGGCCATGAGCGCCATTTTCGTGCGCGTCTCAATTGACGCGCTTCCGATATGCGGGAGCAGCACGACGTTTGGCAGGTTGATGAGGCCGCGCGCCAGCTTCGGCTCTTGCTCGTACACATCGAGACCGGCCCCGGCTATCGCCCCCTTCTTGAGCGCGTCAATGAGCGCCTTCTCATCAACGACGGGTCCGCGCGAAGTGTTGATGAGATAGGCGGAGGGTTTCATCATCGCCAACTGCTTCCCGCCTATCAGGCCGCGCGTGTCCTCGGTGAGAAGGACGTGCAGCGTGACGAAATCGGACTCGCGCAACAATTCATCAAGCGACACTCGCCGGGCCCTGAGTTTTCTTTCTAAGGAATCCGGCGCATTCACTTCATCCGCGTAGAGCACCTTCATTCCGAAGCCGAGCGCTCTGCGCGCCACCGCCTGCCCTATCCGTCCGAAGCCGACGATGCCGAGCGTTTTCCCATACACGTCGCCGCCGAGAAACAGCATGGGTTCCCACCCGGTGAACTTGCCTTTCCGCGTAAACTGGTCGGCCTCGACTAACCGGCGGGCGACGCCGAGGATGAGCGCCCAGGCGAGATCGGCGGTTGTTTCGGTGAGCACACCGGGAGTGTTGGTGACCTTGATTTTGCGACGGGCGGCTGCCTTGAGGTCAATGTTGTCGAAGCCGACCGCCATGTTGGCCACGATCTTCAGGTTCGGCGCGGAGGCGAGCAGTTCGTCATCAATCGGGTCCGTCAGGAGACAGAGGAGCGCGTGGGCATCCTTGAGGGCGCGCTTGATCTCACTTCGCCGCGCGTTTCGGTTTTCGGTGTTCATACGCACGTCGAAATTCTTCTTGAGCAGTTCGATTGCCGGCGCGGGTATCTTGCGGGTGATATATATAATCTTTCTCGTCTCGCTTGCCATTCTCGTCTCCTTTTGTTGTTTGATGGCTTGCCCGAAATGCTATACCACTTGCGAGTCGCTGTCAAGATGCGAATAGAGGGCATATTTGACATGATTCTTGGCTGAATATATATTGATATTCGTGCTGCCGGGGCGCTTTGCGGAGTGAAGCGGTTCTCTTTTGGAGTGAAAGGCGGGAGAGCGACGTGAGAGAAGTCGCGACGATGTGGAAGTACACGAAGATGGTCGTGCTCGTGGCCGTGACGGCGGCGTCTTACGCAGCGTTGATATTCATGTTCAAGTTTCTGGTCATCGTCCCAGGGCTTACGGAGATACGGCCCGGCTCGGTCATTCCGGTTGTGTTCGGGCTCTTGTTCGGGCCAGCCGGCGCATGGGGCGCGGCGTTTGGAAACGTAATCGGAGATTTTTCTGGAACGCTCGGCCCCGGGAGCATCGGTGGGTTCGTCGGAAACTTCTTCTACGGATTCCTCGGCTGCAAGGTCTGGGGCCGTATGGGGCTTGCGTCATCGGAAGAAGACCTCGAGATTGACTCCCGACGCAAAGCACTCAACTTTGCTCTCGTATCGATTCTCAGCAGTCTCGCGTGCGCCGATATAATCGCGTGGTGGCTCGAGACGATCAGAATATTTCCGTTTGTGGCTTTTGCGCCTATCGTTCTGATAAACAATCTCGTGTTTTGTCTCGTGATTGGGACCCCGCTGATGCGCCTTCTTTATGGAAGGTTGAACAAGTGGGACCTTGTCTGGTTCGCGATCATGGACGAACGGGACCGCTCTGCGGCACGGAGCCCGAAAGTGGGAACCGCCCTCATCTGGATTGCGGTCGTCGGCGCGTTCATAGTCGGGGTCACCTTGTCGTTGTCGGTGGGCGGCGCCGAGTTCTCTCCCCCAGCATGGGTCTCAGCCGAGTCGCCGACGCCCGCTCCCGGCTCGGTGACGCCTTCCGTCACGCTCGGAGTCGCGCCGTTTCTCATTCTGCTTGTGATCGGGTGTCTGCTGGTCTGACCCCAAAGAGATAATTCATGCTGCTCATCGAAATACAATCGCTTAGCTTCCGGTATCGCGCAGCCGCAGAGAATGCCCTCCGCGGCATAAACCTCGCCGTCAATGAGGGCGAGTTTGTTGTCATCATGGGGCCGAACGAGGCGGGCAAGTCCACCCTGTGCCTCACCCTTAATGGACTCATCCCTCATCTTGTCAAAGGAACCTTTGAGGGCGCGGTCAGAGTTTGCGGGATGGACACGCGCGAGCGCTCGGTGAAGGAGTTGTTTTCGCATGTGGGCTTGGTCTTTCAGGATTTCGAGTCGCAACTCTTCTCCACCGACGTCGAGCTTGAGGTCGCGTTCGGACCGGAAAACCTTGGACTTCCTCTTGAGGCAATACGCGAAAGGATCAAGAGGTCGCTCGAGCTGACGGGCTTGGAACGGCTTCGGGGCAGACAGCCGGCCACGCTCTCGGGCGGACAGAAGCAGTTGCTTGCCATCGCGTCGGCGCTTTCCGTCGAACCGCGCATCCTCTGCTTCGACGAGCCGACCACCGACCTCGACCCGCAAAACAAGCGCCGCGTGTTCAATCTTACGCGCCAGTTGTTCGAGCGGGGCACGCAAACCATGGTCCTTGTCGAACACGAAACCGAGGAGGCGCTCCAAGCCGACCGCATCGTCCTGATGCGCGAGGGCCGGATAGTTGAGGATGGGCCGCCTTCCAACATTCTTCGCGATTCGCGCCTGCTTGAGGAATGCCGCGTCATGCCCTTGCAGCTCACGGACCTTTTCAGGCGCCTCGGCTCCAATGAGTTTCCCATAACCCTCGATGAAGCCAAAGAAATGTGGCGGCGCAATTCATATGAATTGCTTCCCGATGCTTGGCAGAAGCTTGAAGAATCGGACCGAGAACGAGCCAAGTGCTATGGCTCGCCGCTGGTTGAAGTCGAAGACGCAAGTTTTTCGTATGAAGGCGGCATCGAGGCGCTCAAGGGGGTGAGTCTGCGTGTGAGAGAGGGCGAATTTGTCGCCATACTCGGCCAGAACGGCAGCGGCAAGACCACGCTCGCAAAGCATCTGAACGGCCTCTTGAAACCCACACGCGGGGACGTGCTCGTCGAGGGCATCAGCACGAAACAGATGTCGGCGAGCGACCTCGCTCGGCATGTGGGCTATGTGTTTCAGAATCCTGACCATCAGATTTTCGAGGAGACCATTCTCGATGAGGTGTTGTTCGGGCCAAAAAGGCTCGGGCTCGAAGATGAGCGCGCCCAGAAACAGGCGCGCGACGCGCTCGAAACCGTAGGCCTGTGGGAGCGGCGGAGCGAGGACCCGTTTACGCTCACGAAGGGACTGCGCCAGAAGGTGGCCGTCGCCTCCGTGCTCGCCACGCGCCCGCGCGCCATCGTGATGGACGAACCGACGACCGGCCTCGATTACGGCGAACTCAAGGGGATGATGGCGCTCGTGAAGCGCCTCAATGAGGAAGGCCACACCATCGTCATCATCACGCACTGCATCTGGATCGCCGCGCAGTTCGCCCACCGTACCTTTCTGATGAACGGCGGTAGGATCATCGCTGACGGGCCCACGCGCGAGGTGTTCGCGCGCGAAGACCTGCTTGCGCAGGCCGACATCATCCCGCCGCAAATCGTGCGTTTCAGCAACGAGCTTGGCGCGACCATCCTCTCGGTCGACGAGTTCATGGAGTGCGTCCGCCCGGTCATAAACCTGGACGCAGACCCAGACAATGAAGACTGGCTCAGGACGTTGAGAAAGAAAAGGGAACAGCGGCCCGAATGAATCCGTTTCTGTACGAATCCAAGAACACCATCTTCCATAGGCTCGATCCGCGGACCAAGACCGTCATGCTCTCGGCTTTCTTCGTTATCGCGCTCGTGCCCCGGACGATTCCCCATGCCGTCGGCGTGCTCGCGATCGTGGGGGCTGTGACGACCGTTGCCCGAAGCTGGCGGACCGTTGCGCGGATCAAGTGGTTCTTGCTGATAATAACCGTGTTCACTATTGCGATTTGGGGACTGCTCCCGCGAGGCGAAGAGGCGCTGTGGCTGTTCATCCAGCGTGAATCGGTCCGGTTCGGCGTGTTGACTGCGATAAAGATCGATGCGATTCTAGTGGCGGGGATCGTGTTTCTCACGACCACGCGGAACGAGGAGATCACCACGGGCCTGGTGAAGATGGGTGTGCCCTATGTCATGTGCTTCGCATTCTCAACCGCGCTCAGGCTGGTTCCCACATTCGCGAGCACGGGCGCAACGGTCGTCGAGGCCCAGAAGAGCCGCGGACTTGAGCTTGGTCAGGGTTCGCTGTGGAGCCGCATGAAATCGTACGTCCCGCTCATGACGCCGATCTTTCTCGTGTCCATCCGCAACGCAAACCTGATGGCGCTGGCGCTCGAATCACGAGGCTTCGGTTCCGACACCAAACGCACGTTTTATATCCAACTCAAGATGCGCGCCCGCGATTGGACGGCGCTTGTAGTGACAGCAATGGCGCTGCTCGTCAGCGTGGGGCTGGTGTTTCTTGCCGGCTGAGCGCGGTGCCCAAAACGGCCCTCTGAACCGAAAAGACGCAAAGAGCGCAAAGGAACAATCGCAAGAGGGAGCTTCCCGACGAGGCGATTTCGCGTAATGGTCTTGGTCGCTTTGTGGCTGAGACACTATTCATCGCGGGACCAACCGGATCGAATAACCGATTACTTAAGTGACGGGTCGGATTCGACCTCGGATTTTTCCTTCCTGAGTTCCCTGACCTCGCGCTGGAGGTCGTGGATCATGTCGAGCAGGCAGCGGATGGCCTCAGAGGTGGGGTCGGGCAGGTTGCCGTGTTCGAGGTCGACAATCG
>CAZEBC010000232.1:0-5479 GCA_964510165.1 uncultured bacterium
TCATAAGACGCCATCCTATCGAGGGCGCCCAGATACTCATGCGGCATGATAAGCTCGACGAGTTGACCGTGTTTGCGGCGCTCGAGCACCATGCGGGCTATGACCTCAGCGGATACCCCACGCTGAGGGGCAGGCGGCATCCTCACGCGCTGGCCCGCATTATCAGCATTGCCGACGTGTATGAGGCGATGACCTCTGTCCGTACTTACCGGCCGGCGCTTCGACTGACAAACGCCGTCGAGGCGCTCATTCAGGGTGCGGGCACGCAGTTCGACCCTTTACTCGTAAAACTCCTTCTGAACATTGTCGGCGCATTCCCGCCCGGCAGCGTAGTGCGGCTTGACAGCGGCGAGACCGCCACGGTTGTGCAACCCAACGAAGACAAGCCCTTTTTCCCGAAAGTCAGAATCGTCGGCGGCAGTTCCGACCCCTCCGAAAGCCCCATCATAGACACGGCCGATCCCGCCTCCGGATATGTCGTCGTGGGTGTAGCCGAACCCGATAAAGTTTGACAAAATCCAAAAAGGGAGCTTTGTCGCTGGTCAAAAGGCGAGGAGGTGGGTTCAATGCCGGCAAAGAAATTGAAGGAATACCTCGAAGCAAACAGCGTAAAGTACGAGGTGCTGACCCACAAGCTGGCCTACACCGCTCAAGAAGTGGCCGCCACGCAGGGGGTAACCGGCTGGAAGGTCGCCAAGACAGTGGTGTGCAACTGTGACGACAAGTACATGCTTGTGGTGCTTCAAGCGCCGATGCTCGTGGACCTCGAGCGCCTCAAGCAGACCCTGGGATGCAGCAAGGCCCACCTGGCTACCGAGTCTGAAATGGGAAAGCTGTTCCCGGGTGTCGAGGTCGGGGCCGAGCCGCCGTTTGGAAACCTGTACAATCTGCCCGTCTACATTGACACTGAGCTTGCCGAGATGTCCGACATCGTGTTCAGGGCCGGTACGCACACCGAGACGATCCGCATCAGCTACAAGGATTTCGAACGGCTGGTCCATCCGACCGTAATCGACGTCTGCAAGCCGGTCGAGGCCTGATTGCTTTTCCCGGTAGCCTCGCGGCGCGCAATGATCGCAAGTTCTCCCGTTCCCCGGACTTGAGAGCGAGCGGGTGACTTATGCCTGCCACATCTGACCGTTCCTAATCTGAGCCTTTCTTGGTGTCATCTTAATAAAGCTTTTCTATCCATACATCTTCTTCCCCCTTTGCCCTTTCCCCCTTTTGCCCCTTTAAACCCAATTTTTTCAATGCCTTCCAGCATTCGAAATTTTTGTTAACAAAAACTTCGTTGATCGACCTTCTAGCCCCATGCTTTCATGAGTTCAGAGCATGAGAACCCCGTGAGCGCGGGGCGCTGAGAGTCCAGACGCAATCAATTGCAAGGAGGATGGAATGGACATCGAAACCACAGTTGAAGGCCGCAATCAGGAAGGATTCCGCCAGCCGGTGCTCACGCGCGAGCAGGCGGAGCGGATCAAGAACATGTTCGCGAGCGCGCGTCCCCGTCGCACGTTTCGCTTCCACATGAAGCTGGTCGAGTCCGACCAGGGCCGCCGCCAGATCGAGGGATACGCCTCGACGCGCGACCTTGATCGGATGGGCGAGATCGTCGAGCCCGGCGCATTCGCCGAGAGCCTCAAGGACTTCATGGCGAATCCCATCTTGACGTACATGCACGATTGGTCCAACCCCATCGGCAAGGTGGTGGACGCGCGCATTGACGAGGTCGGCCTCTTCATCAGGGCGGAGATTTCCGAGACCGCGCAGAAGGTGTGGAAGCTCATCGAGGAGGGCATCCTGCGCGCGTTCTCCATCGGGTACGAGGTCGTCGAGGAAAGGCCGCTCGACGGCGTGAACCACATCCTGAGGCTGCGGCTTTACGAGGTCGCAGTGGTCAGCATACCCGCCAATCGGCGCGCGCTCTTCTCGGTCACCAAGGCGCTCGAGGTTGGCAACGACCTGGTGTGCGCCGACTGCGTGAAGAAGCAGTCCGACGAGCCCGCCGGATCGGACGAACTCTCTGAAGCCCACACGATCCTGAAGGAGGTGATGGAAAAACTCAGTTCGAACACGCCGCCCGCATGTGAAGCGGCAAGGTAACAATTCCACATAGAACATCTGAATGAAGGAGAATGACATGAACGAACTGAAAACCAAACCCGACAGCGAACTGCTCACGCTCGTGCGCGCCATCAAGGAGAAGGTCGATTCCGGCGCACAGCACGACCTGATCAGCCGGATGATCCAGGACGCTCTCAAACAGCAGAAGAGCGCGCTTCGCGAGCGCTCGACTCGCAAAGGCGAATTCAGCCTCGAGGCCGACACTCACGGCCAGTTCCGCACCAAACTGTCGCCCGAGCTTCAGAACCGGGCCGACGACATTTACCTCGCCGCCGCCATCCTGAGGCGCGACCCGCGCAGCCTGAAGATGTGGGGCGAATTCGCCCAAGAAGCGTCGGCGCTCCGCAAGGCGATGGACACCGCCACATCGGAAGAGGGGCTTGAGTGGATACCCACGGGCTTCTCGAGCGAACTCATCCGCAAGGTGAAGCTGGCCCTGAAGGTGGCCGCGCTCCACGGTCGCATCGCGATGCCGACCAATCCGTTCAAACTGCCGATTGACGGCGCCGACGCCACGGCCTATCTGTTCGCCGAGTCCACCAGCGACACGGCCTCCAAGATAACCGCCTCCACGCCGGGCACCAAGAACGTCACCTTCGATGCGGTCAAGCTCGCGTGCCGCGTGCTCGTCTCGACCGAACTCGAAGAGGACAGCGTGGTCGCCATCCTGCCGCTCTTGCGCGACAAGATAGTTCAAGCGCTCGCCGAGGCGCAGGAAAACGCCACCATCAACGGCGATACCGCCACAAGCCACATGGACAGCGACGTTACGGCAGCGAGCGACGTGCGCAAGGCATGGGACGGCTACCGCAAGCTGGCGCTCTCCTCGGCGAAGGTGGACCTCTCGACGGTCAACATCGCCAACCTGCGCGCCATCCGTGCGGCGATGGGCAAGTACGGCGTCAATCCCGACAAGCTCGCCTGGGTCGCCGGCATCAGCGTCTTCAACAAGCTGCTCAGCCTGGATGAGGTGCTCACCGCCGACAAGTACGGAGCGGGCGCGACCATCCTCACCGGCGAACTCGCCAAGCTTGACGGGATACCCATCATCGTGAGCGAGTTCATCCGCGAGGACCTGAACGCGACCGGCCTCTACGACGGCGTCACGACCTCCAGGACAGTCCTGCCGCTGGTGTACCGGCCGGCTTTCCTGTACGGCGACCGCAGGAGCATCACGCTGCGAGTGAGCCAGGAACTGTACATGGAGACCGACCAGGACGTCGCCATCGCGACGCAGCGGCTGGACTTCAAGGCGGTGCAGGACGCATCCGCCGAGCCGGTCGTCGGCCTCGGGTACAACATCGCGTCATAAGCGAGCCCTCGCCCTGCCCTCTCCCGCCGGGAGAGGGTTGGGGTGAGGGACAGCAACGGAGGACACTATGCCAAGACTGATATTCACCGGTGAACGTTGCTTGGGCGACGCAGTAGCCGCGCGCCCCGGCGACATCATCGAAATCTCCGACGACAAGGCCGCTCAACTGCTTCGCGATTCCCCAGACCGATGGATGATTGCGGAGCCGCAGGGCGGCCCACCCGAAAAAATGGCGCGTTCGCCCAAAAATAAATCGAAGAGGCCCGGCAAGAACAAGGCGCGGGTTCCCGAACAATTGACAATTGATCTTGAACCGTGAACGGAGGAGCCATGGCCGATCTCACTACACTCAGCAATCTGAAGGAGTACCTCGACATCGAGGCCGACGACACCGAGTTCGATTCGCTGCTCTCCCGGCTCATCGAGGCGTCGAGCCGCCAGATCGAGGCCTATTGCCGCCGCGCGTTCGACATTCAGAGCTATTCCGAAACGTACGACGGCAACGCGAGCGATATTCTCTTTTTGAAGCAGGCGCCCATCGTGTCGGTCGCATCGCTCTCGGTTGATGACCAGGCCGTCGCGGGGGAAGATTTCAAGGTGTACGACGATTATGTGAGGCTGCTCTCGCGCCTGTTCACGCCGGGCACGCTCAACGTCTCCGTCGTGTACACCGCCGGCTTCTATGACGCCCAGGCCGAATCGCCGCCGGCCGACATCGAAAACGCCTGCATACAACTGGCGGCGTTCAAATATAACCTGCGCGGGGCCGAAGGGCTTGCCGAGCGGCGCATCAACCAAACGGGCGATTCGTTCGCCGGGCTTGCGATCCCGCTGTCGGTCGCCATCATTCTGGACCGATACCGCCGCCCGAAGCTGGAATCGGTGTGACGTTCGTAGGGGCGCACGGCGTGCGCCCGCACAAGAAAGGTGTGAACATGACTCACGTTCATCTGATACTTGGCGCTGACACGCTCAGGGTGCGAGGACTCATCCACCCGAGCGAGGACGGAGTGGACCTCGGCCTCGCGACCGGCGAATCGGCCGGCGGTGACGTGTATGTCAGCCGCAAGAAAGCGCCCGCGCTCATCTTGACGCGCCTGTTTGCGGGAGTCCGCAATAAGGATTACGTTCGTCTCGAAAACTGGTACCTGAACATCGCGCAGGGCGCGCGCAATGCGTTCACGTTTGTTGATTCCGACGGCGCCAGCCGCACCGTCCGCTGGGTCAACGGGCTGGATGACTGGCAAAAGGACGCGCGAAACAAGTGGTCGGGCTCGATGAAACTGCGGGTGGAGAATTATGAGCCTTGAGGTGACAGCATGAAATCGCTCACAGCTACAGCCAGAACACACTGCGAAAGCCGATACAACGAGCCGGTGCTCGTGCTCGAGGTCGATTGGTCCGAGACCGAAACCGGCCGCTACGCCGAGCGCGCGCTCTCCCTCGGCGCGTACCACGCGGGCATCATCCTGAAGGTCGGTCCCATCACCTGCTCGTTTGAAGAGCCATCGGCGGAGTTCCGAGCCATCACCGTGAACCTGTTTCCGGATGACGCCCTGCGGAGCGTTCTTTCCGACACGATTCCCGAAGGCCGCGCCGCGCGGCTGAAACTCGCTTTCGTGGGCGCTGGACCTGACGACATGATCGAGCTGTTTTCCGGCCATATCGAGAAGCTGGCGTTCACGGGCGCCGAGGCAGTCGAATTCACGCTTGCCGGTTTCTTCCGCAGGTATGACCGATATCTTCCGCCCGACATAATCTCGCTCGACGATTTCCCCAAGGCCACGCCGGACTCGGTCGGCAGGCCGATCCCCATTGTCTTTGGGAGCGTGCATGGGCTTGCGCCGCTGAGCGTGAGGGCCGGGCGCGTCACTCGCCTGCGCGGCAGCATCCTCTCGAATGACACCACAATCGAGGTGGACGACGCCGCGGGTTTTCCCGCCTCAGGCACACTGCTCATCGAAGAGGAGCAGGTGACGTACACGGGCATAACCGACAATGTGTTCACCGGCTGCGCGCGCGGGGCAAACTCGACCGCTGCGC
>CAZEBC010000233.1:0-3567 GCA_964510165.1 uncultured bacterium
GAATCTTAAAGAAACGTCCGATGGAAAAGAGAAAGCATAAACGCTGTATCTTCGCCCACTCCACCGAGATAGTCTTATGCGGCGCGCTACCCTTCAAATGACTTCGAACCTGCACTACTGCCAGGTACCCCGATGACCCTGTTGCGAGTGTCTGTCGCATGACTTCAACCGGCCCGCAGACATCCATCGCGACAGCCAGCAAAGTGCTCAGGGAATCGTTTGGATTCAATGAGTTCCTTCCGTTCCAAAAGGAGATTATCGAAAGAATAACCGCCGGTGAGGACCTTCTCGCCGTGTTGCCTACCGGCTCCGGAAAATCACTATGCTTTCAAATCCCCGCGCTTGTCCGGCCCGGCCTCACCATCGTCATATCACCCCTCATAGCCCTCATGAAGGACCAGCTCGATTCGCTCCGCGCCCGGGGGCTGCCAGCGGTCTGCCTGAACAGTTCACTTGCTGCCGCGGAATGCCACCGCGTTCTGGAAGACGTGAGGTCCGGCTTTGTCAAGCTGCTCTATGTCTCGCCCGAACGACTGCGCGACGGCCTCTTTCTTAACGCGCTCATCTCACAGCCCTCTGCGCTATTGTGGGTCGTTGACGAGGCTCATTGCATCACCGAATGGGGACATGATTTCCGCACCGACTATCTCTTTATCCCTCATGCAATCGATCTGGTCTCAAGGAATGCACAGCTTGTCATGTTTACGGCCACCGCTACCCCCATCGTGCGCAAAGACATCCTTCGTCAAATGCGACGCCAGCAGGCATCCGTCCTGTGCGGCAATTTCGACAGGCCCAACCTCTACCTTGGATGCCGCCACGCCAATACAAAGGACCAGAAGTATCAGACGCTCATCCAATTGCTGCGGCGTCCCGGACCCGGCATCATATACACGGCCACCCGCCGACAATGCGAGGAGGTCAACAGATTCCTCCAGGAACTCGGAAAACGCAGCGATTACTACCACGCAGGCCGAACAGCGGAAGCACGGGCGCATGTGCACGAGCGCTTTCTCGCCGACGAGATCGAGATAGTCGCGGCCACGAACGCGTTCGGCATGGGGCTTGACAAGCCGGACATTCGGTTCATCATTCATTACGCGCATCCAGCGAGCATCGATGCCTACTATCAGGAGATAGGCCGTGGCGGTCGCAACGGCGAGCGGTGCGATTGTATCCTGCTATTCTCGCGGTTCGACCGGAAGGTGCAAGAGAGGTTCATATTCGACTCCACCCCTCCAGTCGAGTCAATCGAAGAATGCTTCCACAAACTTGCCGCCGCTAACATGCGCGGCCTCATATCGGTTAACCGCGAATTGTACGAAGCCCACAGCGTTGAACTCTTTGAAATGGAAAAATCGGGCCTGCTCCGCAGAAACGCGGCGTCATGCGGGAACGCTTCCATCTATCTTTCGAAAGAGTTTGAAAAGGCTCTTTCCTCTTGTCAACATGAGGAGAGCGAACTGCTCAGGGCCTTGGACCTGCATCTGGCTTTCTCAAAGAAGGGCTATGTGAAGACGGACCTCAACGACTTCGCCAGAGCGCACCTGCCGCATCTGGATGCCTTCACCCTCGAGCAAGCGCTCATCCGAATGGATAACCGAGGCCTTATCGCCTATCGTCCAGCCAAACGGGGTGTCTGCTATGAGATTCGGGCGAAATCCATCTCGGATTCGACAAGGAGAATGATTGCAGAGAGCGTGATGGCGCGGCGCGCTTTCAAAATGGGTAGGCTTGATATGATGGCGAGCTATGGCCTGCAGGACACCTGCCTCCGCCGGTACCTGCTTGACGCCCTCGAAGACCGCTACGAGAGCCCCCGCTGCGGCTTCTGTGACCACTGCCTGTAAGGGCTACTGTCCATAAAACGCCACGCTCGCAAAGGTTACGGTTCCGTTCGGGTCAGGCCATTGCTGATACTTCAGCAGCTTTCCAGTGCGTGCCTCCATTACGCGTAACATCGTATAAATGGGCGGCAAGCCGCATACCTTTCTCCGGTCGCCCTCGGCCTCGATGCTCGAGAAAAAGCCTTCTGGATTCAGACTTCTCACCTGCTCCAACATCCGCAAGTCATCCTTTTCAAGCAGCTTGAGAAAGCCGTCGCTTACGGGATGCGGGTCGCCGAACCTCGGCCCCACATGCGCAAGGTCCGCACCCGCAATGTAACACACCCTGTCAGCCTCATCAGCCAGCGCCGCCTTAAGCGCGTGTACAAACTCGGCCGCCCGTCCATATTTCATTGGCTCGGTCCGCGAAGCCACCATCTCATGAAACGACCCGCAGAGGATCGGCACAATGGATATCTCTCTCCTCTCTTGAAACAAAAAGGAGAGAAAGACCGTCTGAAACTCGATTGAATGCTCGCCTCGATGCACAAACTCATCCTTGAAGGCGTCGTAGCTCAAGCCGTCCTGAATCCTTTTCACCACGTCTCTATTGCAGGGCAGCCTGCCGAACGGCGTCTCGAAGTCCTTATGGGTCAGCACAAACGGCTCGGCGGTGGGATTATGCGCTGTACCGAATATGACAAATATATCGGCGTCAGCCCGCTCGGCAACTTCCTTGTAGGCCCATGCGAAGCACGGTCCGCCACGCGCAAAATCAATGTGTGGCGCGATTACTCCCTTCAGGCCGCCGCCTCTTGTACCTCCCGGCATGCCCGGACCGTCTCTCTGCGAGAAGAAACTCTCGATCTGATGCGATAAAGCGGCAGGAGTGCCCTCGTAGCTTTTTCCCGCCAGCGCGGCCCGCCGAATACGGGCTCGTCTGAATTCATCTACGACCTTCTCAAGCGTGTCTCGATAATTCTCATTGTCGAGGAATAAGCCTTCATCCAGCCTCTTCAACGTCTCTTCAATGACTTCGCGATAAATCAATTGGCCGGTTCTCCTCATATATTCGGCCTGAATGTCAGAAACCGAATGTCTGCCGTCCAGCAAATACAGCAGTAGATAAAGCTGCCGTGGAACGGCCAGTACTTCATTTGATAGATTCGTCGGGTCGCGCAGCCCGATCATCTGCTGGCCCGACACCTCGACTGGAAACACCTCCAATGCTCTCAACTTTGCAGAATCCATCCTCGAACAGCCTCGTTTCTATCCGTCGGGCGTGGACTAAATGCTCCCGCGCAATAACTTACCATTAGACGCACGACAAAGTCAAACGCTGGCTCGCTCGCTGCGCTCGCAGCCAGGGTATTGACAAATCGGGGAATTTCCCCTATTATGAATATATCCTGCGAAGAGTGGGATTTCACCTGAAGCACGAGTTCCAAATCCACTAGCGGTTTCCGGTCAAGCAGTGTATTCGTCGAAAGTAACAACCCGCCTTCGTCCAGAATGATTCCGTACAACGTTATGAAGAAGTATCTTGTCTCACTACCATTATTGCCGATGTGGCTGATTTGCTCCAGTCTTGCCACGGGAGAAGCTCAGCCAGAGCAGACCACTGCCCACGACAAGGGCGGCATGAACGCCGCAGGTTCGGCTCGTCAGCTCGACACTCCCGGGCAAATAACCGACAAGATCAAAGCTCTTCAGATATATTCCGTTGAGGAAGGCGAGATTA
>CAZEBC010000233.1:3667-5431 GCA_964510165.1 uncultured bacterium
ATAACCGACAAGATCAAAGCTCTTCAGATATATTCCGTTGAGGAAGGCGAGATTAATGAAAAACTATATCTCCAAAAAGACCTCCAGACGGGAGACGACCTAAAGGTCGCCGGCCATGTATTCGGCATTGTGGTCCTGTGCGAGGACGACATGGCCATCACAGTCGACGGCAAGAAGATGAGCAAGATCAAGCGGAACCTCGATGGCACGTATTCAGTTAAGCGTTTCGGCAAGATCGCGCCAGACAACGTCGTTCTCGCAAACCTCAGCGAGGGCATCTTCCTGTACAACAACCGGGATAACGAGTTCCTTCCCGGAGCGTTCTCCTATTTCTCTCACGTGGCAGGCGATTCCCTTAGTCCGCACGACACATTCGACATAGGCTTTAAGAGCGAGGAAGAAACCTACAAGATATCCGTCCGACAGAACGGCTATCGCACGGTTCGCTCCGTCTGCGTGAACTCCGGCGCAAAGACGAATGACATCATGTTCCGATATCTTGGCACAAGGCTCGAAAAGCTCGCTGCCATGGCGCCCGATTTTGATAGCAGGCTGCAAGCAATCGCCGAAGGGATCGATTCGGTCGAGTCGATCCTGGGCGAGGACCTCGTGACAAACGTTAATATAGTCGACTTCGAAAATGTCCGCAATGCCGTCGTTTGTGACGATGCCAGGGATATCTGGTTCTACAGCGAGGCTGTTCAAAGTGAATCTCCGGAAGAACTCCGCTCAATGGCCGCGCACGAGACGCTCCACATCTATGTCGACAGACACGGCATCGCCAGAAACTCCGAGGTGAGAGAGTTCTTTGCAGACCTTAACGGCTACGATGACCTCTCATACGAACGCTTCATGATTGTCACATCGGGCGAAGTCTCACCCGAACGTTCCAGCACGCCCCACAACCCGATCTTCCCGTTCGTCAATGAGCAGAATTTCCTGGAGGGCATGAAGGGCGGGCATTCTCACAAAAACGTCGATGAGTTCTGCGTTTCCCTCCTGCATTCCCTGATGTTTGTCGACCGGCTCGAGCAGAATCTGGACCGGCCCCTGAAATCCCAGTACGCCGAAAAACGATCATTGACACCCGCAGAGAAGGACTCCGTCCTTCACAGCTATCTCCGAGGAATCGACCTTCTCATCGGAGCAATATCCGATGACAAGACCGATACGCCTGATTCGAGGGACTTCCTCGAAACTTCTCTTCGGAAAGCCAGGAACGCCAGCCTCAAACTTTAAATCTCAATTCAGCGAGCGTTCTTGCGAGTCATTCTTAGGGAAGCAACACACTGCGCCTCATCACGCGCCACGTCACAAATCACGTCCGAATTTGCAGCTCTTGACGACATGAGCGGCATGGATGCGACAAGAAAAGCCCGGCGCGCTCCCCGAACTTCTGTTCGTCTCTGCGCTGCGCCGGGCTTGAGTCATCGCCTTCCCTGTTAGTACTCCATATGCGAGTGTTCCTTGGTTTCTCCGTGCTTATATTCCTTGGTCTCTCCAGGTTCGTAGTAGGAATGAATCGACTTGGTCCAGTCTTTGTCCGAGAACTTGGTCCATTCATCCTCGCCGAAGCTGGGAGCGCTCTCCAGATGGCTCTTGGTCACCTTCACGATGACCGCGTCTTTCTCCATGCTGAACTTCGTATGATCCCAAGGAACAGGAACGAACGCCTTGGCGTCTTTCAGGGCGCCTTCATGCGAAAGAATTAGGTACTTCGCATATCCGTCGCGGCTCGCAAAGACGTTCTTCACCGAGCCGACT
>CAZEBC010000234.1:0-2083 GCA_964510165.1 uncultured bacterium
TATAGTAAGGCTTGGCCAACCGACAATCTCGCTGAGTATCCAATCGAAAGGTTTCCATGCAAAGACTGACTCCCGAGCAGGCTTCTCGTGCGCTCGGACTCATGATGCGACTGCAATCGCACCGATTCTTTTACAAGGCGAGCGGCTTTACGGATTCCGAGTTGGGCCGGCCGCTGATTGCCATCGCGAACACGATGCAGGAAGCCGGCGTCGGCCACATGCACCTCAAACAGGTTGCGGAAGCGGTTAAAGCGGGCGTGTATCTGGGTGGCGGCACTCCGATTGAGTTCAACACCATCGGCCCCTGCGGCGGCTATTGCCAGAGGCGCGGGCTTGACGATCTGACCATGCTGTATGACCTTCCACAACGCGATGCCATCGCCGACTCGGTCGAGGTGCAAATGCGAAACTACGGCGCGGACGGCCTGGTGTGCATCGGGACCTGCGACAAGAGCATACCCGGCCTGTGGCTGGGCGCCGCGCGGCTGAACCTGCCTACCATTTTCGTCACGGGCGGACCTGCCTACCCGGGCGAATATCGGGGAAAACCCACCGTTTTTCCATCCGACGTGATCCTTCGCTGTGTCAATGAAGTGCTTGCAGGCCTGATGACTGAAGACGAATTCGCTCGCACGATGACCGAGATGGAAGGCAAGTGGCTCACCTCGTGCGGGGCGTGCCCTGAACTGACCACGGCCAATACCGTCCAAATGGCGACCGAAGTGATGGGGCTGTGTCTGCCCGGGTCGTCCACGATCCCCGGGCCCGATATGGCGCGCATCCGGATGGCGAAATCGGCGGGCGAAGCCATAGTGGGCCTCGTGCGCCAGGGCGCCAGATTCTCCGATTATGTGACCGAACGCTCGATTGCCGATGCCGCGCGAGTCATCATGGCCTCCTCCGCCGGAACCAATGGCATCTTGCATCTGTTGAGTCTTGCAAAGACACTTTCTCTCGACATAACAATAGACACATTTGCGCGAATCAGCGAGGAGACTCCTTATTTCTGCCCGATCCGTCCGAGCGGGCCATACACGATGATAGACCTTCACCATGCGGGCGGTCCCTTCGCCGTGCTGAAGCGGTTGCATGACCGCGTCGAACGCAACCGGCCGACGGTGGCAGGCAGAACCGTTGGCCAGGTCCTGGATGAGACCGAGGTCCTGGACGAAGACGTGATTCGCCCGTTGGGCAAGAGCCTGTCTCCGCACGGCGGCATCGTGGTGCTTCGAGGAAATCTTGCGCCGCGCGGCTCGCTCTCGCGATACACGGTTACAGGCGACGAACGCCAGACGTTCCGCGGGACGTGCAGGTGCTACGACACCCAGCAGGCGGCCATCCTGGGCGTGCTCGCCGGAGAGGTCAAGGCCGGCGAGGTCGTCGTGGTCCGATATGAAGGCCCTCGGGGAGGACCGGGGTTCTCGGATAATTTCCAAGTAGTTCTGCTGCTGGAGACATTGGGGATCAGCGACGTGGCCGTTGTGACCGACAGCCGATTCTCGGGCGCCACAACGGGAGCGCTGTACGTGGGATACGTGACCCCCGAGGCACAGGTCGGCGGCCCGCTGGCGGCGGTACGCGACGGCGACACAATCTCCATCAGCATCCCAGACAGGGAAGTCCAGCTCGAACTCGACGATGAAGAGATCGAGAGGCGGCTCGCCCAGTGGAAACCGCCGTCGCCGAGGGTGACCTCCGGCATCCTGGTCGATTGGCATTTGCTGGCCACCCAGTTTGATGAAGGCGCCATGGTGAGACGAACCCTTTAGAGCGGTCACGGCATGACTGAACTTCAACGCTCGGTTCTGGCTATCAGCAGCCTGCTCTTCCTCCTGCTCGGGGCGCTTGTCCTCATTACCACCGGGGACGTGGCCGAAAAAGCGCCGGTGGTTCAGTCGAGGCTCTCCTTCAAAGCTTCCTCCGCCTACGACAAGGCTGTCACCCTCGCGACTGAATTTCCGCAACGGGGCATGGGCACGGAAGATGGTTTCAAGGCGGCGGAGTGGCTGCAGGCCCAGATGAAGAAAGCGAAGCTTCGGACCGAAGTGCAGACCTTCAGCGCATGGATTGCGGGAAAGCGGGT
>CAZEBC010000234.1:2183-5421 GCA_964510165.1 uncultured bacterium
GAGGAGATTGTCGCAGTCATATCTCTCGACTACGTGAGGCTCGAAAACCCTGAAAAGGTATATGTTCGCGGGGAGGGACAATTTCGAGGCTATGCTCCCTTGTGGCTGTGGATGCTGGCGGAAGACTGCATCGCGAAGGTCGGCGGCACGCCAGAATCTCCTTCGCCCGTTATGCGATATGTCAGCCGAGCCGTCAATATATCGAGCACCGACCAGGGGCCGTTCTTGAGCCGGGGGATACCGGGCATCAATTTAGGCGGCAACAAGTCCGACAGCCCGCTTGCGCGCCGCATTTACCATACGCCCCTGGACGTGAGCGAGAATCTGAAGCCGGAACTATTTGAGATATATGGGCGGGCGGCAGAGCAGTTGGTCCGCTCAGTGGATGCAATGGATTATCCGATGAATAGCGATTCATACTATCTGAGGGTGGGCGAGCGGAACTATATCGGGCGGGGCGGGCTGCTTGCGCTGCAAGCGATGCTCTTCATTCCGCTGTTTCTGGCGACGAGCTTTGAGTATTACAATTTGCGAAAGCGCGAAAGACTTCTGAATCAGGTGCTGGCGGAGTTGGCAAACATGGTGTTGTTCCTGCTGCCCTGGCTGGCGGGACTGCTCTCATTGTACATGCTTGTGCGCGCGAATGTTATTCCCCGGTACGAGCTTTATCCGGCGACTCCGCTCGACCCGTTTCTGAGCGATGTGCGCTGGTCAGCCTTGGCAGTGGTGGCGGCAGTCATTGCAGTGGTCTGGACGGCGGTCACTCTGCTGAGACGCAAATGGTCGTTGTGGGGCAAGCCGGACTTCTCGGCTTCAAGAGCCCTGTGTCTTGACTTCCTGCTGACTATCTCGGTCATCGCCCTTTTGCTTGACGGGTTTGCGGCCAGCTTGTTTCTGGGGCCTGCCGCGCTCATGTGGGTGTGGATCGAGCAGGATTCGAGGCTGTGGAGGCGGGCGCTGAACTTCGTGTTTGCGCTGGCGGGGGCAGCGCCGCTCCTGATGCTGGTGTTCATGTTTTCGAAACAGCTTACGTTGGGCATATACGTGATGTGGTATCTTGTGCTTGGGACCGCCTACAAGTCCTTTTCCGTCCCCACCGTGTTGACAACGGTCGGAGCGGCCACGGTGGTTGGACGGCTCTTGCAGAAATCATTGACTCCGCCGCAGCCCGGTCCCGAGCCGGAAACAGAGACAGAATGAATAGACTCGCAGCAATATGCATTGTCCTGATTCTGACCCTTTCGGTCGGATGTGCGAGGGGGAAACCCCACGCTTCTGAGTCCGGCGAACCGGAGGAGCCCGGATTTGTCGGCGGACAAACTCCGCGTGTGGAATGGGTCAGATACTATGAGGCGCTGGGTTTGGCCTCGAAGACCAGGCACAACCTGCTCATGCTCTTCTTTGTGAAAGATTCCTGTCCGCCTTGCGAGATGATGGAGAAGCAGGCGTTTTCCGACCCGGCCGTCATCAAGGCGTTGAGCGATGTCGTGGCCGTGAAGATACGGGGCGACGTCGAGATTCAGATGGTGCGGCGGTTCGATGTCCGCACATTTCCGATGGTCATCTTTGCCGAGGCCACAGGCGGCGAAATCGACCGGAAGGCAGGCCATAGGGACCCCGATTTTCTGCTCGCGTGGATTGAAGATGTGAGGAATGGCCGGAACACCATGAGGGCAGTTGCGGAGGCGCTGAAGAGCGATCCCGACAATATCCAACTGACCCTGAGACAGGCCCTCAACCTGGTGGAGGCGGACGAGATCGACAAAGCGCTTGAGTTGGTCAGGAAGGCGTCCGATATCGAACCGGGAAACCCGGAGGTGCTCGCCCTCTTCGGCCTGTGCTACTTGAGGGAGGAGAGACTGCGCGCGGCCGAGGCGGTCGCGACCGCCGCCCTTCAACGAGACCCCAAGAACAAGACCGCGCGCGAGCTGAAGACCAGGATTCTGATGAGGAAGGCCGACGACTCCATCGAGAAAGGGGATTGCGGACACGCCCTCGAGATATATTCGGAGGTGCTCGAACTTTCGACCGACAATTTCGATGCGTATGTAGGGATGGGGCGCGCACATAAGATCGCAGGCGACTTTGAAGAAGCCATCGAGGATTTTCAAAAAGCGGCCGCCGTTAGACCCGGCTCGGCGGTCCCCCTCGCGGGGATGGGCGAACTGTATGAAACAAGTTCTGACCAGGCGCTGGCCGAACAGCATTATCTGAAGGCGATCGAGCTGGACCCGCGATACGAGCCGCCATATTTCCGCCTCATGGAACTTTACGAGAGAAACAACAAGCCGCAACAACTCATGGAGATGTATGAGAAGGCGGTTCGGATCGAGCCTGCCGGCGCGCACAACGAGCTGGCGTGGCTCCTGGCTACTTCAAGACATGAAGGCATCCGCAATCCCGACGCCGCCTTGAGGCACGCGCTCACGGCGGTGGAACTTGAGCCGCACACGTGGTACATCGACACCCTCGCGGAGGCTTATTACGCGCTCGGAAACTATGACTTGGCGATCGCCATCATAAACGAGGCAATCGCCAAGGGGCCTGAGGATATCGGGTACTACCAGGAACAATTGCAGAAATTTCAGAAGGCAAAAGAGGAAGCCGCCGCCAAAGAAGAGATTGCCGAATGAAGGGCATGTTCATGGGCGCCGGAGGCTTGGTTCTTTCGACGCTGCTGCTCCTGGCCGTTGCCGCCCCTGGAGCTGCCGAGGGTTTTCGGACGGGACTGAACTGCGGCGAGCAAGGCCTGGTCAGGTATCACGGAAAGTGCATATCCCCGACGGAGAAGGCCGCCCGAATCGAATTGGAGATAATTCACGCGCAAAAGCTCGTGAACGAGGCTCGGAACCTGTACGAAAACGCTTCGGAATATCAGGTGGCCCTCTTGTTCGACCAGACAAAGCAGTTTCTGGCCGACTTCCGCTCCGATGATGAAGTGGATGAGCATTTGGAGGAGAAGATCCTGCTCCTGCTCGGATTCCTTTATCTCCCCGCCGACATGCTTTTCAAGGACATGCAGCGCTCGGTGAAAGACGAAAGGAACAGGGAAAACTTCCTGGCCGACCATGAACGGCTGGAGAAATTCTCCGCCGAAGTGCATACACCACTCCTGCGACTGCTCGCCCAAAAGATGGTGGCCTACGCCGAGCGCCATGGAGAGGAAAATCTGAGAAGACTCCTGTCGGACAATCACCTGCGACCACTTCTCGACAGTTGGAACCCTCCGCAATAGCTC
>CAZEBC010000235.1:0-5356 GCA_964510165.1 uncultured bacterium
TTGAACTGGCGGGCGCGTTCGGCGACCTCGGCACGCTCATTCCATTCGTGGTCGGCTACATCGCCGTCATGAAGATTGATCCGCTGGGGCATCCTCTTCATGTTCGGACTCTGCAAGATTCTCACCGGACTCTACTACAAGACGCCGGTCCCCGTGCAGCCAATGAAGGCGATTGGCGGGGCGGCAATTACCTCTGGAGGCGCTTTAACAGCGGGTATGATCTGCGGAGCGGGCTTGTTCACGGGGATTTTCTGGCTCCTGGCCGGGACCACCAAACTGGTTAATGTCGCGACCAAGTTCGCAACCAAGCCGATTACCAGAGGCATTGTGCTTGGACTGGGGATGTCCTTTATCGTTCAGGGCGTCCACATGATGATTGAGACGCCTTGGCTCGCAGTGCTCGGCCTGGTCGTCACATACGCTCTCCTTACCAATTCAAGATTCCCCGCCATGTTCGCTCTTTTTATCATGGCGGCGATTGCGGCCTTTGTCCTGGACAACTCGCTGGTGGGAAAGGTGCTGGCGATGCGCCCGCAGTTCCGGATACCGGAATTTACATTTTCCCGGATGGGTTGGAAAGAGTTCGTCCAAGGTTCCCTGATTCTTGCCATTCCGCAAATCCCGCTTACGATTGGGAATGGGGTCATTGCTCTGCGGGCCGAGAATAACGACCTTTTTCACGACCGACCGGTGACCGACCGCATGACAGCGGTGTCCACGGGACTGATTAATCTGTTCTCGGCCCCGTTCGGCGGCATCCCGATGTGTCACGGGGCTGGCGGCATGGCCGGCCATGTGCGCTTCGGCGCGCGAACGGGGGGCGCGCTGGTCATGCTTGGCTCCATCATCTTGGTCCTGGCGCTTTTCTTCAGCAATTCCATCGGCCTCCTTTTCGGGGCGTTTCCGAAGGCGATACTCGGCGTCATTTTTTTCTTCGCGGGCGCCGAACTGGCTATCACCACCCGAGACATCGGAAACAAGATGGAAGATGTATATGTAATGTTGATAGTGGCGGGTGTGGCCATGTGGAACATGGGCGTCGCCTTCCTCGCGGGCATCATCCTTTACAATCTCATTCAGCGCAAATGGCTGAGACTCTAGACGATCTCCGGATGATCCAAGGGTTGCTCCGCGTGAGACGCGGGCCATCATGAGTCAGCCTTGTCGCAGAACCTCGAACTCGTAGAATCCGGATCCCACGCTCATACGGACGTAGCCTTTTTCCGCTCCGACAACGATGATGCCTTTCACCTTGCCGGTCGCCTTTTTTCGTCAAAGCGGGAGTTCGCGCGTACAACGTGCTCCAGAGCCGCTACTTCCGGCACATCAACAACCGTTGCGTCGTTTGGTTGCGGCTATGCGCCGGGCCCGCGCCGTGGGAACGTGATACGCACGGTGGTTCCCTCGCCCTTCTTGCTTTCTATTTCGATTGAACCGCCGTGCGCGGTGATTATCTTTTTGGCGAGCGGAAGTCCCAGGCCCATTCCTACCGCCAACGCTTCCTTATTCGTATAGAAGGGCTCGAACACGTGCTCCAGATCGTCGGGGTCAATCCCCTTCCCGTTGTCCACAATCAGAAATTCTATCAACTCTCGCCCATTCTGCCCTTGATAGTCTCGTGTCCGAATCTCAATGGTTTTCGCGGATTTCGCTTCGGCTCCAGAGAACGATTCAATGGAGTTTTCGACAACGCACTCGATCGCTCTGCGCAATCGGTCCGTGTCGAAGCTCGCCCGTTTGTCCCGCAGGTCGCAACTGAACCTTATATCAATCCCTCTCTCGCTTGTCGTCTGAGATTTCCGACTGACAAGGTCTTTCAGGAAGAGTTCCATGTCGTGTTCCGCCAAGGAAAGATGAAGCGGTCTGCTCAAGTCTTCAAGCCTCTTGATCAAGTTTTCCAACTCTCTCGCTGGCTTGTCCACGCTCCTGCTTATCTCATCAACAAGATTCGAATCGTCGCGTTTCTTTTGCATGAAGCCATAGATGGGAACCAGTTTGTTGCCAACATAGTGCGATATCCTGTCCGAAAGTCGGCGGAACAATTCTTCGTGGACTTCGGCCACTTGTTTCGGCAGAAGCGTTTCGTCGGTCAGGACCATCAACGCGCCGACCGCGTCGCCCCGTTCGTTCTTGAGGATTCCCGCTGAGACCTCAAGAGGCCGCTTCGTCACGGGCGCCGTTATCTTTCCGCGATACTCCTTTTTCTCCTTCAGCGTTCTCAGCACCACGTCCGCGAGGGCTGACCCGAGCTTTTGAGCATGTTTGCCCGAAGCCTCCTCCAGCGATATGCCGACCATCTCCGCCGCCGCTCCGTTGATCGCGATGACGACGCCCTCGGCGTCCGTGGCGACGATGCCGCACCTGACCGCCTGCAGGATGTTTTCGAGGCTTGCTTTCCGGGAACGCGCCTCGCCGTAGCTTCTTGCGTTCACGATGGCGGCGGCCGCGTCGGCGGCCATCGCATACAGCGACATCAACTCCGCCTCGGTGAACTGAGCGCCCGTGATCTTGCCGCCGAGAGTCAAATACCCCATCAGCGCGCCATGCGCCGTGAGCGGCACGCACACCTTCGCCCGCAGCAGCGCGGCTTCTTTCCGTATTGCCTCCGCCTGGCGCAGGTTTTCGCCCGCCTCCGTTTGCTCAACGAGGAGAATTTCCGCATTGCGTCCGAGCCACATATATATTCCCTCGCCGGGCCTCAACCTGATTTGCCTGAGAAACGCATCCTCTAAGCCTCTCTGCGCGCTCACGCTGAGCGTGTTGCGGTCTTTGTCTTCCAGAACAAGGGCCGCCGTGCCGACCGAGAAACAGTCCGCAATCGCCTCGAGAAGCGCCCCGCACAGTTCCTCGGGTTCGCGAATGTTCGTGATCGCCTTGTGGAACGCCTTCAGCGACTCCATCTGGCTGCTTCTGCCCCGCGAATAGCTCTCGCGCGAGATATGTTTGAGGTATTTCTCGGGTACATCGGCCCTGGCCCTCAATTGCGCTGCCTGCTCCCGCAATGCCCGATTCTCCCTGCGCACCCTCACCATATCCAAGTGCCGCCTCACCTCGCGCGCGAGGTCGTCCCTGCTGATTGATTTTGGAAGGATGCTGACCGCCTCGGGCTGTGGCAATTCCCTTATATCTTCCGATGCCGGCTTGACCGCGAACGTGATCACCGATACCGATTCGACCAGTTCCAGGACATCCCGCACCATGCGTGAAATGGGCCGGCTCTCGAGCAATTCCTCGATGACCACTAGGTCTACCGGCTTGCTCCGTAGCTGCTCTATCAGCTCGGAAAAACTCTTTGCGGATAGGACGAGACAGGATTCGCCGACGGCGGAATCCAGTTTGATCCTGAGCGCCTCATCGATGATTCCGGTAAGTACGACGTCCATCTATTCGCTCCTCACGCCGATGCTTTCAGTTCCCAGTCGAGAGGATACACTTTATAGGTGCGTCCATCCTTGACGCGCTTGATGCGCCCCTGTCTCGACCATTCGGCCAGCATGGGCGCGATCCAGCTCGAAAACTCTTCGTATCCCTCGTACAATTCGCATTGGTGGATTCCGGGGCTCGACGCGATCCGCTCCTGGACCGCCTGTTCCACCCGGACGCGCACGCTCTCCCACAGCTTCTGTTTCAACAGGCCGAAGCCGCTTCTCTTGTCCCTCAGGCTCCTGATCAGGTCGTTCATCTGCTTGAGCGCCTGCTTGCGGAGTTTCAAACGCCTCCGGTCGCCCCGTCTCGCGACCTCCCACGTCTGAAGCTCGTCGAGGACAAGCCGGGTCAACTCGTCGCGATTCTTCTCGATGAACACTTCCGCCGCCCGGATGTCCTCCAGGCTGTCGCTCTGAAGCCTGCTTATGACATCTTCATGAATGCGCCACGCTTTCTTCAGCTTGAGCGCGTCCTCCGCCGAACTTCGGAGCCCATAATACCATTCCAGGTCGCGGATTATCGCGTAAAGGTCTTCGTCGGAATACTGCCTGTCCGCCCGGTGCTCGCCAAGCGCGACGCGCGCCGGTGAATCAATGACTCCCTTGTCCTCCAGCCGTTTCAATGTCGGGGCGTCCACCTCATACCCCATCGCCTGCAATTTCATGATCAGCGTGCCGATGGAATACTCTTTCGAAGCCATATCCGAATCCTTCCTGCGAATGGTTGCCGTCACACCAAACCGTGCCGCTTCTGTATGCAATTAGGATACCAAGAGGGCAGCCAATACGTAAGTATCTGTCATATTTATTGTTAGGACTTGACCCGCATCTACGGCCAGCACAGGAGGCGTCACTGCAAAGGCAATATGCGTACATCCCGGCAAAGCAGTCGATCTTCTCAACCCGCCTCGAAAGTCATCTCAGAGAACCAACAAATCTGGAATTGAACCTTTATTCATTACAATTCTGGAATTATAGCTACAAGATCGTAGGCATCCTCAATCCTTGATTGATTCCGGAATCCCTCCATTCCGGCATCCAGTGCCGCTCAAAGTACAGTCCCAACAAGATTTACTGACTCCTTTCACTCCGCGCGCCAACACAGATACGAGAATGGCCCCGAACTTGCCCTTATTCTTAATCATGAGGCGCTCGGACAACGATTCACCTGCCAACCACGCCAAACGAGAAAGTGAGGAACCGAATAGTGCTCTCCATCAGCTTTGATTCCTTCGAACCCGAAAGGCAGTTCAACCTCGGCGAAATTTTCACGGCGCCGCCCGCGACCGAGATCATCGGCTGGCGGGAAGTGCTCGAGGCGGACGAGGAGAAACCGCTTAGGGCGCTCGTGGTTGATGACGAGGAAACGGTGCTCGCCACCATCGCCGACGCGGTCGAGTGCTGCGGCGCCGAGGTCACCACAGCCAGGAGCGGCAACGAAGCGATCGCAAAATTACAGACGAGCTATTTCGACATCGTTTTCACCGATCTCATGATGCCTGGAATGAGTGGTTTCGAACTTATCACCATCGCGAAGGAGATTGCGCCGCAAACAGAGATTCACGTGATCACCGCATACGGCTCGATAGAAAATGCCGTCGAGGCAACGAAGCGCGGGGCAGCCGGATTCGTGGTGAAGCCTGACATACTCACCGCCATAAAGGAGGCGATCGACAAGTTCGGGGATCAGAATCATCGCGAGGAAACCGAAGGGGAACGCAATGCGGGCGGAGGCGTCCTTGGCAGCATGGCGCAGGTCGCGGTCGCACGGGTCAGAGACACGAAGCAACTGAAACGGCTTGCGTACACAGACCCGTTGACTTCGTTGTTCAACCGCACCATGTTTCAGTTTTTCCTCCGAAATGAATGCTCCCGCTGTGCGCGCCATGAGGGCGCATTTGCGGTGATGGTGGTCGATGTCGATCATTTTA
>CAZEBC010000236.1:0-5334 GCA_964510165.1 uncultured bacterium
CCCCGCCCGCTCACAACCCTCTCCCTGCAACACTTCCCACATCGCAACCGGCTCGGCACGGGAACATGAAACTTGATGCGTCCGACAACACATGGTAAGATATTTGAAAACTCATCACTTGCCGCCGTAAGGCCAAAGGACGACAGTTATACCCATATCCTTCTGGAACCATAACTCAATGAGGTCAGGAGTTTTCTGAAAAGCGCATGTGGAAAGAACGCCTGCACACCAACTTGTTTCAGGAAGTTTCCAAGATTGACATTCCCATATATTTTTTTGCGGGCATATACGACTACAATACGCCTTCCGAGCTTACAGAGCGCTATTATCAGCAACTGGATGCCCCGCAGGGAAAACAACTCGTATGGTTTGAGAATTCCGGCCATATGATCCCGTATGAGGAGCCGGAGGAATACTGCGACGAACTGCTGCGAGTGCTGAAGGAGACATCCTGACCCTGACGGCTGTCGTCTTCGACCCGTCATGTTTCGTTTCGTGTGTGTCGTCCAATAGCAGGGTCGGCAACCGATAGATTCTCTCCGAGACTCTTTTAACAACTGCGCTGTTGCGCGGCACAATTAGGTTAATCAAGAAATACGGAGGCGGTGTTCCGGGCCGACTCCATTTCCTCTTTCACACCCCTCATTTCCCTCCATTTTGACATGCCACCCAAAGCCGAAATCCCTGATTTCAGGCGTGTGACTTAAGTCGCAGAAATTTGGTCTCCGAAAGGGCAGAGTAACAAAATTCGGGATTCTTTGCGCCGTACTGAGACGGCACACGAATACTTTGAAACCAGGAGGGCCTGTCATGAGAGACGCTCAAACAACTCAGCAGTTACTCCAGATGACACTTGGCAACTGGATAACGCAGGGCATTTACGTCGCGGCGGAACTCGGGATCGCGGATTTGCTCAACAAGGGTCCCCAAACAGCCGAAGAACTGGCCGCGCAGACCAATACGCACAGCGCTTCGCTTTACCGGGTGCTGCGCGCATTGGCAAGTGTCGGCATCTTCGCGGAAGATTCTGACCGCAGATTCTCGCTCACGCCGCTTGCCGAGCTTCTGCGAACCGACGTGCCGAACTCCAAGCGCGCGTTTGCCATCATGGCGGGAGCGGAGTTTTATCAGTCTTGGGGAAACCTGCTGTTCGCCGTGCAGACGGGCAAGCAGGCGTATGAGCACAGGTACGGCGCGTCGTTCTTTGAATACATGACGGAGCGTCCCGACCGTCATGAGATATACGACACTGCCATGAACGGGATTCATGGGGCCGAAACCGAACCCATGCTCGACGCCTACGACTTCTCCCCGTTTCAGTCCGTCGTCGATGTCGGCGGGGGGCACGGCCTGGCGCTCGCTTCGATTCTCAAACGATACCCCGCGATGAAGGGAATCCTGTTCGATTTGCCCGGCGTGGCCGATCGCGCTCGAACCATCCTGTCAGGCATGGGGCTGGACGGCCGCTGCCAGATAGTGGGCGGTGATTTCTTCAAATCGGTCCCGTCCGCTGATGCCTATGTCATGAGGCATGTGCTTCACGATTGGGAAGACGATCAGGCGGTCGCCATTCTGCGCGTCTGCCGGGAGGCGATGAGCCCGGAAGGCAGAATCCTGGTCGTTGAGACCGTGATACCGGTCAGCAATGAGCCTTGCTTTGGAAAATGGCTTGACCTCATGATGCTCGTTGTCGGCGGCCGCGAACGCACCGGAGAGCAGTACAATCGTTTGTTCGCCGATGCCGGATTGAAACTGAATCGTATCGTGCCCACAGCCCACGAAGTCAGTGTCATTGAGGGCATCCGGACAACATAGATACCCGGCTCTGGAGGGGAGGCGAAGAGAGGGCTGACTTTGACGGCGTTATCCCACCGCGAGCCGTTCGAGCTGGTGCATGCAACGCCTCAGGCTTTCCGAACGCTCGGCGGCCACGTCGGGTCGCCATCCGCTTCGCTCGTCGCTCACGAATTGGATCATCCGCGAGTTGTACGCTGGCCCGACCGAGCGGTAGCTTTTGGGCCTCGGAGTCATGTCTTCTCTAATCTCTTTTCGCCGCGACTTTCTCGCGATGTCAACCAGTGCGCGCTTCGGGTCGGCGAGGTCCTCGGGGTCACGGGGAATGAGCGCCATGCGGACATTCAGGAATTGCGCCAGACGCTCCCGATCCGCAAGAAGCCACGCCTCAATTTCTCTCACCACGATGCGGAAGCACATGTGGGCGGCGGGGTGAGGCAGCCACGCTCTCAACATGGGCGGCGGGCAGTCGGCGTCATCATCAAGGTCAATCAGCACCAGCCATGGCGTAGTGTCGGCGGCCAGGTTATATGCCTCTATCTGTTTTCGCAGAAAGGCCTTGCCAAGCTTGCCGTGAACCGGGCCGGGCACGGCGCCGACCCAGTGGACCAGGCGCCGCAGCACCGCCTCGTCTATGAGGCCTTCCACAGCGCCCGAAATCGTAACCCGCTTCTGCACGGCTGACCTCAATCTCCAAATAGCGTCAATTGTTCGACCTTGTGAGGGCGAGTGCGTGGGATGACCGCGTCCGCGAGCGGCGAACCCCCTTCCAGCAGTGCTCTGATCTGCTCGAAACTGCTGGCAGGCGTGACGGACGTTCCTTCGCCGGGCTGCAACAGCAACACTTCATCCAGCCCGATGCCCTCGTCTCGCAACAGGTCGCTCGAATGCGTGCTCAGCAGTATCTGCCGCCCGGATTTGCGCTGAACGCGTGCGAACATCTGCGGAATGCATCTGACCACCTCCGGATGAAGCGAAAGCTCGGGCTCCTCCATCACCAGCGGGCCGGTCCCGTCAAGCACTGCCCACAGCAGCCCGAAGAGCCGGAGCGTGCCGTCGGAGAACTGCTCCTCTGTCTGCCAGGTCGCTCGTGACCGCCAGTGTTCGTACTTCCCCCGCAGATGCGGAACGCCGCGCTCGTCATGCCACAACTCCAATTGCTTCAGTTGCGGGACGGCCACATGCAGGGCGTCCACGATCCGACGCAGGCGCGCGTCTCTCTCGCTCTTTGGAGTCCGCGCGATCCGCTCAAGAAAATCCGCTCCCAACCCATATTCACGCGATCCGGCCGAACGGGCGGGCTCGCGCACCAATTGCGGAACGATATGCAGATAGCGAATTGACGAAAAGAAGTCCGCCACCTCGCGAAACGGCTGGTTTGCATGGACCTGTTCAAGATAGGTCTGAGTCAGACGCTCAGGGTCGGCCTTATCCATGGCGTTCGGGCGCGTCAATACAGTTGTCCCCTCGCTCGACACTCGTTCCCGCTTGACAATCGGCCGATGCATGGCATCCTGGCCCAGGCTTAGCTCATATTCCCACTGCGCCCCTTCCTCGCCTGTTCTGATATCGGCCGTGATTACGACATCCGACGTTCTCTGCGCCGCCAAACAGCGCAGGCTCGTGATGCCCCGCCGCCTGCGGACCGCTTCCTGTAAACCTCCCCCAACTGAAACGATATCATGAAGAAACCGAAACACATCGAGCAGGTTCGACTTCCCGAGCGCGTTTGCTCCCACCAGGAACACTCGTCGCTGCAACTCGACGTCTACCCGGGCGAAGTTGCGCCAGTTCTCCAGCTTGATTCGCGTGAAACGCAGCGCCTTGCTTTTTGCCCTGCCCATCTTCGGTCACCTCTTTGCCAGCCGCGTGGCCTCTGCCCTCAGGCGGCTCCGCCCGCACAGTTTCCACTGACCAAAACGTCAACTATCTCCTCAATCTACCCCAAACCAAACAGAAAGGTCAAATCTTCCTGGCCTTCAGTTGTTCCGCCCCTCTCAATCTGATAAAATTAATATCATCACGAGTCCTGAAGACGGAACGCGCAATACGCAATGGACATATTCGACAATACCATACTCCAGATAAACGAATGGATGCGCCGGAAAATCGAGCGCGGTGAGGCAAGGGAATTCTATCCCTCACCGGCAGCAGATAGCGCTCCCATGCTGCGCTCTGAGCCGTCCATAATCCTTAAGGAAGACACTCAACTCGAACTCGGACATCCCGCCGCCGGCTCGTGTTATGGCGTCCTGGCGACTCATGATTCGACTCTCGTTCACGGAGGCAGGGTGACCCTGGTCGGGCCCGACATCTGCGACGCCCGCGCCGACCGGCTCCCATTCGCTCAGATTGCTCTCTCGCGCTGCACGGGTGACATCCAGGAGACGGCCTCGCTCATTGACCGCACGCTCCACACGTCCGCCCCGACTGACGGTTACATGCTGCGCAGCGCGCCCGACCGCATCTGGGCGCGCGTGAGCAAACAGGCCGCCCGCTCAGGCTTCTCGCTCCTCGATGTCGGCGCGAGACTCCTCCATGCCCTTAGTCGTGCGGACACCGGCATCACCGCCTCGGAAATCCTGTTTGTCACCACCAGCCGCGAGGATGTCTCGTCTCTCGCGGATATCGTCGAGCCGGCTCGCCAGAAACTGCGCAAGCTCACGCAATACGTCCGCGCCGATGACGGAAGCTATGAATGCGCTTCCGCGCTCGACTGCACCGAATGCCCGGAAAAGCCCGTCTGCGACAACATTCGTGAAGTCATAAAGATTCGAAAGGGCGACCGCATCATCGTCCTCGGAGACCCTGCGGAGACGTAACCAAAATGAACAAACTCCTCTTAGCACTCTGCGGCAAAGGCGGCGTCGGCAAGACCGCGCTCGCCGCCTTGCTTGCCAAGCATTTCCTCGAACAACGCCGCGGCAAGATGTTGCTCATAGACGCCGATCCCACCATGGCTCTGCCCGGCGTCCTCGGCGTCCACATCGAGAAAACCGTCAACAGCGTTCGCGAGGACCTCATACGCTCGGCGCGCTCGGCCACTGACGCCGACAAGCAGGCCATCGCGCGCACGCTCGATTATATGCTCATGGAGGCACTGATCGAAAGCGACGGTTTCAGTCTGCTTGTGATGGGACGGCCCGAATTGCTCGGCTGCTACTGCCCCGTGAACGACCTGCTGAGAGGCGCCATCGAGTCGTTCGCCGCACATTTCGATGTCATAATCATAGACGGCGAGGCCGGCGTCGAGCAGATCAGCCGCCAGGTCATCCGCAGCGTTGACCTTCCCGTCATCGTCTCCGACCTCTCCGTGCGCGGACTCCAGACCGCCGCCATGATCAAGAGCGTGCTCGAGTCGCACAAGGTATTCAAGTACAAGCGCATGGGACTCGTGCTCAACCGCGCCTCGGACGTCGCAAACCCCGACGAATTCATTAGGCGCACAGGTCTCGAACTGCTCGGCTGCATACCCGAAGACCCCAACATCGCGACCTTCGACATGCAGGCCCGCCCGCTTCTCCGCCTCCCCGCCGACTC
>CAZEBC010000237.1:0-5318 GCA_964510165.1 uncultured bacterium
CCGCAAATTCGGGTTTCGGCCAGGAAGGCGAGTGCTTGAAACGAGAAACGCCTATGTGCCCATGTCCCAGGAGGCGAGGTATTTTTGCTGTTCCGGCGTGAGCGTGTCGATCTCGATACCCATGGCCTTGAGTTTCAGGCGGGCGACCCACGCGTCGATCTCGCGCGGCACATCGTACACTTTGGGCTTGAGTTTCTTCTGGTTCTTGACCACGAATTCGGTGGTGAGCGCCTGTACGGCGAAGCTCATATCCATCACCGAGGCCGGGTGTCCTTCTGCCGCCGCCAGATTGACAAGCCTGCCGTCAGCCAACAGGTATATCCTTCTGCCGTCGGCAAGCTCGTACTCGTCAACGAGGTTGCGGACGCCTTTTCTCACCTTGACGGCGAGGCTCTCAAGGTCGGGGATTCTGATCTCGACGTTGAAATGGCCGGAGTTGCACACGACCGCGCCGTTTTTCATGACTGCGAAGTGTTCCTTGCGCAGGCAGGAGATGTCGCCAGTCACGGTGCAGAATATATCACCGATGCGGGCGGCCTCGCTCATCGGCATGACGAGGAAGCCGTCCATCGCCGCCTCGAGTGCGCGGAGCGGGTCGACCTCGGTCACTATGACGATGGCGCCCATGCCGCGCGCGCGTGTGGCCAGGCCGCGGCCGCACCATCCGTAGCCGGCTACCACAAACTTTTTTCCCGCGAGCAGGACGTCGGTCGCGCGGATGATGCCGTCAACGGTGGATTGACCGGTTCCATAGCGGTTGTCGAAGAAATGTTTTGTGTCGGCGTCGTTGACAGCGATGACGGGGAACTTGAGCGCGCCGTCGCGCTGCATCGCTCTGAGGCGGATGACGCCGGTGGTGGTCTCTTCCATGCTGCCGATGACGCCGGGGATAAGCTTCGGATACTCGGCGTGAATGGTCGAGACGAGGTCGGCGCCGTCATCCATCGTGATCTGCGGTTTGTGCGCGATGGCAGCCTTGATGTGAGCGTAGTAGGTGTCGCGGTCCTCTCCCTTTATGGCGAAGGTTGGTATGCCGTACTCGTAGCACAGCGCCGCCGCAACATCGTCCTGGGTTGAGAGTGGATTGGACGCGCACAGAACGAGCGAGGCGCCTCCGGCTTTCAACGTGCGGGCAAGGTTGGCAGTCTCGGCCGTGATGTGCAGACAGGCCGCCATCCTGAGTCCTTTCAGTGGGAGTTCATTCTCAAACCGCTGCCGAACGAGTTGGAGGACGGGCATATCCCGATTCGCCCATTCGATCCGTCTCACTCCCTCGGAAGCGAGTTTCTGATTCTTGATGTCGCCGATCTTTTCCGTTTTCCGGTTGCTCAAGCCTTCACCTCCCGTAGCAGGTCCTTAACCAGCGTCCTTTCCTCCCACTTGAATCCCTGGTCCTCACGCCCGAAGTGGCCGTAGTTGGTGGTCTTTCTGTAGATGGGTGTGCGAAGATCAAGCCGCTCGATGATGGCGGCGGGCCTGAGGTCGACCAGTTTGACAATGATATCGGACAGCAGTTCGTCGTCCACCTTGCCGGTGCCAAAGGTGTTCACCATGACGGATACCGGCTGCGCGACGCCGATCGCGTAGGCGATCTGCACCTCGCACATGTACGCGAGGTCTGCGGCCACCACGTTCTTGGCGATGTAGCGGGCCATATAAGCGGCGGAACGGTCCACCTTGGACGGGTCCTTTCCGGAGAAGGCGCCGCCGCCGTGCGAGGCGAACCCGCCGTAAGTGTCCACCATGATCTTGCGGCCCGTCAATCCGCAGTCTCCGTGGGGTCCGCCGATGACGAATCGGCCGGTCGGATTGATGAAGTACTTGACGCTCGATTCGTCAAGCATTTCCCTGGGGATCACGGGCTTGACGACGTGCTCGATGATCTTGGCCCTGATCTCCTCCTGTGTCACGTCATCGCTGTGCTGGGCGGCGACCACAATCGTGTCCACGCGGAGCGGTTTCAACGAGTCGTATTCTATCGTCACTTGCGATTTGCCGTCGGGCCGGAGGAAGGGAAGCATGCCGCCCTTGCGGACTTCGGCGAGGCGGCGGGTAATCCGATGGGAGAGTGCGATGGGCATGGGCATCAGCTCAGGGGTATCTTTGCAGGCAAAGCCGAACATCATGCCCTGATCGCCGGCTCCCTGCTCATGTTCCTTGGTGGCGGTGACCCCCATCGAGATGTCGGGAGATTGCTTTTTCAGTGAGACGATGACGCCGCAGCTATTGAAATCGAAGCCGTAGCTGGCATCCACGTAGCCGATGCTCTGGATGACTCCGCGCGCGACATCCACGAGGTCCACCTGCGCCTTGCTGGTGATCTCGCCCGCGATGAGCGCCAGCCCCGTCGTCACCAGGCATTCGCAGGCCACGCGCGAGAACGGGTCTTGTTCGAGCATGGCGTCAAGGATGCCGTCGGAAATCTGGTCGCAAATCTTGTCCGGATGTCCCTCAGTGACCGACTCCGACGTGAAAAGATGAAGTCCCTTTCGCGTTTTCCGTTTCACAAGCCTTCTCCTTTTTTATAAAAAAGGGTACCCATCGGATACAAAAACTCCCGCTGCCCTCCTCAGCCATAAGACCGTTGACGGCGCCAGCGGGAGTGAATACGCATGGAACGGACAAGTCTATCGTTTGAACTGATTTGAAAGCTGAACACAGTCGAGCTTGATACCCGGCCCCATCGTCGAGGACAGCGTGGCTGACTTCAAATACTGGCCTTTCGCGGCGGACGGCTTTGCCCTCACGATGGCTTCGAGCACGGCGGCGGCATTTGCGTATATCTGGTCCTCGGTGAAAGACGCCTTTGCGACCGGGACGTGGATATCGGCATTCTTGTCAACCTTGAACTCGATCTTGCCCGCCTTGATCTCCTTGACGGCCTTGGCCACGTCGAATGTGACGGTGCCCGACTTTGGAGAGGGCATCAACCCTCTGGGGCCAAGGATTTTGCCGAGCTTGCCGACGCTTCCCATAATGTCGGGAGTGGCAATGGTGGCGTCGAAATCCAGCCAGCCGCCTTTGACCTTTTCTATCATGTCTTCGGCGCCGACATGATCGGCGCCGGCCTCTTTGGCCTCGTTTTCCTTCTCACCCTTGGCAAAGACGAGGACACGCACCTTCTTGCCGGTCCCAAAGGGAAGGGCTACCGTTCCTCGCACCATCTGTTCGGCCTGCCTCGGGTCAACGCCGAGCTTAAGCGCCAGGTCGATGGTTTCGTCGAACTTGGCGTTCGCCTTGGACTTCACAAGGGAGACCGCCTCCCGCAGTTCATAGTGTTTGGCGCTGTCAACCTCAGCGAGCAAGGCGGCCATCCGTTTGCTAGCTCTTTTTGCCATTATCGCTTACCTCCACGGTTCAACCGGTGATCTCTATGCCCATGCTGCGGGCAGTGCCCTCGATGATCCGCACGGCGGCATCGAGGCTGGCGGCGTTGAGGTCGGGCATTTTGGTCTGTGCTATCTCGCGAACCTGGTCGCGGGATATGGTGGCCACTTTCACCCTGTTTGGCTCACCCGACGCCTTGGCTATCTTCGCCGCCTTCTTCAGCAAGATGGAGGCGGGCGGAGTCTTCGTGATGTAGGTGAAGGACCTGTCCGCGAAAACCGTTATGACCACGGGGATGATCAGACCCTGTTTGTCCTTGGTTTTCTCGTTGAACGACTTGCAGAACTCCATGATATTGACGCCGTGCTGCCCGAGAGCCGGTCCGACGGGCGGCGCCGGATTGGCCTGTCCGCCGGGCACGTGCAGTTTGATTATCGCTTTTACCTTCTTTGCCATGTGTTGGGTGCTCCTTTGGTACGCTCGATATCTATACCTTTTCGACTTGCCAGAATTCCAGCTCCACGGGGGTCAGTCTCTCAAATATCTCGACCATGACCTTGAGCTTTCCGCGCTCGGCGTTGACCTCGTCAACGTAGCCCATGAAGTTGGTGAAAGGTCCCTCGATAATCTTGACCTTTTCCTCTTTTTCGAAGCTGACTTTGGGCTTGGGCTTTTTCCTCTCGCCGCGCATCTGCTCGAAGATGGATTCGACCTCCTCGGGGTCGAGCGGCGTCGGCATCTTGCCCGAACCGATGAAGCCGGTAACCCCCGGCGTTGTGCGGATCAGATACCACGTCTTGTGAGTCAGCTTCATTTCAACCATCACGTAGCCGGGGAATATCTTGCGGCTGGTAACGCGTTTCTTGCCGCCTTTGATTTCGGCCACTTCTTCTGATGGAACCAGAATCTTGGTGACGAGATGTTCCAGGTTTTCCTGGCGAACTCGGTTTTCGATGCTCTGCCTGACCTTGTTCTCATGGCCGGAATGAGCGTGAACGACGTACCACCTGAGGTCGGCCGACTCTTCCGAGGGGAGGGTGGTCAATTTATCCATCCTCGCCCTGTCGGGACGCACCTTCTTCTCGGCTTCGTGGGCGACCGCCCTTCCGTGAACGGGCGCTTCCTCTTCTTCGGGCCCCTCAGCTTCGACCTCGCGCGGGAATTCTTCGTCGGTTACGGATTCACCGGCTTCCATCGGAGAAACGGGTTCTTCCGCGACTTCTATTTGAGCTTCTTCCGTCACGGCCGCTTCTTCGGCTTCGGCAGCGGCGGGTTTTTCTTCTTCAGTGGGAAGCGCTTCGCCCCGTTCGGCGGGTTGTTCTTCCTTATCTTCTTCGAGTTCGATTTTTTCTTTATCGTTTTCCGTCATGACGCTTCACAATCCTTAAAGGCCGAGAATATGGGTGACAACGAACCCCAGGATATTGTCGACGATGCCCAGGAATACGGTCATGATGACCACCAGCACCAGGACTACTCCGGTGGAATTCACCAAGTCCTTTCGCGTGGGCCAAGCCACTTTCTCCATCTCGGTCTTCACCTTCTTGAGGTAATCGAGGATCGTCTTTATCATTGTTCTCCTGAGCGTATTCGGCAATGACTCAAAAATTGGCAGGCCCGGAGGGACTCGAACCCCCATCATCCGGTTTTGGAGACCGGCGCTCTGACCAATTAGAGCTACGGGCCTGCATCAAGCTTATCGTCACAGCGGGCTCACACGCCGCTGCTGCGTACCCGCTTCGCTACTTTGTCTCCCGATGTACGGTATGAGCCTGGCAGAACTTGCAGTACTTGCGCAACTCAAGTTTTTCCGGGTGCTTCTTCTTGTCTTTTGTCGTTGAGTAATTGCGCTGCTTGCACTCGCCGCAGGCAAGTGTAATTATCTCTCTCACGATTCCGCTCTACCTCCCAGTCTGAAATATCAATGGCGCATCGCTATTCTATGACCTCGGCGACGACGCCCGCTCCGACGGTGCGGCCTCCCTCGCGGA
>CAZEBC010000238.1:0-5265 GCA_964510165.1 uncultured bacterium
AAACCCTGTCCAAACATTCTCGCGTCCCGCCTCATCACCATGAGACTCGTCCATGAGGGAATTGACTATTGACATATTAATTGCTCAAAATTTGCTCAGGGGCCTTCCAGCCCGCATGAGGAGGATTTGGACACAAGCTATTGTGGTGCATGGCCTCGGAAAGGGTATTATCTTGTAGGAATGGCCTCAAAATATGCTTTACTTTTTGGGTCTGGTTATGCTATTATAGAAGTATCCTGAAATCCCTGAAAAACGCCTAGAAAATAAGGAAAAAATGCCAGACAAAGACCAGTTATACACTGCGGAAAAAATTCAGGTTCTCGAGGGTCTCGCAGCGGTGCGAAAACGACCCGCCATGTATATCGGCAGCACCGGCGAGAGAGGGCTTCATCATCTCGTTCACGAGGTCGTCGACAACAGCATTGACGAGGCGATGGCCGGCTATTGTTCCACGATCGAGGTGAGCGTTCACCTCGATAACAGCGTCACTGTCATCGATGACGGACGCGGTGTCCCCGTTGACCTTCATCCCAAACTTCAAAGACCCGCCCTCGAGATCGTCATGACGATGCTCCATGCGGGCGGCAAGTTCGACAGCAAGTCCTACAAGATATCCGGCGGGCTTCACGGCGTCGGCGTCTCGGTCGTCAACGCGCTCTCAGAATGGCTGGAGGTCGAGGTCTATCGTGACGGCTCGATCCATTTCCAACGTTATGAGAAAGGCAAGCCCACTCAGCCCGTGGAGGTAATCGGAAAGACCAAGAAGACCGGCACCAAAGTGACCTTCAAGCCGGATAAGGAAATATTCGAGACAATCGAGTTCCGCTCCGAAGTACTCGCGAATCGCCTCCGCGAACTCGCCTTCCTCAACCGCGGCCTCCAGATCAAGTTCACCGATGAGCGCACTACCGAGGAGCCGGTCGTTTTCAAGTACAAGAACGGCATCAGGGACTTCATTGACCACCTCAACCGCAACAAGAATACGCTCCACAAGACCTTCTACTGCGAACGCAGCCGCGATGATATAAGCGTCGAGCTCGCGTTCCAGTATAACGACGCATACGCCGAGAATATATTCAGCTTCGCCAACAACATCAACACCGTTGAAGGCGGCTCGCATCTCATCGGCTTCAAGTCGGCCCTCACGCGCTCCGTCAACGAGTATGCCCGCAAGAACAATCTGCTCAAGAACTCCAAGGTGTCCATCTCGGGCGATGACGTGCGCGAGGGTCTTGCCGCCATCGTCTCGGTCAAGCTGAGCAATCCGCAGTTCGAGGGCCAAACCAAGACCAAGCTGGGAAACAGCGAGGTCAAGGGAATCACCGAATCCGTCGTCAATGATGCCCTCACCGAATTCTTCGAGGAGAATCCCGGCGCCGCCCGAAAGGTCGTGGACAAGGCCCTCGGCGCGGCCATCGCGCGCGAGGCCGCCCGAAAGGCAAGAGACCTCACCCGGCGCAAGGGCGTCCTCGATTCGGGCGACTTGCCCGGCAAACTCGCAGATTGCTCCGAACGCGACCCCGCCCTGTGTGAGATTTACATCGTCGAGGGCGATTCGGCTGGAGGCTCCGCCAAGCAGGGCCGCGACAGGCGCTTCCAGGCGATCCTCCCCATCAAGGGCAAAATCCTGAACGTCGAAAAGGCCCGCATCGACAAGGTGCTCAGCAACGAGGAAATACGCACCATGATCGCCGCCATAGGCGCGGGCGTCGGCAAGGAGGAGTTCAAGCCCGAGAACGCCCGCTACCACAAGATCATCATCATGACCGACGCCGACGTGGACGGTTCGCATATCCGCACGCTCCTGCTCACCTTCTTTTACCGGCAGATGGAGGAGCTGATAAAGCAGGGCTATGTGTATATCGCCCAGCCGCCGCTCTACAGGATCAAGCGCGGAAAGACCGAAAGATACATCAAGACCGACCGCGAAATGAACGACTTCCTCATCGAGGAGGGCGTCAAGGGGCTTACCCTCAGCCGCAACGGACCCGAGGGCGCCTTCACCGAGGCCGCCCTCAAGGACGTCGCCGAGGCCCTCCGCGACCTCGAACGATTCGCCGTCGGCCTAGAGCGCAAGGGCATCACCTTCGAGGAGTACATCGCCAATTCCCAGGCCGACGGCGGCAGGTTCCCGTTCTATCTCATAATCCACGAGGCCGAGGGACGCCGCCAGTTCCTCTACAGCGAGAAGGAATACGCCAAGTTTCGGGAGGAAGTCGAGGAGCGCCGCCAGAAGGAACTTCCGTTTGACCGCCAGGCCAATCAGAACGAACCCGCCGAGGAGGAAGAGCATGTCCAGGTGATCGAATTTGCCGAGGCGCGCGAGATCGAGGCGCTCTTCAAGAAACTGAAGAAGCACGGAATACTGCCCGAGCACTGCGTCGAATCCGACACCCGCTCCAACGGCTCTGCCCCGCCGCCCCGGTTCATCCTTCGCAGGGAAGGCGAGGAGATACCCGTCTGGTCCGCCTTCGGCATCCTGCGCGCGATCAAGGAGACCGCCCGCCGAGGCCTCTTTATACAGAGATACAAGGGGCTCGGCGAGATGAACCCGACCCAGCTCTGGGAAACCACCATGAACCCGGCGACCCGCACCATCCTCCAGGTCAAGGTCGAGGACGCGCTGGCCGCCGAGGGAGTTTTTAACGACCTCATGGGTGACAGGGTCGAGCCGCGCCGCCAGTTCATCGAGGACCACGCCCTCGAAGTCAGAAACCTGGATATTTGAGCGGAACTTTTCAAACAGACCATGTACACACAAAACGAAAAGATAGTCCCGGTCAATCTTGAGACCGAAATGAAAAGATCGTTCATCGATTACGCGATGAGCGTCATTGTCGCGCGCGCGCTGCCCGACGTGCGGGACGGCCTCAAGCCCGTCCACCGTCGCATCCTCCACGCCATGAACGAACTCGGGCTCACCTCGCGCCGCGCGCACCGCAAGTGCGCCCGCATCGTCGGCGATACGATGGGTAAGTATCACCCGCACGGCGACGCTCCCATCTACGACTCCCTCGTGCGCATGGCCCAGGATTTCAACCTGCGCTATCCGCTCGTGGATGGACAGGGCAATTTCGGCTCGACCGACGACAACCCTGCCGCCATGCGATACACCGAGGCGCGGCTCAGCGCGATGGGCGAGGAGATGCTCGCCGATATCGATAAGAACACCGTTGATTTCCAGCCCAACTTCGATGAGTCGCTCCGGGAGCCGGTCGTGCTCCCCTCGGCGTTCCCCAATCTGCTCGTCAACGGCTCGTCCGGCATCGCCGTCGGCATGGCCACCAACATCCCGCCCCACAATCTGACTGAGACTATTGACGCGCTCTGCATACTGATCGATAACCCGCAAGCCTCGCTCGGCGAACTCATGAAGGCCGTGAAAGGACCCGACTTCCCGACCGGCGGCATCATCCTCGGCCGACGCGGGATCGAGGAAGCCTACCGCACCGGCCGCGGCCGCATTATCGTGCGGGCCGAGGCCTCCATCGAGAAGCCCGCCAGCGGCTCCGGCAAGGAAAAGATAGTCGTCACCGAAATCCCTTACCAGGTGAGCAAGGGCAAGCTCATCCAGAGCATCGCGGACCTCGCCTTGCAGAAGAAGGTCGAGGGCATCTCCGATGTTCGCGACGAGAGCGACAAGGACGGCATGCGCATCGTCGTCGAACTCAAGCGTGGCGAGGTCGCAGAGGTGATCCTCAACCAACTCTACAAGCATACCGCCATGCAGAGCAGCTTCGGCGTAATCATGCTTGCGCTCGTCGAGAACCGCCCGCGCGTGCTCGGTCTCAAACGCGTGCTTCAGGCATATATCGACTATCGCGTCGAAGTAGTCACCCGGCGCACCCGCTTCGACCTCGACAAGGCCGAGGAGCGCGCTCACATCCTCGAGGGCCTCAAGATCGCGCTCGACCATATCGACGAGGTCATCGAGACCATCCGAAAATCGCATACGCCCGATCAGGCCAAGGGATCGCTTGTCGCCAAGTTTGCGCTCACCGAGAAACAGGCGCAGGCCATCCTCGATATGAGGCTCCAGCGCCTGACCGGCCTCGAACGCGAGAAGATCGACGCCGAGTATGAGGACCTGCTCAAGACCATGGCCACGCTGCGCTCCATCCTCGAAAGCCCGCGCGTGCTCATGGGCGTCATCCGCGCCGAACTCGAGGAGATCAAGAAGAAGTACGGCGATACCCGCCGCACCAAAATCCTCGCCGAGGAGGCCGAGTTCAAGGTCGAGGACTTCATCGCCGAGGAGGACATGGTCATCACCGTCTCGCACGCCGGCTACATCAAGCGCCTGCCCGTCAGCACCTACCGCAAGCAGAGGCGGGGCGGCGTCGGCGTGACCGGCATGGAGACCAAGGAGGAGGATTTCGTCGAGCGCCTCTTCGTCGCCTCCACCCACGATTACATCCTCTTTTTCACCGGCCGCGGCCACGTCCACTGGCTCAAGGTGCACGAGATTCCGCGCGCCGGCCGCTACTCGAAGGGACGCGCGATCATCAACATGCTCAAGCTCGCCGAGGGCGAGACCGTCGCCGCCTTCCTTAACGTCAAGACCTTCGAGGACGGCAAGTACGTCATGATGGCGACAGAGAAAGGCGTCGTCAAGAAGACCGAACTCTCCGCGTTCAGCAACCCGCGAAGCGGCGGGATCATCGCCATCACCCTGGATGAGGGCGACAGGCTCACCCAAGTCAAGCTCACCAGCGGAGACGACGAAATCCTGCTCGGCACCGAGCAGGGCCTCGCCATCCGCTTCCATGAGCGCCAGGTGCGCCCCATGGGAAGAACCGCCCGGGGCGTCATCGGCGTCCGCCTCGAGGAGGGCGACCGCGTCATAGACATGGAACTCGTGGACCCCGACTCCACCATCCTCGTTGTCACCGAGAACGGTTACGGCAAGCGGACCGATTTCGATGAATACCGCCAGCAGAGCCGGGGCGGCAAGGGCATCATCAACATCAAGACCACCGAGCGCAACGGCCGCTGCATCGGCATGCGCACCGTTCGCGATACCGACGAGGTAGTCTGCGTCTCCTCGAAGGGTATGGTCGTCAGAACGCCTGCCAGCGAGATATCCCTCATCGGGCGCAATACCCAAGGCGTACGCGTCATGCGAATGCAGGAGGACGACACCTTCGTCGCGCTCGCCGTGGTCATCCCGAAGGAAAAGGAAGAAGAACACCTGCCGGAAGGCGCCGCCGTCTCCGAGACCGAATCGAACGGCGAGGCCGAACTCGCCGACGATACTCTCGACAC
>CAZEBC010000239.1:0-4036 GCA_964510165.1 uncultured bacterium
CCTTAGCGCGCCTACGATTGGCTGACCATGAGGCAATTGAAGCATAGGGAGAATGAGTTGGTCAACGAAATTTCTGTTAACAAAAATTTCGAATCGTGGAAATGCTTGGCATCTAAGAGGTTAGATGGCGAAAGGGGTCCATGGGAAGCGTGACAAAAGGGGTGGGTGGGCGGGAAAAAGTGTAGTCACTTCTCCTCGCTTGCCGCCAGCGGCAAACGTGTTACATTTTATGGTGTATAATCTCTGCAATTACGGGAGCGCCCGCGCGCTTCCGCACCAGAAAGGAGAATCGCCATGGCCGAGAACCTGGCCCAGAAGCTTCTTAAGGAACACCTGGTCGAAGGAAACATGGCGCCGGGCGAGGAGATCGGGATCAAGGTGGACCAGACCCTCACGCAGGACGCCACGGGCACGATGTGCTACCTCGAGTTCGAGTCGCTCAATATCCCGCGCGTGCGCGCCGAGCTTTCCGTCAGCTATGTTGATCATAATATCATCCAGACCGACTATAAGAACGCCGACGACCACATCTTCCTTCAGACCGTCGCAGCGAAGTACGGCGTCATCCTGTCGCCTCCCGGGAACGGCGTCTCGCATCACGTGCACCGTGAGCGGTTCGGCATCCCCGGCAAAACGCTGCTCGGCTCCGACAGCCATACGACCACGGGCGGATGCCTCGCCATGCTCGCGGTCGGCGCCGGCGGCATCGAGGTCGCCATGGCCATGGCTGGCAAGCCCTTTTATCTGATGTACCCGAAGACTTGGGGCATTCGCGTCAAGGGCAAGCTCCAGCCGTGGGTCTCCGGCAAGGACGTTATTCTTGAACTTATGCGCCGATTCACCTGCAAGGCCGGCGTCGGCAAGATCATGGAGTTTTTCGGGCCGGGCGTCAAGAACCTCGACATGGCCGCGCGTGGAACCATTGCCAACATGGGAGTTGATATCGGGGCAACAGCATGCATTTTTCCGTCCGACCAGATAACCCGCAAGTATCTCGCGCTGAACGGGCGCGAGGACGCATGGCGCGAACTCAGCTCCGATAAGGGCGCCGATTATGACGAGGTGACCGAACTCGACCTGAGCACGATCGAGCCGCTGGTTGCGTGTCCCTCGAACCCGGACAATGTCAAGACCGCCGCCGAGCTTGAGGGCACGCCGCTCGGGCAGGTCATCGTGGGAAGTTCCACGAACGGCTCATATCGCGACCTGATGATCGCTGCGAAGATTGTGGAGGGGAAGCGGGCGCATCCGTACACAAGCTTCGAGATCAATCCCGGCAGCCGACAGGCTTTGGAGAACCTCGAAGTCATGGGCGGCGTGCTTCCGCTCATTCATGCGGGCGCCAGAATCCACCAGTCCGGCTGTCTCGGTTGCATCGGCATGGGACAGGCGCCCGGAACCAATATGAATTCGCTCCGCACGTTCCCTCGCAATTTCAAGGGACGCAGCGGCACGAAAGACGACTACGTGTATCTGTGCTCGCCCGAAGTCGCCGCCGCATCCGCGCTCAAAGGCGCCATCACCGACCCGCGCGCGCTCGGCGAGTGTCCGAAGGTCAGATTCCCCAAAATGTTCAAGTACAATCCCGATTGGTTTGTTCTTCCTTCCGACGAACCCGAAAAGGTGGAGATCATACGAGGCCCGAACATAAAGCCTTTTCCCGAGCTTGGGCCATTACCGGAAAACATCGAAGGCGAAGTCCTCGTGAAGGTCGGCGACAACGTGAGCACCGACGCCATCATGCCCGCCGGCGCCAAAGTGCTCCCGCTTCGGAGCAATATACCCGAAATCAGCAAATTCGTGTTCGAGATCGTTGATGAGAATTTCTCCATGAGATGCAAGCAGAAGGGCGGTGGCATAGTCGTTGGAGGCGACAACTACGGGCAAGGCTCCTCGCGCGAGCACGCCGCGCTCGCGCCGCGCTATCTGGGCGTCAAAGCTAAGATCGTCAAGAGCTTTGCCCGCATTCACAAGGCCAACCTGATCAATTTCGGCATCGTGCCGCTCGAGTTCATCAAGAGCGAGGACTACAACAAGATAAGGCAAGGCTCGATGGTGAGGATTCCCGGCATCCGCGATGCCATCAAGAGGGGAGACAAGGAAATCAAGGTCACGGTGGACGGCCAGGAACTGCGAACCCGGCTGGAGGTTTCCGACAGACAGCGGCAGATGCTGGTCGCGGGCGGATTGTTGAATATGGCGAAGAGGGGATAAGGAGGGTCGCCCCCTCCCCCCAACTCTCTCCCACGGGGAAAGGGGAATCTTTTCGTATACCCTCTCCCACGGGGAGAGGGCAGGGTGAGGGGCTCAGGTCGCGGCTGTGCCGTGCTGTGCTCCAACTCTTACAAACCACAATGGGGACACGATAAATCATCATGTCCCCATTGTGGTTAGTCACTGTGTGTAGAGGCGCACGGTGTGCGCCCCCACACTCATTCAGCTTATGCGGTGATGTTAACCCCAATCAGCGCGGTCATCAGCAGCGGACCGGGGCCGCCGGTTGCGCTCTGCGTGTCGAGGAACTCAACCTTGGCGGCGCCGACGAACGGCCGGTTGAACCTGGTCAGCGCGTCAATGCGCATTGCCGTGCTAAGGGTTAATGGCCTCCCTGCACGCAGACGCCACGCCGAGTTGTAATTCCCGAACGGCGGCACTCCGAGCGCCCTTCCGTCATGGGCGATTACCATCACGTCGAATGGGAAGGTAACCCTGGCGTAATTGTACGCCGCGTCGAGCACGCGGATCAGAATGGTCTGACCCACGCGGGCGTTGATGGATACCTGCGTTCCGGAAACGCCGCTGTTCAGCGCCGGGGGTATCAGCCCGCCGGGCAAGCCGCCGCCTGCGGGCGGTGGGTCTGCCGGCTTGATTATCCCGACGCCCGTTCCGCCGCGGTCGCGCCTGTGCGCCGGCACGGGCACGCCCGTAATGAACCAGTAGTCGGCGTTGAAGTCGTTGAAGAACCCCCGGAAGAAAGTGTCATTGACACCCGTTTCGCTTCCGTGCGCCGGATAAAACGCCCTCGCATCCTTCGCGAAGTCGCTCCATAGGGAGTCGCGGTCGTCACATACCCACAACGCTTCCACGTCGTACGGCACGGTGTAGGCGTGCGGATCGCCATTCTCTATCCCTTCGGGACTGCCTTTGGTGAACCCGGGGAACGGGTTGGGCAGGCCGGTGGAAGCCGGGTCGAGATTGCACTGCACTCTAAACAGTCCGTCGCTTCCCGCGCCAATCGGGATGGTGTTCAAGTTGACGGTACCATCCGGGTTCGTGGACGCGATCGAGGAGAAGTAGGCGTCGGGCGCCATGATGAGCAGCAACCCGAACAGGCCGAACTCGAAGTGCTGCACCGTGTTTCGATGGCAGTGGTAGAAGTAGTGGCCCATGAAGTTGGGCTGCCACTGATATGTGTAATCGCCAATCTCCATCGAGCAGTGGCCGACGCCGTCGTTCATCGGAGTTGGCTCGATTCCGTGCCAATGGATGGTGTGCGGCGGCGGACCGTGCCCCTGAGTCTCGCTGTGAAAGACCGCTCCACGCGGCACGCGGATAGTAGGTCCCGGATAGGTGCCGATGGCGGTGGGATTGTCATGGTCTCTAAAGGTCATGAAAAACAGTTCCTTGCCGTCCCAGCCGGGAATGTCAACGCCGTGGAGCAGGTCTCGCTGCACCGTGTGCGGCACGCTGACCCTGTCCTGAAAGCCCGCCGCCAGCATCACTTCCGGCACGGGGTTGGCCCTGACCCCGGGCGGAAGAGTGAGCAGGTCGCACCGTTCAGGCGTGGGCGGACTGAAGGTGGGCGGATCGAACATCTTGGCCCACAGTCCGGCTTCCCCGGCAGGATGTTCGATCGACCTGCGCGGGATTATGAATCGAGGATTCGAAACTGACATGGTATTTTTCCTTTCGTCATTTGCAGGGCGGTCTTCGAATCGCCCATGCAAGCTCAATGGTCAATGTGAACATGCGGCCAAGGAGGCTCGGGCCCTGCCGCCTGTTGCGGGCTCACGTTCGGGTCGGGGCCGTACTGTTC
>CAZEBC010000239.1:4136-5254 GCA_964510165.1 uncultured bacterium
CAGCCAGTCCACGGTGGCAAGAGGCCTGACGCCCACTACGTCCAGCCACGGGTGATTATCCTGCTGGCCGGGAAGGAACTTGAGCCGGTTGTCCATGGCCATCAGATAATAATGGTTGGCGTGGAGGTGCATCGAGTGCGTCCACATTCCCGCATTCAGGATGCGGATCATGCACGGCTCGCCCACGCGCAGATGCGGCGTGATGTACGGGGTATTGTGCGAGAAATGTCCTGACATGCCGTTGATGGTGAAGTAATCGGGCGTATTGTTTCTCAGGGGAGGCGTGTTCGCGTTCCCGACTACCACCAGCGGGTCGTTCAGGAACCTGTCCACAAAAATCGCAGAGGGATAATTGGTTCCCGGATTGGCGAACGAGAATATCCCCACATCGTTGAAGAGCAGCGAGCTGGGTTCATGCAACACCCAGATATACTGCCGGAACGGCGGCGTGTTGGGATACGGAGCGGGATTGACCCCCTCCTCGTCCCACGCCAGGCCAGGCCACCACGGCGCCGTGCCCAGGTCGGCGAACAACTGCGCCATCCTGGGATTCGCCGCAACCACACTCGTGCTGTACGGCGTTCCAGTGGCCGGATTCGGCATTACGATCAATGCGCCGTGCAAGCCCATCATACGGTTGACGGGCGCGTTCAGGTCGTCATAATACAGATACGAGCCGGCCGAGCCCGCGGGCAGCGTGAAGCTGAAGCTCGTTGACGTGGGCGACGCCAGCGTGCCCGGTCCCATGGTCGGGCTGGTGAACGGGCCTGCGCCCGGGAACCTGGCCTGCAGTGCCGGAACGGCGAAGCGATGGCTCTGAGGCAGCGCGTTGCTCAGGTTGATATTAATGGTGTCCCCTTCAAAGGCGAAGATGGTCGGTCCGGGGACTTCGGCTGCGATGTCGGGTGCGGTTGATTTGAACAGCCAGAAGTAGCATTTCGCTTCCCATCCCGGCTGGTCGTTAATCATCCCTTTTACTGCATCGGTAAGCGTGAAATTGAGCGTCTGGGTCGCGGCGTACGCTTCATTATTCAGAATCCATGACGGCAGGTGTGACCCCACCGCCAGGGCCGCCGCGCCTCCGACGCTGCTCTTGATGAATTCTCTACGATCCATAA